>NZ_JBSFUK010000029.1:0-65926 GCF_053591755.1 Streptomyces sp. NPDC002926
CTGGGTAAAGGGAGACAGCAGAGACCCATACCACCGGTGGCTGGGTTACACGCAGCTAGACCCCATTCAACCGGCGAAGGCGTTCGGCGCACCCGCGCCGTGGCGGCCGGCCGCCACGGTTCCGGCCCCGTCGTGTCCCCCAGACCCACGGGACCTCGTGCATCCCGGATCGGGGCGCCCCGCAAGGTGGTTTTGTCCTGCTTCTCAAGGGCACTCGCCCAGTGAGAGTGCGCGGAGGTACTGAGATGAGTGCCGGAGAGAAAGCCAAGGCGAAGGCCGAACAGGTCGTCGGAAAGACCGTGCGGAAGGCGGCCCACGCGGTGCACAAGGAGACCCTCGCAGCAAAGGGCGCCGCCCTCGAAGCACGGGGCAAGATGCGGGGCGAGAAAGAGAGGACCAAGGACTCCTTCAAGCGCTGACCCCGAGGATGGGTTCGGCGTGCAGTGACCACTGTCCCGGACGAGCCCGCGGGAGGACCCATGACCGCACTCGGTGACCTGATCAAGATCGACGACCGGACCGTGCTGGTCCTCGGGCAGGAACTGCAATTCGAGCGCGATCAGCCGGACGTCGCCAACGCCCTCGTGCACCGGGCCGGCGACACCCTGGTGATTGTCGACACCGGCGTCACGACGGCCTTCCGCGCGGCACTGCGGGCGGCGACCGACCGGGTCGGACCCTGGTCTCGGGCACTGGTGCTGACCACGCACGGGCATCCCGACCACGTCGGCAACAACGACCTGGCTGACGAGCTGGGTGTACCGGCCGAGCACTACGTCCCCGCCCCCGACCTGGACCAGATGCGAGACCCGGCGTCGTACTGGGTGCGATCCTTCGACCGCATCTCCGGGTTCGCGTCGCTGCCCGCGTCGTCCGCTCTCGCCGACAAGGTGGTGTCGATCTGCCAGCCCATGCGGCCGTTCGGTGCGACGACCCGGACCTACGAGGAGCGACCGCTGGAGCGGATCCGGATCGGCCCGCTTCGATTCACCGGCTGGACCTTCGCCGACGGAGCGGTCCGCGTGCTGCGAAGCCATGGCCACTGCGCCGGGCATGTGATCGTGCACCTGAGCGACTGCAGCGTCCTGCACCTGTCCGACGAGGGCAACGGGGCCTGCGGTGCGATGGCAGACGCCGATCAGCTCAAGATCCAGACCGTGCTCGGCGCCGTGTCCGTCCTCTTCGAGGAAAAGGAAGCCACGCTCCTCACCGACGGGCACACCTTCGCCGTGCGCCGTGGCGCTGAGGTGGTGGCCTACCTGGACGGACTGCTGGAGCAGGCCGCCGCCATGCAGGCGTCCGCACTCAGGCTGACGGAGGAGAGCAAACAGGTTCAGCCAAGCGCGTTCCTCACCCGCTACACGGAAGCCATCGCGGATCTGGGAGTCGGGGGCGCCAACCCCAATCCGGTGTTCACCGCCATGATGGCGGTCAACCAGCTCCGCGAGCTCGGGCTACGGCCGGAATCCGGCGACGTCGACGCACCCTGGTCCAGGCCCACTGCGTACAACCCCGCATCGGCCCCCTCTCGACCCGGCCCCGACTGAGATGCTCAGCCTGCCGAAGGTCTTCGCCGCAACGGCCGCGGCTCGCTGAAGACCTCCACCAGCCGATCGGCGACCTCCTGGCGCAGGTACCGCCGTCTGCGGTAGCGCGACAGCCACCGCAAGTTCGCCATCAGCACCGCATCCGGGACCCGGCCCGGAACGAACTCCCAATCCACCGCGCGGCAGGCCAGCTCCGTCGCCGCGAACGCCTCCGCCGCCTCATCGACACGATCGGCGGCCCGGACATCGACCACCCGGCCCGACCGTTCGCGAGGCGCACGAAATGGATCATGAGGCCGCGCGACGGGCTCAGCCGTGGAACAAGACCAGCTCGACGAGGTGCGCATCGCCTGCCCGGATATCGCCACCGCCTGTGACCAGGCCCGCGTTGGCCCTCAGCTCTGCTCGTGCTCCTCGTTCACCAGCTCATCGTTCTCGTCGTGTGGATCCCCGTCGTCGTACCAGGCCGGCTCACGCCGCGGATCGGGGCCGGGCTCCCACCGCTCGCCGTGGACCAGGGTCTCGCCCTCGGTTCACCGCACCCGCTCCGCAATCGGACGTCGCGCGAATGCGCTCATGCCCGCCCGACTTTGGTCGTGAATGCCAAATTGAGGGAGATAGGCGCCGTCAATGTGGCATTCACGGACTTCGGTCAGCACGTCATCTGTCCGATGTGGACTGAGGTGATCGGCTGGGCCGCCTGCCGAGGTCGCGTGAGCGTCGATACCATCGCCTGGTCGCAGACGGAAAGTGAGTCGACGCCAGCATGACTGACGAAGCGAGAGGGGAGCCCGTCGGCGGATTACCCGGCCGGGCGCGAGAAGTCGCGATCCTGCGCGCAGTGCTGGCGGGCGAAGGTGGCACCTGGTGCGTCGCGGTCACCGGCGAACCGGGGATCGGCAAGAGCCGGCTGCTGACGGAGCTGGGGAAGCTCGCGGACACAGCAGGATGGACGGTCCGCAGCGCACGCGCGGCGGAGTTCGAGTCCCACATCCCGTTCGGTGTGTTCGTCAACGCGCTCGACGACCAGCTCGCCGAGCTGGGCCCGGAGCGTCTCGCCGCCCTCGGGCAACAGCAGCTCGCACTTCTCACGACCGTGTTCCCGGCGATTCCCGCTGCCGGTCCCGCCGACCTGGTCGACGCGGAGCGGTACCGGCTGCACCGGGCGGTTCGGGCGTTGCTGGAGCTGGTCGCCGAGCCGTCCGGGCTGGTGCTCGTCTTCGACGATCTGCACTGGGCGGACGAGGGTTCGGTCGAGCTGCTCGACCACCTTTTGCGCCACCCGCCCCAGGCGCGGCTGGTCTTGGCATTGGCGGGCAGGCCCCGGCAGACGTCGCTGCGGCTGTGGCACACACTGTCCCGCGCCGCGACCGACGGGGTGGCCGAGCTGCTGGAACTCGCGCCGCTGAGCCAAGCCGATGCCGGCCACCTCATGCCGGAAAGGCTGGGCCGTTCCCGACGGGAAGAGCTTTACCAGGCCAGTGGCGGAAACCCGTTCTACCTGGAAGCCCTGGTGCGGGCCGGTGAGCGGGGTATCGCCGTCGGTGATGCGGCGCTCCACCCCGACGGGGCGATCCCGGTGGCGGTCCACGCGGTGCTCGCCGCCGAGTTGGCCGCGTTGACCCCGCAAGAGCGGGTCGTCGCGCACGCCGCCGCGGTCGTGGGTGACGACTTCGAGACTGATTCGCTCGCTGAAACAGCGGCAATGGACGCCGGGTCCGTGCTCGCCGCGCTCGACCGGCTCGCCGAGCGTGACCTGGTGCGGCTGGACGGAGCGACCGGCCGGTTCCGGTACCGGCATCCGCTGGTGCGCAGCGTCGCCTACCAGGACGCCGGTCCTGGCTGGCGGCTTCAGGCACACGGCCGGGCCGCGTCGGCACTCCGGAGCCGGGGCACGCCGCCGGCCGAGTTCGCCCGGCACGTGGAGCGATCCGCCGCCCGCGGTGACCTCGAGGCGGTCGCGGCGCTCACCGAGGCGGCCGAGGCGACGATGCACACCACGCCGACGACCGCCGGGCACTTCCTGCGGGCGGCCATCCGGTTGCTCCCCGACTCGGAGTCGGCCACGCCGCAGCGCCTGATCCTGCTCGGCCGACTGGCACACACATTCGGCGCCACGGGCGACCTGCGGCAGGCCAGGGAAACCCTGCACGAGGTGCTTCGGCTCCTGCCTGCCGAACTCACCCAGATCCGGGCACAGACAGCGCGGGCCTGTGCGACGGTGGAGCAGATTCTCGGGCGCTACACCGAGGCCAGAGCGATGCTGCACAGCGAGTGGAAACGCGTCGAAGGTGTTGACGCCCACTCGGCGGCCGTCTTGCTCGTCGCGCTCATTGCCGGTGAAAGTGTCGAGCGCGAGCACGGACAGGACCGGGTGGCCGAGGCGATCGCCGCCGCGCGGGAAGTCGGGGATCCGATGCTGCTGGCGACGGCGTTGTCGGCCGCAACGCTCATCGACCGGCGGGCGGACCGGCTGGACGAGGCGGCCGCACTCCTGGACGCGCTGCCCGACAGCGACCTGGTCCGCGACATCGATGCGGCGTTCTGGCTGAGCTGGTCGGAAGTCTCCGCCGACCGGCTCACGGCGGCGAGCCGGCACATGAGCCGTGGCCTGCAACTGGCTCGCGCGAGCAGGCAGTCCCACAAGATCGCGCTGCTGACCGCGATCCGCGGCATGGTGCATGCCTACCTCGGCGAGCTGGCGGCGGCGACGAGCTGCTTCGACGACAGCCTGGAGTCGGCGGAACTGACCGGCAGCGAGGAGCTGCGCGTCATGGCGTTGACCTTCGGGTGCTGGATCACCACCTGGCGCGGCGACCTGGCCGAGGCGATCCGCCTGGGTAAGGAGGCCATCGTCGTCGACGACCAGGCGACGGCCATGAGTTCCTGGCGCAGTGGCCAGGCCGAGGCGATGCTGGCGCAGGCGATGTTGCACTCGGGTGATCCGCACGCTTGCATCGAGCTGCTGCTCACCAGTGGCGGTGGGGCCGATCTGCCCTCGGTGGGCCTCCGCACCAGGCCATTGGTGTACCTGATGCTCACGGAGGCGGAGGTCGCGGCCGGCCGGGTTCCCGCGGCCGCGGCATGGGCCGACCGAGCGGAGGACGCGGCCGGTCGGCTCGAGCTTCCGCTGCGCACCGCCATGGCACAGCAGGCCCGCGTGATCGCCACGCTGCCAACGGATCCGGCGGCAGCCGCACCGCTCGCTGTCGCCGCTGCCGGCACGTTCGGCCGGATCGGGGCGGCCGTGGAGGCCGGGCGGGCGCACTTGCTCGCCGCGACGGCGTTCGGCGGCAGCGGGGCGATCGACCAGGCCCGTGCGCACCTCGTGTCCGCTCGCGCGTTGTTCACCCGGTGTGACGCGCAACTGTTCCTGCCGCAGGTCGCACGCGAGGAGCGGCGCCTGAACGCGCGCGGCCCCCGGCCCGAAAGCGGTGCCGAGCGGTTCGACTTGACCACCCGTGAGGTCGAGATCGTCAACCTGGTCTCGGACGGCCTGACCAACCGGGACATCGGCCTCCGGCTGCATTTGAGTCCCAAGACCGTCGAAGTCCACCTGGGCCGGGTCTACGCGAAGGTCGGCGTCTCCGGTCGTGCTGCTCTGGCCGGCGTGTGGGCCGCCGCGGCGCGTGATTGAGGACGCCACGGCGGCCAACGACTCAGTTGCCGAGGTCGCGTACGTACAGGTTGAACTTCCGGCTGGTGCCGTCACCGCCCAGGTTCGTCGCGCTGGTCGTGAAAGCGACGTGGTGGCCGTCGGCCGAAATCGAGGGGCTGTAGCTGTACCCATCGCTCTGCGAGCCGTCATTGGCGACGCTGACCCTGGTCGTGGTGGCGGTCACCCGGTCTCGCACGAACACGTCCCAGCGTGAGTTGGTGTCGCCGGTCACCAGCTTGTCCTCGCCGGACACGAACGCGATGTAGCGGCCGTCGGCCGATAGCGTCGTCCGCTCCTGGCCGGGGGTTCCGCTGTCGCTCAGGCCATTGGGGCCAAGGTTCACCTGCGTCGTCGTCCGGGTAACCCGGTCGTACAGGAAGATGTCGGTGTCGATCGGACCGCCGGTGTCGCCCGTCACCAGATTCGACGCCGTGGATTCGAACGCGACGTAGCGGCCATCGGCCGAGATGGTCGCCGTGCGACTGGCGGAATTGCCTTCGTTGCCGTCGGTACCGACGCTGATCCGGTCGGTGTACCCGGTCAGCTGATCGTGTACGAACACGTCGTCCGCGTGGTTGTTGTCGGGGAACAGGGACAGTGTCTTCGCCCCGGAGGAGAAGGCGACGTAGCGCCCGTCTGCCGAGATCGACGGCAGTTGGCTGACGTCGTCGCCCTGGCGACCGTTCGAATCGACGCTGACCCTGGTGGTCTCACCGGTCTGCCGGTCGCGCACGAAGACGTCGTGGATGTCGTTGGTGTCGCCGAACACCAGGTTCGACGCGGGAGAGTCGAACGCGACGAACCGGCCGTCGGCGGAGATCGACGGATGGAAACTCTCACTGTCGCTCTGCTCGCCGTGCCTGCCGACGCTGACCCTGGTCGTCTCACCGGCCTGCAGGTCGTGCACGAAAATGTCGCGGTAGCGGTTGGTGTCACCGGCCACCAGGTTCGTCGCGAAGGACTCGAACGCGACGTAGCGGCCGTCGGCGGAGATCGACGGATTCCGGCTCACGTTGTTGGCCTGGTTGCCCGCGGAGTCGACGCTGACCCTGGTGATGACGCCGGTCTGCCGGTCGCGGACGAACACGTCGTCCGCTCGGTTGGTGTCGCCAGCCACCAGATCCCTTGCCAGCGAAGTGAAAGCCACGAAGCGGCCGTCGGCGGAGATCGACGGCCCGCTGGCGGAGTTGCTGATCGGTGCCGTGCCTGCTGGCCCCGGTTCGGCATCCGTGGCATGCGCGACGCCGCCCGACAACAGCGCCGCGACGATTCCCGACGCGAGCACTGCGCGCCCTGCGTTGCGGATTACGGAGAGACGTCTCATAGGTGTCCTTCTGTTCGGTTCCACGGCAGCCGGTTGCCCGGATCAGCGTTCCGTGTCGGACCGGCCGAAGCATGAGGGAACCCCCTACACCTTCGGCGGCCGAGGTGTTCGGCGAGGTCATCGAACCCGCGGCCCTCGCCCTCGGCTCCGAGAACAAGCAGGTCCTGAGGCTGCGCCGCCGGCGAGCAGCGATCCGCCTCCTCGGCGGCGACTACCGGGCCGCTCTCCCCGAGTTCGACGCCCTCGCCGACGCGTACGCCCGCATCGCCGGACCCACCGGCGAGCAGGCCCGCGCCTGCCGCGCCCAGGCAGCCCGGTGCCGCGCCGAACTCGGCCAGGTCACCGACGCGCCGGCCGCGCTCCAGGGCGTGCTGAACGTCGTGCGGGCCGTCGACAGCGACGTGGGCGAGGAAGCCGTGGAGCTACGGCACAACATCGGGATGCTGCTGCTCGCCCAGGGCCGGGCCGTCGAAGCCCGGCTGGTCCTCGAACCGCGTGGCCGCGCACAAGGCCAAGGGCCCCGACACCCTGATGGGTGCGGCTTGATCCTCTCGAACTGGCCCTTTCGCATGATCGCGACCGTGCCACGCACGTGCCACTAGCGAGCCACGCGATAGCGGAGGTAGACGACACTCGAGCTGAAGGTGCGGGTCTCGACGAGTTCGAGATCCACCCGGCGCTCGCGCCGGGGAAAGAACGGAATGCCACCGCCAACCAGCACCGGGTAGACCACGACCCGGTACTCGTCGATCAGACCCGACGCGGCCGCCTCGGCGGCGAGAGTCGCGCCGCCGATCGCGATGTCTCCCTCCCCCGGCTCGACTCGCAACCGCTCGATCTCCTCCGCCAGGCCGCCGGAGGCCAGGCGGGCATTGCCCTGCACCGCCGACAGCGTGGTCGAGAACACCACCTTCGGGAGCGGCTTCCAGAGCGCGGCCCACTCGAGCATTGAGTCGTCGAGCGATGGATCCTGGTCGGCGGTCTCCCAGTACAGCATCGTCTCGTACAGCCGTCGTCCCAACAGGTGGACGCCGACCCCTCGAATCTCGTCGATCCAGAAGCGAAAGACCTCCTCGTCGGGCGCCGTCCAGTCGAAGGCGCCGTCCGGCCCGACGATGTAGCCGTCAAGTGAGACGCCCATCGAATAGGTCACTCTGCGCATCAGAAGTCCTCCTCGGTAACGGGTTCGACAGTACGACCGACGGACGCCGCAGGACTCATCACGGCTCGCGGGATCCCCGGCCGGCGCCGGATGCCTGGCGTGAGTGGATCAAGCATGGGCTCCGCCTCGGCGGGTTCGGGCTCCACTTCGGGGACCGTTTCCGCACGCCTGTCGGTGCCGGAAACGGTGTCACCCTGTGCAACCCTCTTGTGCTCCCGCTGCGCTGACCTACTACCGGAGGAAATGATCCCTATGCCATTCGGTTCGACACAGGTCCAGAGATTGGAGTGCGTGGATCTTCGATGTCAACTGTAATCTCGACCCCGGAGGTTGAGCTAAAGGTGGCGACATTGTTGGACAGCTGGATCCGATCAAATGGATTGGATTCCATGAAGAAAATCGCCCAAATCAGCGCACGATCAGCAGTCAAACGTGCGATGAACCCCTCTGACCCGTACGAACCCTCGCCGCCCCACAGCAGCCCCTTCCTCCCCAGGTCTACTACGGCAAGCCCATCAACCGAAGATGTCCAAGACGGATCGCTTTCCAGCATCTCATCCAGGCCGAAGGGGGCGAGCACCGCAAAACCACTCGGCGCGTCGGGATCGAGGGCGACATCATAGGAGTGCCCGTCGGCGGAGTGTAGTGCATCTCTGATGGGGAGCTCAAAGTCTTCCCATAGGCGTTCGATCGCGGTCATTTCTTTTTGTATTTTCCGTTGCGCACGTGCTGCGGCCTCTCCTGGAGCCCGTCGGGGGGACTGGCTCGCCTAGTTCATTTCTGTTCCGCACGGAATTCATGCGCCTTCTGACTTCGGTTGCCGTATGACACCAGTTGGCCGTCCACTTCCATGACCTTCAGCGCTGTTCCGGGGGCGTCGCCAAACCCACTCCCCGGAGCGCATCTTCTCCACGTAGTCATTCGGGGATACGGTGTGTTGGGAGAAGTTTAGTTCTTCGGAGCGGGCGGTTTTCCCCCGGCCATTACGCGGACCCCGAAACCGGCCTCAACTACAACTACTTCCGGCATTACGACCCTGTGGAACGGGCTGCCGAGTCGCTGGTCGCGCCGGTTTACACCGTGGCCATGACCACTCACCAGCCGGCCATCACACCCGATGAGCTGCGGGGGCGCGCGACGAGCGCGGTCTCGACACTCACCACGGGAGCCTTGTCGATCGGCACGCTCGCGGGCGGCGTGCTGATCACTACGTTGGGCGCCAAGCCCATGGTCTGGCTCTGCGGAGCATGGCTGCTCGCCTGGCCGTCCTCACCACGATGAACCGGGCCGTGCGACAGGCACCGCAAGCAGGCGCGATCCCTCAGGAGAAGGCCACCAGCGCGGCCGAGGCTGTGGGCATGGGTAATACAGCTAGCACCCCGAGTTGCAGCGATCGGTGAGTGTCCAACTGCCGGTGAGTGTCCAACTGCGTGACAACTCCGACGCACAGCGGCGGACAGTCACGGGCCTGGCATCAACGACGGACTACCCAGGTGGCCTTGAGCGACCGTGAACGCTGAACCGGCAAGAGTGGCAGGGCTTCACGTAGGCCGCCGAATCCTCTGGGCTCGGTTCAAGTCCTTTCAGCAGCCAGACGAGAAGGACCAGCCCTACTACGGCGTAAACCGGTCATATGGCACCGCGTGGACCTTCGGGGGAGAATGTGGACTCCGGGGCTATGGCAACGAGACCGCCGGGGCCGCAGGTCTGTACGAAGGATCGGGCCAGAGTCCGGGACGGCTGTCACGACTGGGCGGCACACGGCTTTCGGACGAATGTGCCGCGCCGATCGGGCAATGGCCGTCCGCGCCGCGCACATCCGGCGCCCCATGCGGTGCATACCTGACCCGATGGGGTGGAGACCCCCTGACGAACGGGGCGTGCTGTGGTGCGAGGAGAGAATCCACGGTCCTTTCGGCGTCGCGTTGTCGCCGGATGCTGCGCCCTGCTGCTCGGAGCCCTGGCTTCGAGTACGGGAGCCCAGGCGGCGCCGACACCCGGTGACGGCGGTTCCGACCCGCTCGACCCGCGGATTACGGAGATCATGCGGAAGCCGGACTACCCCAACGCCCAGTGGGGCCTGCTCCAGCGCGATCCGGACAGCGGGCGCGTGGTCCACAGCCGGTTCGCCGAGCAGTTCTTCATACCCGGGTCGACGGCCAAGCTGTTCAGCGTGTCCGGGACATGGAAGACCCTCGGCGGCGACCACCGCTTCAGGACGCCGGTCTACGCGGTCGGCGAGCGGCGCGGGAGCACCCTGGAGGGCAATCTCGACCTGGTCGCCCAGGGCGACCTCACCATGGGCGGCAGAACCCGCCCCGACGGCACGGTCGCCTATACCGACCTCGACCACACGTACGCCAACAGCTTCCCCGGCGCCACGCTCACCCCGGAGAACCCACTCGCCGGGATCGACCTGATCGCGCAACAGGTGCGGCGCTCCGGCATCACCCGTGTCGACGGGAATGTGATCGTCGACGACCGGCTCTTCATGCCCGAGCCCCTCTTCGACCCCACCCCGAGCCCGCTGATCATCAACGACAATCTCATCGACCTGCTCACCACTCCCGGCGACCGCCCCGGCGCGCCCGCGCAGCTGGACTGGCGGCCGAAAGTCGCCCCGTACCGCGTCACGTCGACAGTGAAGACCGTCGCAGCGGGGGAGCCCACCGACGTCGAGGTGACAACCTCCGACAACGGCACCCGGATCCAGCTGTCCGGCACCATCGCGGCCGATGCCGAACCGGCGCTGAAGGTGTCCGACATCTCCGACCCGGCGGCCTTCGGACGCACCGCGCTGATCGAGGCGCTCGAACGAGCCGGGGTGGAGGTCACCGCCAACCCGACGGGACCCAACCCGGTCGGCCGGCTCCCCGCCTCATACGAGGGCCGGCCACGCGTGGGCACGTACACATCCCCGCCCTACGCCCAGTACGCCAAGCTCATCCTCAAGGTCAGCCACAACCTTGGCGCCAACCTCGGCATGTGCCTGATGGCCGTCACGACAGGCAGCCGGAACTGCATGGACGGCTTCCCGGTCCTGGCCGACTTCCTGGACAACGCGGGCGTCGACCGCAAGCAGGTGCAGCTCGCGGACGGCCGGGGCGGCAATCCCGTCGACCGGGCCACGCCGAAGGCCCTGGTGCAGATGCTGACGTACTGGCTGCGCACCCCCGAGGCGCAGCGATTCCGGGATTCGCTTCCCATCCTCGGCGTCGACGGCCTGCTGGCCGACAACTGCCGCGACTGCCCCGCGCGCGGAAAGGTGTTCGCCAAGACCGGTGCCGCCGTCGGGCTGGACGCACTCAACAACCGCCTGGGCGTCGGCGCCATCACGATCGCCGGATACCTGGACAAGGGCAACGGGCGCTTCGACGTCTTCTACGCCGGCGTCAACGGCGCCTCCACCCCGACGACCGACGTCAACGGCGTACTGGACATTGCCGACGACGTCGCCATGATCTCCGCGTATCTGCAGGAGGCGGCGGCGCGGCGGGGAGACTGAAGCGGGAAGACCGAAGAGGAACTGAAACGCGGCCGCCGACGGCATCTGCACGCCGTGCTCGCCGACGACGTCAGCAAGCACCTCAGCAAGCACGTCCAGGCAGGATCTGCTCCCTCCTACTCAGTGGGAGATGAGCTGCTGGCCACCGTCAATGTCGTACGTTCCGCCGGTGAGCGCGTCGTTGCACATGATGTGCACGGCCAGAGCGGCAACGTCAGCCGGGCCGACGACGCGTCGGATGGGAAGGGTGGCGCGCAGCTCCTCGCGCCGGGCATCGAGTTGATCGCCCAGGAGCGAGGCCGACAGGGGCGTGTCGACGAATCCTGCGGCGATGAGGTTCACCCGGATCGGCGCCAGTTCGAGCGCCAGGTTGGCGGTGAGGGCGGGCAGAGCCGCGGTGAGGGCGGACACGACGGACAGGCCGACACCGGGGCGCCGACCGCCGGTTCCGCCTATGAACAGCAGCGTGCCGCCGGCTCGGACCTTGTCACGGCTGTAGAGGGCGACCGCGAGTGTCATGGCAAGGCGCTCGCCGAAGTGGCCGCGGGCGACGGCGAGATCCATGTCCTCCAGGGGCATGTAGGCGGGGCCGCCGGCTGTGACCATCACGTGGTCGACCGGCCCGGGCAGATCCTGGAAGAACTGCTTGAGGCGTACGGTGTCGGTGGCGTCGAACGCCGCTGTGCCCACAGGATCGAGTTCCTGGGCAGCTTGCTGCAGCCGGTCGGGGTTGCGGCCGACGAGGACCAGCCGGCCGCCGCCTGCGCGTACCTGGCGGGCGGTCTCCAGTCCGATACCCGCACTGCCGCCGATCACCACGACAGTCTGGTCGGCGAGGCCGGGCGGGTGGTGGGGGCCTGGAACGCTGGATGCGCCAGTCATGGCGAAGCGCCGCCGAGGACGGTCACGTCACAGTCGTAGCGGGGTTTGCTGACTGCCATCGTTACCTCCGGGTATCAGCCTGCTTCCATCGTCGCGCTTCATTCCTTCTGCTGCACGGTGGCCAAGGGCGTGGGAGCGACCGCGCGAGTCGTGGCTTGCGCGGCGGGGGCGGCTGTCTCATAGTCCGAGGTATGGACGCGCGCGAGACGGCGCTCCGACAGGCATACGCCCATGCCGTCCGCTGGCTGGCGAGCCTGTCCGATCGGCCGGTTCCCGCCCGCGCTTCGGTCGACGAGATCGTGAGCGCGCTCGGCGTCGAACTGCCCGACGGTCCGAGCGCGCCCGCCGACGTCATCGACCTGCTGGTCACGGCCTGTGAGCCGGGCCTCACCGCGTTTCCCAGCGGCCGCTTCTACGGGTTTGTCGTCGGGGGCACTGAACCGGCCGCGCTGGCCGCAGACTGGCTGGTCAGCGCCTGGGACCAGAACTGCGTGATGCGCGCGGTCTCGCCCGCCTACACGGCGGCGGAAGACATCGCCGGCGCGTGGTTGCTCGATCTGTTCGGCCTGCCGGGCGACAGCGCCGTCGGCTTCACCACAGGCGCCACGATGGCGAACTTCACCTGCCTCGCCGCCGGGCGCGACGCGGTGCTGCGGCGCGTCGGCTGGAACGTCGCCCGCGACGGACTCGCAGCTGGGCCCGCTGTACACGTCATCGTCGGCGAGGACCGCCACATGGCCATTGACCTCGCGTTGCGTTATCTGGGGCTCGGCAGACCCGAACTGGTGAAGGCGGACGATCAGGGACGCATCGAGCCCGAGGCGCTGCGGCACACCCTGGCGGCCGGCGGGCAGAGTCCCACGATCGTGGTCCTCCAGGCCGGAGACATCCACTCCGGCGCCTTCGATCCCTTCGTCGAGACGATCCGTGCCGCTCGCGAGGCAGATGCATGGGTGCACATCGACGGCGCCTTCGGACTGTGGGCGGCCGCCTCCCCGAATTACGCGCACCTGACGGCGGGTTACACATACGCCGACTCCTGGGCGACGGATGCCCACAAGACCCTGAACGTTCCCTACGACTGCGGCCTCGCCATCGTGCGCGACCCGTTCGCGGTCCGGGCGGCGATGGGCCTGCGCGGCGACTACCTCATCCAGGCCGAACACGGCGACCCCGTCGACAAGGTCCCCGAGCTCTCCCGGCGCGGCAGGGCCTTCACCGTGTGGGCCGCGCTCAGGTCCCTCGGCCGGTCAGGTGTGGCCGACCTCGTCGATCGGCTGTGCCGACACGCCTCCGCGTTCGCCGCCGGGATCGACGGGATCGACGGCGCGACAGTCCTCAACGAAGTGGTATTCACCCAGGTCTGCGCCGAGTTCGGCAACGACGAACGCACGGAGCGGGTACTCGCCCGGCTGCTCGACGACGGAACGACGTGGATCAGCGGCTCCACCTGGCACGGCCGTCGCGTCATGCGGATCTCGGTGAGCAACTGGTCGACGACCGACGACGACGTGGCGCGCGCGCTCGACGCGATCCGGCGCGCATCCGCCAGCGCCTGATACGGAAGCCACCATCCCAAGTCGGCCGCCCGAGCCGTCCTGAGGGCTCACCGAGCAGCGGGAGCCGACCCGATGACAACCACTCGTGCCCACGCGGGCGGCGAGTCCGGCACGTAGTGCCGGCCGGGGAGGGGCAGGCCGGTCCGCTCGGTGAACAAGGGACGCCCGGCCGATCGCACAATCCGGTGAAGAGGGCCCATTCGGAGGACCTGTTTCACCTTATCGGCTCCCATGGAAAAGCCTGCCTAGTCCTATCGGCTGCCCCGACGGGCCAGGCTCATCCCAGGCTTGTAATGTCACGCCACAAGCGCTGCACCGAATCGCCGAACAGATACTCAGCAGACCCTGCTGTGGGTGAAATCGGGTCCGGACACACTGCGGTGTCCACGCCGGCGGACCGGAAAACAGAAAGGGAAAGAGTTGCGGTTCAGCAAGATGACTTCAAAGGTGACGTCAGGAACGGTTTCCGTCACGGTCTCCGCTGCCGTCGCGATATCCGCCTCGCCCTTTACCCCCGCCCCGGCCCCGGCCCCGGCGGCAGCCCCCTCAGCAGCCATACACAATGAGATACTGATACCCCATGAGGCCCGGAAAACAGGAAACACGCCTCAGCGGCTCAAGGGCAGATTGATCGAGATCAAGGGCGGGCCGATTGAATGCGCGTCCGAAAACCCTGAACTGGCAAGTTCCCTGACTCGAGACATAGCGAAGTCGCTGAAGAATCGCGACAGTCGAGCCGCGATGGTGCTGTACGACCGAACCACCCGTACCTCCTGTACGTACAGGGCGGACAAGCACTACGACTCCGCGAGCATAGTAAAGCCGATAATACTGGGGGCTCTGCTCCTGGCCAGACGCACCCACTTGTCCGAGGATGAGCGGGACCTGGCCAGGGAGATGATCGTGCACTCGGACAACGACGCGACGTACACCCTGTGGGACCGCCTGGGGCCCGAAAAGATCCAGAAATTCCTGGACAGGTCCGGAATGAAGAACACCACCCTTGACGAAACAGGGTTCATGGGCCTGACTCAGGTCACGGCGAGGGACCAGGCCAAACTGCTCGAGCTGCTCACCGGTGATGACAACTCGGTCCTTGACGCCGATGAGCGCGGCTACATCCTGGACCTTATGCATGACGTACAGAAGGATCAGCGGTGGGGAACGCCCGCCGGGGCCCCGCCGGACGCTGCCGTCCAGGTCAAGAACGGATGGCTTCAGCGTTCCGAGAGCGGTCTGAAGAACCCCTGGGACCGCGGAGACTGGAAAGTCAACAGCATGAGTGCGTTCACCAACCATGCCTATGACTACGGCCTCGTGGTCCTCACCGAGAACAACCGGGTCCCTGAAAGCGAGTCACCGGATGTGGGGTGGGACTACGGAATGGCTACGATCGAGGGCGTGGCGAAGGCCGTCCACCACAATCTGTACCCGGACCGGACTCCCGTGGCTGCCGGCAGCCCCGGCCGCACGTGAACCTCGCTCAGGACGTGCCGGACGCGAGGTCGCCGATCACTCCGATCCGGAAGCCCAACCACGGATAGGTGTGGTTGTAGAACACGTTGTCCTGCGGCTGCAGTCCGACCGCAGAGAGCCACAGCTGGAAGGCCTCCGCGTTGGAGATCCCGCCGTGCAATCGCCGCCAGACCCGCCCGGAGTCCCGTCCGGACGGGGCATCTGTGATCGTGTCGGTCCACTCGACCGCGTTGCCGCCCTGGTCGAGAGTGCCCCACGGTGAGGTGGTCCTCGCCTGACCGACCGTGCTGAGGCTGCCCTGGTAGATCTCGGGGTAGGTGATGGGGTCCAGGCCGATGGGGTTGACGGTGGAACAGGATTCGGGCAGTACCGGCGCCGGGCACCAGCTCGGTGCGGGCAGTCCGGTGTCGTGGTACGAGGCCAGTGGCTGGGTCGCCGCGTTGGTGACATCGCCGGTGGTGGGGTTGAGGACGGTGGGGCTGGGGGCGCTGTCGTCGCCGTCGCCGAAGACTCCCGCGTTGGTCGGGTACTTCCAGTAGGAGTAGGTGCCGCCGCCCGGATCGTAGTAGGCCGCCTTGATCCACTCGTTCTGGCTCGGCACGACGAAGCCGGCATCACGGGTTCGGGTCGCATCCGGCCGGGCAAGGTCGTACATCCCTCGCTCGGTCCTGGCCGACAGTTCGACCTGGTAAGTGACGTAGCTGAAGCCGCCGTTGCTGCCGGACCGCTTGGAGATCAGTCGACCGTTGCCGAGCGAGTTGACGAAGCGTGCCGCCTCCAGGAAGTTCGCGAAGCCGTACGGCTTGTGCGCCCACTCCGGATAGGCCACCGAGTAGTGCCTGCCGTCGGCGGCGCCGGCGGTGAGGTTGATCTGGCCGTACTTCGGCCACGCCGACGAGCTCTCGGTGTCCTCATAGAGACCAAGGCGATTGCGCCCACCGGGATCGACCGTGTTCAGGAACGCCACCCACTGTTCGACAGTGACTTCGAGCTGTCCGATCTCGTAGGGATAGCTGACACCGCCGACCATCAGACACCCGGCCGAGGTCGCGGGGGCGTCGGCGCAGGACCGGTACACGGCGTCCTTGAACGGAATGATTCCCACCGAACGGTTACCGGGAGCGCCGACCTTGGCGGTGGTCACGGTGACGACCGCGCCCCCGCGGGATGTGACGCTCCCTCGGGAGGGCGGCTCGACCGCAGCGGCACCGGAGCCGGCCGTCGCGGACGGAGCGAGCAGCGCCGACACCCCGCACGTCACTGCGACGGCCCGGCCGAGGCGAGTGCGGCTGAAAGCGAAGTGCATGGGCATACCCTTTTCGGCCATGCCAGCCCGCCCCTCGGCCGGGAACAGCCCGGAGCGGCCCGGTGATCACAACAACGGTCGACGTCACCGTAGCTCCGCCCACCACTCTCCGCTTCCTCATGATCACAGAATGGCCCCGGACGGGTGCACCGCCCCTTCCCCCGAGGCCACGAGCGCACCACACTCCCGTCCGCGAGTGCGCCGAGTCGGCGACCGGTGTCCGCGGCCGGTGTCCGCGGCCGCACGGCCGGCGTCTGGGGAGTGGACCTACGAGGTACCGCGTTCAGGGCTCCCCGGCCCCGGTTCAGGCCTAGGGTCGGCCGCATGAGTCAGTACGCCACAGCGATTCAGGACGCAGCACAGGAACAGAACCACTTCGGCCCGAGCGGTCACGACATACGTCAGCCCATCCGCGTGCACGCCGTGCACTGGCCCGATCCGGGCGGCACCGGCTGGGAAGAGGCCACGACGATGTGCGGCCGGCCCGCGGTCGGCATGGAGAAGGCCGTGCACACGGCTCCCGATCCCACCGTCTGGCACGCACCCAGATGGGATCGGCTGAAATGCGGCATCTGCGACGAAGCCGTGCGGGCAGCCGCGCACGGCTGATACCGACGAGTGCCGACTGCGGGCCCGACTCGTCCGTCAGGCCCTGCAGTCCGCTCTCATCTGGGCCGCCGCATGGTGCGCGCCCTCGAGTTCGCCGCTGCCCCAGTCCTTGCCGCGGTCCACGAGCTGCACCGTGAGCTGCTGGTTGCGGACCGGGATCTTCTCCACGATCAGGCCGCTGCCCCTCAGTGACGTCTGGTCGATCTCGAAGGACTTGATCGCGCTGTCCCGGTCGGCAGGATCGGCCAGCACCGTGTACGTCGTGGGATCGCCCGCCACATCGCGGTCGCGCTCGCTCTCGGGGATGAGGACGGACACCGAGCAGGTCGTGTATCCACTGCCCACGTACCAGGACCAGGTCGCCGTGCCCCCGCTGTCCTTGGTCGAACTGCCCGACATGGGGACTGCGGTGAAGCTGCCGTCGCAACCGTCGCCCTTGTGGCCGCCGGTGAATACCGTGTACCAGCCGTCGTCGCCGTCGCTGAAGCGGCCGCGCTCCTGATAGCTGCCGCCGCCGGTGCAACCGGGCCCCGCCCAGGCGGAGTACGGAGGGCGCTGGACGTTCTGCGGGGGCTTCGGCTTCTTCTCGCCGCGGGAACCGCCGGGGCTCGGCGACGGCGAACCCGTCGGCGACTCGGAGGGAGTGCCGGGCAGCGCCGTGGGGACGATGCGCTGCGGGGCGCCGCCGAGGCCGTCGCGGCCGAAGTCGGAGTCACCGCCGGGCACGTCCGCCGCCCCGGCCGGTTCCGAGTCGGCCCCGTACAGCGAGACCGCCGCGACCACCAGGGCGAACGCCGTCAGCACAGCTGCGCCGACCAGCAGGATCCTTCCGGTTCGGGAGAGGAGGGAGAAACGTCCTGCCAGCGTCTCGCGCGCCACAAACGTCCCACTCGGGGCCTGGCCTCTCGAACCAGCCACTCCGCCTCCTGCGCACTCGGGGCATCTCGTCCCGCGCAGCGAACCTCTGTTGTCGCCGCCGCATCGTTCGCAACCCATGTCACACCTGACCCACTAGGCCAACCGCGCGGTATGTCAAGGGTGTCCACTATGCATCAGCGGACCGGGGCGAGATAGGTGTTAACGGCGGTAAGGGGTCAGCGGAGTTCGTCGGGACAGGCGGTACCTCGCGGCAGTTGGTACGGAGCCGCCAGGCGGTACAAACCGGGCGCCGGCGCCAGGAGTTCGGTCCACTCGTCGCCGTCCACGTCCTTCCCCGCCTTCAGCAGACAGCCGTTGGGATTGACGAAAGTCTTTGGCCCGTCGGCACGCGCCTTCGACTCTTCCGTCTCCTGCGGGCCCTCCACCTTCTTGCCCTGCTCGTCGACGACGCTCAGCCACGGCGAGTACGGGACCCGGATCAGCACCCGGCCCGCCGTCCTCACCTGGATCGTGAGCTCACCCGCGCCCGCGTGTTGCACGGTGGCCGGCGGGTCGGCCAGCGGCATCGGGTTCTTCACCGCGAACAGCTGCCAGTTCTCGTCGCCCCAGAGCCGTGTCAGATACGACTGGCCCGCACGCACCAGCTCAGCCTCCTGCTTCGCACCGCTGGAGTCCGGCGACCCCTTCGGCAGCACCACATAGTGGACCGCCCAGCGGTCCAGCCAGGCCCGGTAGCCGGCCGAGGTCAGCGTCTTGTCGTCGTCGTAGAAGAGCGGATTGCGCTTCATGTCCGCCTGCCGGTTCCAGCCGCGGGCCAGATTGACGTACGGAGCGAGAGCGGACGCCTCCCGGTGGCTGCTGGCCGGCACGACCTCGACCCGGCCACGCTCCGCGCTGAGCCCCTGGAGCCGGTTGACCAGCGGCGCGAGCTCACGGTTCCAGGACGCCGTCGGGGCCGTACGCACCATGTCGTCGACGCCCTTGAAGCCGATCCAGAAGTTCAGGCCCAAAAAGGCGATCACCAGCGCGTACCACTTGCGGGAGCTCGGCACGTTGTACGGCAGCGCGGCGAGCAGCACCACGCCCGCGAAGAGCATCGGGAGCCGGGACACGTTCGACCCGATCTGAGAATCGATCACCCAGGTCAGCAGGGTACCGAGGCTGTAGACGGCCGCGCCGGTACGGACCGTGCGCCACTCCTTCGGTACGAGGACGAGGACGAGGACTCCGAAGAGGAACGGCAACGACGTCGACCAGAACGACATCGGCTGTGTACCGGAGAAGGGGAACAGCCAGGCGGAGAGCGCGACGACCACGACCGGGGCGAGGCCGAGGGCGTACGCACCGGGGCGGCGCTTGTTCAGGAAGAGCGCCGCCGCGACGACGCCCAGGAAGAGCCCGGCGACCGGGCTCGACGCGGTGGCAAGCCCGGCGAGCGGGGCTGCGACCGCCGCCTTCGCCCAGCGTTTGTGACGCCAGCGGTGCGGCCAGCAGAAGACCGCGGCGACCGCGCCGAGCGCGAACGTCATGCCGAGACCGAAGGTCACCCGTCCCGAGAGCGCGTTGCAGAGAAACGCGAAGACCCCGGCGAGCGAGCAGGCCACTGGATTGCGCACTGCGCGGACGCGGACCAGGATCAGCGCGGTCAGGGCGGCCGAGACGGTACCGGCGATCATCATCGTCGAGCGGACACCGACCAGCGACATCAGATACGGCGAGACGACGCTGTACGAGACCGGATGCATTCCGCCGTACCAGGCGAGGTTGTACGCGGAATCCGGGTGCCGGCCGACGAACTCGGCCCAGGCGTCCTGGGCCGCGATGTCGCCGCCGCTGTTCGCCAGGAAGAAGAACCAGAGCAGATGGGCGAGCGCGGCGAGCGCCGTCGCGAGGAGCACCGGGTGACGCGTGAGCCGGTCGCGGAGATCGGCCATGGGGCCGGGGTCGGCAGCGGATTGTGGACCGAGGCCGGATCCGGAATCGGCGTGACCGGGCAGCGGCGGGCGTATTCGCAGCCCCGTGCCGGGGCTGCTGCCGTCCGCCTGTGTCGGCTCAGCGGTGGTCACTGCGGCTCTCCCCGTCTTCCCCGGCTGTGCCGTTGTACCCCGGCCTGCCAACCTCCGACGCGCTCCATGCTGACGTTCAGTGCTGACGTCCGCGCTGACGCCCGTCCCGGCTTCCGGGCCGGCGTCCGTACTGAGGTTCCATGCTCAAGGACGCTGTCCCGGCGCCCCGAAGTTGCCCCGGGACGCTAGCACGCGGGCGCCCCGGTGACCCGGGACGCCCGCGCGGCCGGCACAGCGCTAGCCGAGGCGCGTCAGCTTGTCGCCCAAACCAGGCTCCACCAGGTCCTGCTGGAGCGCGACCGGTGCGGTGACCTTGCCGGTGCCGCTGCCGACCGAGACCTGACCGACGACCGCGCCCGCCTTCGCCGAGTGCGGGAGCGTCTTGCCACTGTCGCTGAGCGCGATCTCGACCTTGAGGCCGCCCCAGCCGACCGCCTTGAGGTCCTTGGTGGCGATGACGGCCGTCCGGCCGCCGAGGCCGTTGTCGACGTAACCGACGACGTCGCCCTTCTTGACGACGGTGGCGGAGGTGACGCCGGCCTGGGCAGCCTGAATCACCTTGATGCTGTAGTCGATCGCGAGGTCGAGCTTGTCGTTGAGGATGGTGGCCTTCTGGGCGCCCATCGTGATGCCGACGATGCGACGCACCTTGCCCTCGACCTCGACATTGGCGGACCAGAGGAGATTCCCGCCGGCCGGGGTGGACGAACCGGTCTTGATGCCGCCCACGCCGTCCAGCAGCAGAGCCTTGTCGTTGTTGTTCCTGATGTTCCCGTCGATGCCGGGGATCGTGGTCATCGTCGTATTGACGATGTCCCGGAACACATCGTTCTGCATGACCGCCTTGGCCAGCTTGAGCTGGTCCCGCGGAGTGGACACGGTGGTGGCCTTCAGTCCGCTGGGGTCCGTGTAGGTGCTGTTGGTCATGCCGAGGTCCTTGGCGGCGTCGTTCATCTTCTTGACGAACTCGGCCTCGGTCTTCGAGTCCCAGCGGGCCAGCAGGCGCGCGGCGTTGTTGCCGGACGGGATCATGAGCAGCTGAAGCATCTGCTTCTCGGTGAACTGCTGCCCCATCGAGATCTGCGCGGTCGACTCGTCGTCGTTCTTCGACTCGTCCTCCGCCTGCTGATCGACGGTGATCTTCTGGCCGACCTCCTTGCCGGAGATCGGGTGGTCCCTGAGGATCACGTACGCGGTCATCGTCTTCGCGACGCTCGCGATCGGAGCCGGCTGCTGTGCGCCGTACGTACCGATGCTGCCGACGCCCTCGACCTCCACGGCGCCCTGGCCCTCATCCGGCCACGGCAGGCTGAGCGGGCCGCCCTTGAAGGTGAACATGGGCTCGGCGGAGAGCGCGAGTGACGGATCCGGGAGCGGTCGTACAGCCTGTACGACCGCAAAGACGACCAGGAGCAGCAGAACCAGCGGCGTCCAGATCTTGATCCGCCGGAAGACCGTACGGACCGGGGTCTGCGGCGGGGGCGGGGTGTTCGTCAGCTCGGCGAGCAGATCGAGCGGCGGCAGCGGCGGCATGGGCTGCTGCTTGGTCCGCTCGGCCTCGGTGAGCGAGGCGGGTGCGGACGGGGTGGCCGCGGCCGGAGTGACTGCAGGCGGGGTGACTGCCGGCGGGGTGACTGCCGGCGGCGCGGCTGCCTGGGACTTGGCCCCGGCGGGACTCCGTACGCCGTCGGCCCGCAGGGGCACGAAGGTACTGGAGCGCGGGACATCGGCTTTGGGCCCGGGCTTGGAGGGCTCGGGCTTGGGCTCGGCCTCGGGCTTGGACCTGGGCGCCGGGGGCACCTTGAGCGCGGTGGTGGGCTGATCGACGCGGGGCCGCCGGGGCGCCTTGAAAACGGCGGTGGGCTGATCGACCGCGCGCTTGGGGGCGGCCTCTTCCGCGGTTGCGGCGCCCTTTGCATCCGCAGATTCCTGGCCCTTGGGGGGTGCTGTCCGGGCGGCGTCGTCGGTACGGGTACGGGTGCCGGTGCCGGTGCCGGTGCCCGACGGAGTCGACTCGGCGGACGCGGCGGCGGACTCGCTCGAACCGTCCTCGTCGGCGTCCTGCCCCGCCGGGGCCTCGGCTTCGCCGACGGGTGCGGGAACGGCCGCCGGCTTCGCGGCCTCTGAGCCCGGGCCTTCGGCGTCCGCAGCGTCCGGCTCCGCCGTCGCGTCCGAACGGGGCTCGTCGCCGGAGTTCGCCTCGTCGTCCCGGCCCGACGGCGCCGAAGCGGCAGCCTCGTCGGACGACGCGGGTTGCGATGTCGGCTTCGCGTCCTCGGAGGCCGAGCCCCCGGCGCCTGCGGACTCCGGTTCCGTGGACGTGCCCGAATCCGATTCGCCGTCCGGGGTCTGCACGGCGTCCTGATCCGACGACACCGACGCCGCAGCCTCGTGGGCAGGCTCGGACTCAGGCGCGGACCCCGGTTCCGCGAACTCGGACGTGTCCCCGTCCCGCGACTCGGACGTGTCCCCGTCCCGAGACTCCGGCTCCGCGGCTCCACCGTCGGCCTCGGAGGCCGGGCCTTCGGCGACCGCGGGCTCCGTCTCGGCGGACGCGCCCGGACCCGCCTCGTCGCCCGGAGCCTCCTCGTCGTCCTGACCCGACGACCCCGAGACGTCGGCCTCGTCCTCCTCCGGAGACCCGGCCTCGCCGGCGGCCGCGGACTCCCGCTCCGCAGAAACGCCGGAACCCGCCTGGTCGCCTGAGAGCCCCTCAGACGCACCGCCCGGCCCCCGAGCCGGAACCTCCGCCTCCGCGGCCTCAGAGGGGGCTTCCGTGGCCGCCGGCGCACCCTCGTCGTCCGCGCTCGCCACCCACGCCGCCACCGCGGCACGCAGCCTCGCGTCGTTCTCCACCGAGCCCGACTCCGTGCCCGGCTCCGCGCTCGCCGGCGCGGACGGCTCGGCCGGCGTCCTGAAGATCGCCGTCGGCTGGTCCACCCCGGAAGCCGCAGCCCCCGGGGAGGCCTGGCGGAACACGGTAAGCCGCGGGTCACGTTCACCCGAAGTCGTCTCCCCCGACGACTTCCTCTGCTCCGACTTGTCGGGGGACTCGCCCGCCACCGTGCCTCCATGAGTCATGCGTCATGCGCCATGCGTACGTCGTGTCGGGCGCCGTGAGGCGACAGCCCGTGTTGTCCGAACCATCTACCAGTGTCCTGTCTGAGAGGACAGCCCCCGCGCAAAGACGAGAACGACATACCTGCCGGTTCCCGTACGAAGTACCCAGGCGCTCTCGACAGACCAATGTGAGAGGGGTCACCCTGTCATTCATCCACGCGGGGAGGCATGGATGGGCAGGAGCCGCAGAACACTTCCGGAAGAGCTTCTGCTGCTCGCTCTGGACCCGACCACGGGTACCACAGCGCAGCCGCAGTCGCTCGACCTCGGCCTGGCCGGAGCCCAGCTAGTAGAGCTGGCTCTAGCAGGACGGATAGCCCCAGACGGGGATCGTATCGCCGTGGTGATGCCACGGCCGACAGGAGATCCGACTTTGGACTCCGCACTGGAGTTGCTGCGCCGACGCGGCAGTCCGGTACGGGCGGTCCACTGGATTGGCGGACCCCGACTGGGGCTCCGCCAGATTTACCTCTCGCATCTGGAGCGGTGCGGCATGGTGCATGCCGTGGCGGGCCAGATGTGCGGAGTGCTGCCGACGACTCGCTACCAGGCGACGGAGACGGCGATCAGCCGGGACATCAGGGCCCGGCTGGACAGTGCGATCCGCACCGGTGTACCGCCGGACCCGCGGACCGCGGCGCTCGCTGCGCTGGCCCACGCGGTCGGACTCGGCAAGCACCTGTACCCCGGGAACGAAGGGCGTTCCTCGAGGTCCCGTCTGCGGGATCTCATCAGGCACGACCCCATGGGCGGACTCGTGGCGCACGCCGTGATGGACGTCCAGAACGGTGTGGCCGCTCAGCCTCGCCGTAACCCCGCCGCCCCGGGCGGCAGTCGCCAGCCGGCGGCCGTGTCGATGCAACCGCGCCGCGGGAGCATGGACCGCGTCGCCGCGCACTAACCGCACCACCAGCCGCACCGAACACAGGCACAGCCGCCGCATCGACGTCCCCAAGACCCGGTCCGGGAGCCGCACAAGACGCGCGGGGCAGCGAAAACGCTGCCCCGCGCGTTCGCGCGTGTAGCCATTTGCCAGCGCAGCCGCGACCATTGGTGGCAATCTGCTGAGCGGTAGATACGCACAGCTACGCAGCCGGAGGTGCAGTTTCCGTGGCGTCCAACGTCAACCCCACCGTCAGGCGACGCCGTTTGGGACAGGAGCTGCGCCGGCTCCGGGAACTCAAGGGCATGACGGCTGAAGAGGTGGCGGAGCGCCTGCTCGTCTCCCAGTCGAAGATCAGCCGCCTGGAGAACGGCCGCCGTTCGATCAGCCAGCGCGATGTCCGCGATCTGTGCGGCGTGTACGAGGTCGAGGACCACCGGATCGTCGACTCGCTGATGCAGATGGCCAAGGACTCCCGCCAGCAGGGCTGGTGGCACGCCTTCGGCGACATCCCGTACAGCGTCTACATCGGCCTGGAGACCGACGCGGCGAGCCTGCGGGTCTACGAGCCCCAGGTCGTCCCGGGACTTCTGCAGACCCGGCAGTACGCCGAGGCGCTGATCGCCGGAGCCCTGCCCGAGAGCGGGACCGCCGATATCGAGAAGCGGGTCAGCGTCCGGCTGCGCCGCCAGGAGAGGATCAACGAGGCCGAGCATCCGCTGCGTCTGTGGGTGGTGGTCGACGAGGCCGCGCTGCGCCGTCTCGTCGGCGACAGGCAGCTGATGCGCGAGCAGCTCGAGTATCTGGTGGAGCTGTCCCAGCTGCCGCATGTCACCGTGCAGGTGCTGCCCTTCGAGATGGGCGCCCATCCCGGCATCAACGGCCAGTACGCGATCCTCGAGTTCCCCGACGCCTCGGACTCGAGCGTCGTCTATATCGAGGGCGTGACCAGTGACTTGTACCTGGAGAAGGCCAACGACGTACAGAAGTACAGCGTCATGTACGAGCATCTGCGCGCACAGGCCCTGAATGTGGATCAGACCCGGCAGTTCATCGCGGACATCGCCAAGGACTACGCCCGCTGAGCTTCCTGGAACGGCTCCGCGAGGCGCTTCGGCGGCGAGGGGGACCGTACGGTACACCCCGCCACCTCGCGGCGGAAGAGTCCCATGGGATATGCCATCCGGTCGAGTGAATGGCTGCCTCGCACGCCCACCGTGGCGAGTAGCGTCGATCACGCCAGCAAGAACGTTGGCGCGAATCACACCACTTGCTGAAGCGGAGCAAACATGGGAATCACTCAGGGCGCCACGGAGACCTGGACGAAGTCCTCGTACTCCACGGGAAACGGCGCATGCGTAGAGGTCAAGTCCCCCATTGTGCAGGCGATTGCCGTGCGGGACTCCAAGGTGCCCGCCGGCCCGACGATCACCTTCGTCCCCGAATCCTGGAACGCATTCGTGAACGAAGTGGGCCAGGGCGCGTTCAATCTCGGCCGATAGCCGCGCCGAGGCGCACGCCGAGCAGGACAACGCACCACAGAGCACTACAGACATGAGCCCTCTCGACTGGTCCGCCGTCCCGGCCGAGGGGGCTCGGCCATGCCCCACCGCGCGCGACTGCCCGCCGCGCGATCGCCCCACCGCTCGATTGCCTCAGCCCGGCTGCCTCAGCGCAGTCGCCTCAGCGCAGTTGATCGACGTAGCGGTCGGTACCCGGGACCGTCGGTATGAACGGGGCCACCAACTCCACACGCCCCAGTTCCGATTCGGCGACCGCCGCGTCGAGACCGGCGAACGCCGACTCCCAGCACTCCCTCGGATCCTTCTCGAGGAACCACAGCAGCGTCAGCCGGGTGTCCACGCCCTCCACCTGCTTCACATAGGTCATCCGGTCACCCGGCAGCGGCGTCGGCCGGAAGACGGTCACCATCGCCGCCGCAGAGCCCGCCAGCCGCTTCGGCAGATGCCTGGCACGCAGCCACTCCAGCAGCTCAACCCGCTGCTCGGGCCCGTCCGCGTCGATCACCTCGACCACCAGTCCGGCGTACGGGTGGTCCAGCGCGTGATAGTCGCGCGGCCCCGCCGCCCCGTCCCGGTAGACGGTCGCCTCATGGTCCTGGAAGGCCGTGAAGACATGTGTACGGTCCTGATAGACCCGCCCGTCGCGGTTCAGCCGCTTGTTGATGCCCACGGTCCACTTCATATGGTCCGCGTAGCGGCCGTCGGTGATCCAGTACGTGGAGATGTAGCAGCCCGCGGTGACCGGCTGGGCCACCGCCGATTTCTCCGGGTAGCGCAGCCGCTGGAGCTCCCTGGTGGCGACCCAGCGCCGGCCGGCGTACATCCAGGGCATCGCCATCGCGCCCGCGTAGTAGTGGTCGTCCTCGTACCAGCGGTTGTACGCGTACTCATGGCCGGGATGCGGTTCGACCATGGTGATCAGGGCGTGGCCGGGACGTACCCCGTAAGGGCCGACGCCCGCCAGTTCCGCGTACACCTCGCTGCGCGTTCCTTCGTCGCGCGTGATGTCGTCGCGCGTGATTTCGCCGCGTGTGATGTCGTCGCGCGTGATTTCGCCGCGTGTGATTTCGCCCCGCCTGTCTTCGCTCACCATGCCCGCTCCCCTTCCTTCCGCCGACGCAGGGACCTACTCTGACGCCCCGTCAGAAGAACTGCCATAGCCGGGAGGCCGTTGATGTTGCTCAAGGGGAAGACCGTCATCGTCTCCGGGGTCGGCTCCGGTCTCGGCCATCAGATCGCCGCGACAGTCGTACGGGACGGAGGCAATGCGGTCCTCGGCGCACGCACCGGGGCGAACCTCGTGAAGTCGGCCGAGGAGATCGATCCCGGCGGCACGCACACCGCGTACCGCGCCACCGACATCACCGACGAGGCGCAGTGCGACGCGCTCGCGGCCCTCGCCGTCGAGCGCTTCGGGCGAATCGACGCTGTCGTCCATGTCGCCGCCTGGGACAGCTGCTTCGGCGGCCTGGCGGACGCGGACTTCGAGACCTGGCACGGAGTCATCGACGTGAACCTGCTGGGCACACTGCGGATGACCCGCGCATGCCTGCCGGCGCTGAAGGAGCGCGGCGGCTCGGTCGTCATCATCGGTACGCAGTCGTCGGTGGCCGCGCCCACACAGGTGTGGCAAGCGGCGTACGCGGCGTCCAAGGGCGCTCTCACTTCGGCGATGTACTCGATGGCGCGCGAGCTGGGCCCGGACCGGATCCGCGTGAACACGGTGCTGCCGGGCTGGATGTGGGGGCCGCCGGTGCAGGCGTACGTCCGGTTCACGGCAGCCACCGAAGGGGTGCCGGAACCCGAGGTGCTCGGGCGGCTCACCGAGCGGATGGCGCTGCCCGAACTGGCCACGGACGGGGACGTGGCGGAGGCCGCGGCCTTCCTCGCCTCGGACCGGGCCAGGGCGATCACGGGCCAGTCGCTTCTGGTCAACGCGGGTGAGCTGATGCGCTGACGGCGCGACAGCGGCTGACGGCGCTCAACCCCCTTCCCCCCGGGGCCCTTCGACCGGCCGCACGGACAGATCACCGCCGTGCGGCCTTTTTGCACCCTTCCGTGGGTCATGGATATGAACAGAAGTCATTAACTCGAACAATTTTACTTGCCCTTGACTTATCTGGCCGTTGTCGTGGGCGCAGTCATGGACAGACCATGAACGGCGTTCACAAGGCGGACCCCAGGAGGGGGCACATGAACAGTCTCGACTGGACCGTGCTCATCGGCTACTTCGGTGTGATGGTCGCGATCGGACTCTGGTCGCACAAGCGCGTCGGCAATGTCAGCGACTTCTTCACCGCCGGCGGCAAGATGCCGTGGTGGCTCTCGGGCATCTCGCACCACATGTCCGGCTACAGCGCGGTGATGTTCACCGGCTACGCGGGCATCGCCTACAAGTACGGTGTCACGTCCTTCGTGACCTGGTCCCTCCCGATCGCCATCGGTATCTCCATCGGCGCCAAACTCTTCGCACCGCGCCTGAACCGGCTGCGTTCGAAGCTCCATGTCGCCTCGCCGCTCGAATATCTGAAGAACCGTTACAACCTGAAGACGCAGCAGGCCCTGGCCTGGTCCGGGCTGCTGCTGAAGATCGTGGACGTCGGCGCCAAGTGGGCCGCCATCGCCACCCTGCTCTCCGTCTTCACCGGCATCTCGCTCAACCAGGGCATCCTGATCACCGGCATCATCACCGGCATCTACTGCACGATCGGCGGGCTGTGGGCCGACGCCCTGACCGAGCTGGGGCAGTTCATCATCCAGTTGCTGGCCGGGCTCGCGATGCTCATCGCGGTCCTGGGCAAGCTCGACGGCTTCAGCACACTGTGGACCGTCTGGGACAAGCCCGAGCTGCAGGGGCACGCCGACGCGACCGCCGGACCGTACACGGTCACGTTCCTGCTGGCGTTCCTCTTCATCAAGACCTTCGAGTACAACGGCGGCATGTGGAACCAGGCGCAGCGCTACATGGCGACCGCCAACGCCCGCGAGGCCACCCGCTCGGCGCGGCTCTCCGCCATCCTGTGGTTCGTCTGGCCGCTGGTCCTCTTCTTCCCGATGTGGTGCGCGCCGCTGCTCATCGAGGCGAAGAAGCCGGACGCCTCCGACTCGTACGCGCTCATGACCGAGCAGCTGCTGCCACACGGCCTGCTGGGCCTGGTCATCGTCGGCTTCTTCTCCCACACCATGGCGATGTGCTCCTCCGACGCCAACGCCATCTCCGCGGTCTTCACCCGGGACATCGCACCGGTGCTCTCCAAGAAGGCCAGGAGCTGGTCGGAGCGGGCCGGGCTGATCGCGGCGCGGCTGTCGACGATCTCCTTCCTGGCGCTGTCGATGGCCATTGCGACCCAGGTCAACTCGCCCACGTTCAAGGACATCATCACCATCGTGATCAAGTGGGTGGCGGGGCTGATGGGCCCGATCGCGATTCCGTTCATGCTGGGTCTGCTGCGTCCGTTCCGTAAGTCCGGACCGACCGCGGCGCTCACCAGCTGGGCGGCCGGCCTGATCGCCTTCTTCTTCCTCAACTACGAGATCGACGGCACGGCCAGGACCGATGTGGCCCTGCAGTACCAGGTCTCCGTACCGCTCGCGATCTCGCTGGTGCTCTACATCGCGATCGGCTTCCTCAAGCCGGAGGACACCCCCGAGCGGGACGCGGTCATCGCCCGGATCAACACGGACGACGACGGTCCGGACGCGGCGCTCGCCGCCGCGACCGTGCCGGCGCCCGCCGGGCCCGCCGACGCGAAGGTGCCGGGCCGCGAGGGCGCGGACGGCTGACGTACACCGGTAGGCAGGTGGGCCCGGCTCCCATGAGGGGTGAGCCGGTCCACCCGCGTAGCGCGGATCAGGTTCGCGGGTAGCGGGCCAGCCAGCCGGGTGCGGTCACCGTGGGGCCGTGCAGGGCCGGGCCCTGCGTCATCTCCATCGCGAAGTCGTCGGCGAGCTCCAGGATGGTGGAGCGGCCCTCCAGCTCGGAGAGCCAGGCGGGCGGCAGCGCGGTCTCGCCGTGCAGCGCGCCGAGCAGTGAGCCGGTCAGCGCGCCGGTGGTCTCCGAGGGGCCGTCGTGGTTCACGGCCAGGCGCAGGCCGTGCCGGATGTCCTCGCCGACCAGCGCGCAGTAGACGGCGATGGCGAGGGCGTCCTCGGCGTTGTGCCCCTCGCCGATGGAGGCGATCCTGGCCGGACTCGGTATGCCCTGACGTACGGCGCCGAGCGCGTGCTTGAGGCCGTCCGTGACGGGCTGGTGGCCGGGACGTGAGGCCAGCTGGGCCAGGGCGCGCTGCACGGAGCCGTCGAGGGTCTCGCCGCGGGCCAGACCGTGCACGATGACGGCGAGCGCGCCGGCGGAGAGATACGCGGTCGGATGGCCGTGGGTCTGGGCCGCGCACTCCACCGCCAGCTGGCACACCAGCTGCGGCTCCCAGCCGACGAGCAGCCCGAACGGCGCGGAGCGCACCAGTGCGCCGGCGTCGCGGGCGGAGGGGTTCTTGGGTGCCTCGAGGGTGCCCATGTTCTCGTCGCCGAGCCCGGTGAGACAGGCCGTCGCGGGTTCGCGGCGGGTGTAGAGCCACTCCTCGCGGGCGAGCCAGCCATTGTCCTTGCGGCGCTCGTCGGGGCCCCAGTCGCGCTGGGTGGCCGCCCATCTCAGATGCGCGCGGTGCACATCGGTGGGCGGGTGCCAGGCGCCGGTGTCGCGGCGCACCTGGGCGCGTATCAGCCCGTCGACGGTGAAGAGAGTCAGCTGGGTGGCGGAGGTGACGGCTCCGCGGCGACCGTGGGCGGGCACGAGGTCGCTGACGGCCTCCGGGCCGTGGGCCTCGCGGATCTCCTCGATGGTGAGCGCGGAGACTGCCGCGCCGAGCGCGTCGCCGATGGCGCCGCCGAGCAGGGCCCCGCGCACCCGCGCACGGAAATCCTGCTGCTCGGCACGGCCCCAGACGGCTGTGGCTGCTGCGCTCACCGCGCGTCCCTCCCCGGAGTCCCGAACCTCGAACGTATGCCTGGCGCAGCACTGTAATCGACCGGGAACGATCGCTTCAGACGCCCGATAGGGATCGAGACGGTATGTGGACAGACGGGCTTCTGGTCTGTTTTGACCCCTTGGTCGGTGGGTGTCACCGCATCAACCGCTGGATGTCACCGCATCAGGGCGGGTGTCACCGCATCAGTCGGTGGATGTCACCGCATCCTGCGTCTCGATGAGGCCGCGCAGCGGCGGCTCGAGCCCGGCGGTGTCCCCGCCCAGCTCCCGGTACCGCTCGAGATCGGCGAGGGCCTGCTGCGGCCGTCCGGTGACCAACTCCACCGCCGCCCGGCGCGGGTATGCCCAGCTGTACGTGGGATCGAGCGCGATCGCCCGGTCCAGCTCCGTCCGCGCCTCCTCGAACCGCTCCATGTCCTGGAGGGTCGCGCCGCGCTCGGCGGCGATCCATGCCTTGTCCGGCTGGAGTTCCGCCGCCCGCGCCAGGTCCGCCAGCGCCTGGTCGAACCGGCCGAGCCCGCGCAGTGCCTGGCCACGGCTTCCGATGACCCAGCCGTCGTCGGGAGTCAGCACGGCCGCGCGGTCGTAGTCCGCGATCGCCTCCTCGTACCGCTCCGCGCGCCGGTGTGCCTCCCCGCGCAGTGTGAGATGGGCCGCGTGGTCCGGCGCGAGAAAAACCGCCCTGTCGAGGTCGGCGAGTTCACCGTCGAGATCTCCGAGCGCCCGCCGCACCCCGGCGCGTACCGACAGCGCGAAGGTCTCGTCGGAATCCAGCTCCAGCGCGCGGTCCAGGTCCGCCAGGGCCTTCTCGTAGCGGTGCAGCCGCTCGTGGGCCCGGCCCCGACCGACTTGGGCGTAGGCATAGTCCGGGGCGATTGCGAGGGCCCGGTCGTAGTCCGCGATCGCCTCCTCGTACCGCGCCGCCAGCTGGTGCGCGTAGCCCCGCTGTGCCAGCGCCCACTCCTTGAACCGCGCGCTCGCGACCGCCCGGTCCAGCGCCGCGAACTCCCCTGCGCTGTCGCCGCGTTCCCGGTGGATCTCGGCCAGCCTGATCAGCGCCCACACATACTCCGGAGTCAGCTCCACCGCACGGCCCAGGTCCGCCAGCGCCTCCTCGGTCCTGCCCAGGGCCTGTTTGGCCATGGCGCGGCTGCCCAGCGCCCAGGAGTAGGCCGGGTCGAGCGCGAACGCCCGGTCGAACTCCGCGACCGCCTCCTCGAACCGCCCGTCGTGCCGCAGGATCTCGCCGCGCTCGCCGACGATCCACGGATTGTCCGGATCGAGTACCCCGGCCCGGTCGATGTCGGCGAGCGCTCCTTCGGTGTCCGCGAGCGCCCGCCGCACCTGCGCCCGCCGCACCAGCGACCACACATGACCGGGCTTGATGCCGAGGGCCCGGTCCAGATCCGCCAGCGCCTCCTCCTTGCACCCCATCGCGTGCCTGGTCAGGGCCCGGCTGGAGAGCGACCAGGTGTCATCGGGGTCGAGGGCGAGCGCCCGGTCGAACTCGGCGACGGCGTCCTCGGACCGCCCCATGAGGCGGTAGGTCTCGCCCCGCCCGTAGTACGCCCGCCGGCACTGCCCGTCCAGGGTGATCGCCTGCCGGTAGTCGCGCAGCGCCTCGTCGTACCTGCCGGTGTTGCGGTGGTCCCGTGCCCGGATCACCAGGGCCGCCACCCGCCCCTCGTCGTCCGGTGCGCCCCGGTCCAGCAGCAGCCCCAGCACCGCCGTGCTCAGGTGCTGTTCGTCCTCGAGCGCCGTGAGACAGTCCCTGCCCCAGGTGCGCAGTACGTCGCTGTCGCCGTCGCCGCCCGCGTCCGCGACGGTCTGCGCCCAGCGGCGGGCCACCACCGTCCCCGCGTCGCAGGCGTCGATCCCGTCCCGCAGCACCGCCGGCAGCGCCGTCCGCGGTTCCGCACACAGCAGGTGGTACGTCTCCTCCAGCTTCAGTTCCCGCCAGGCGTCCTGCCGCCAGCGTTCGTCCGGCTCCAGCCCCTCCCCGGCGGCCGCCCGCAATCCGGCGAACGCCTGCGCCAGCCGGGTGTGGCCGGTGCGCCACCGCTGAGGTGAGCTGTTGCGCTGAAGACGCAGCATCGGCTCCCGTACGACGTCGTGGTACTGGGCCCGGCCGCCGCGGTCGCTCACGAACGGCATCCCGCGCAGCCAGCCGAAGAGTCCCGCCGCGTCCTCTTCGGATGCGACGTCGACGGCCGCCCGGAAGACGTCCTCGTTCAGGCGGCGCGGCAGCGCACCCGCCAGCGCCGCGGACCTGCGGACCGGATCGCTCTCCCACTTCAGAAAACGCTCCACGGCGGTGGCGCTGGGGTCGTCCACACGGCCGGGGTTCCCGGCGTGCTCGGCGAGGCCGGCAGCGAGCGTCGAGACCAGGACCGGTAGCCGTCCGGAGAGCATCAGCACCTCTCGTACGACCTTCTCGTCCTGGACGCCCTTGGCGGTGAGGAGCTGTCGGGCCTCGGACTCGGTGAAGGGTGCGAGCGGGAGTTCCGTCACGAAGTCGACGCAGTCGGCCCAGCAGTTGGGGTCGAGCGGCCGCTGCCCGGCTGTCGTGAAGACGACCTGGGCGGGCAGCGAGCCGTACCTGTCGGTGGTCATCAGATCGCGCAGCCAGGTGTCGAGGAACGGCCCGGTGCGTTCGTACGTGTCGAAGAAGAGCGTGATCCACGGGACGTCGGCCGCCACCCGTTTCAGCTCGGTGACCAGGACGGGGGTGAGTGCCTTGAGCGGTTCGAGGACCAGCTGTACGTCCTCCTGCTTGCCGAAGCGCGCGCTGAGTGCGGCTCGTAAGTGATCAGCGCCCCGGGCAAGTTGGGCGGGATCGACGGCCCCGGCGAACGCGCCGACGCCCGGCACCGTGCCCAGTGCGACCAGGCCCGCCTGGGCCGCGGCCATGCTGCCCGCGGAGGGCGGCTGCGGCTGCCCGTCCGGCACCCCGGTGGACAGGGCCTCCGCCTCGTAGCGCCGCTGACGGTAGGTCGCGAGGAGCCGGTCCAGTGCCTTGAACTCATGGCCCTGCTGGGCGAATTGGGCACTGATGGCAGCCAGCGCCTCCGGCACGCTGTTCACGGACTCGTCCATGGTGGCGGTGAGCGCGCGGCGCTCGCGCGCCGTTTCCACCAGTTCGCGCACGAGGGAGGACTTGCCGACGCCCGCGTTGCCGTGGATGTGGAAGATGAAGCGGTGCCGGACGTCCAGCGGCGAGACGTCGAAGTTCTCCCGGAACAGCGCGATTTCGCCGCGGCGTCCCACGAATCCCGCGCGCCTGCGGATCTTGATCAGCTCGTGCATCGACGGGCGTGCCGAACCCATGATCCCCCTCCGGTCGGTCCCCCTCCAAGGTCCGGGACCAGTCTGTCAGTCCATCGCTCCGGTTGCGGAGCGAAGTCCCCGGGCGGGCGGGAGAGCTTGGGGGGCGGGAACGCTTGGGCGGCGGGGAGCGCTTGGGGCGACGGCGCTGGACCGGGCCTCCTCACGAGGGGGTACGGGACCACGCAGCCGCCGGCCAGGTAGCGAGGGGACTACGCCTGGGGGACGATGAGCAGGAAGGCACGCACCGCACAGGCGGCGGAGGCGGCGAGACCGGCTGCTCCGCATCATGCGGGAGACGTCATGAGCACAATTGAGCTCACGGTTCAGGCGACGATCTCAATGATCTTGCTGGTCGATCCGTTCATGCGCGGCATCTTCTTCCGCATGCTCACCGAGAACGAGCCTGAGCGGCGACGCGAGTACGTCGGCCGGATCATGCTGACGATCGCGGTCACACTGGGCGGTGCGGCCCTGGTGGGCAAGGAGTTGCTCGATCTGGTCGGCATCAATATGGGAGCGTTCGGGTTCGCGGGTGGCCTGGTGCTCGCCCTCATGGGATTCGAGATGCTCTTCGGCGGTGAACCCTCGCGCGCTCAGGGGGGTGCCCGAGCACATGAGGAGCCCGAGCCGAAGTCTGCCGAGGACTCGATCGTGGTGCCTTATGCCATTCCATTCATGGCGGGCCCGGGCGCCATCACCTCGGTCATCACCATCGCCTCGGCCGGCGGCGGCTGGTCCGGCCCGGTCGCCGCGCTCATCGCCGTGGGTATCACCGTGGCGCTGATACCGGTGGGGCACCTGTGGCTGGCCAACAGAGTGAACCTGTCGGCACAGGGCACAGCCATCCTGACGCGGTTCGGCGGTCTCTTCGTCTCCACGATCGGGATCCAGCTCATGCTGGGCGGGATCAAGACGTACTTCGGCCTTTCGTGAGACCGACACCGAGGCGGCGCTTGCGGTAACGAAGCCGAAGACGCTTCGGGAGCTGTCCGAGCGGGCGTTCCGGCCGGCCGCGGACAGGGATGTTGAAGCTGCCCTCACCGCCGAACCGCCCCTTGCCGGGGCGGCAGAGGCGCACCGGCTGATGACCTTAGTCGCCCAGTACCGGAAGCAGCTCGGGCAGATGCCCGTCGGATGCGGTGGCGGCGCGCATGCGCTCTTCGGGCACCTCTCCGTAGAGCGTCGTACGCGGCTTCGCCGGGCGGCCCGCCTCCTCCGCGATGGCGACCAGGTCCTTGACGGAGCGGTACGAGCCGTAACTGGAGCCCGCCATCCGGGAGATGGTCTCCTCCATCAGTGTGCCGCCGAGGTCGTTCGCGCCGGAGCGGAGCATCTCGGCCGCGCCCTCCTGCCCCAGCTTCACCCAGCTGGTCTGGATGTTGGTGATGTGGGGGTGGAGGAGGAGGCGGGCCATGGCGGTGACTGCGCGGTTGTCACGGATGGTCGGGCCCGGCCGGGCGATGCCCGCCAGATAGACGGGCGCATTGGTGTGGATGAAGGGCAGTGTCACGAACTCCGTGAACCCGCCGGTCTCCTGCTGGATCCGGGCGAGGGTCCGGAGATGCCCGAGCCAGTGCCGGGGCTGGTCCACATGTCCGTACATCATGGTCGAGCTCGACCGGATGCCCAGCTCATGCGCCGTCTTGACGACCTCGATCCAGGTGGCGGCGGGCAGCTTGCCCTTGGTCAGGATCCAGCGGACCTCGTCGTCGAGGATCTCGGCGGCGGTCCCGGGAATCGAGTCGAGGCCCGCCTCCTTGGCGGCGGTGAGCCATTCGCGGATGGAAAGACCCGTGCGCGTCGCACCGTTGACGACCTCCATCGGAGAGAAGGCGTGCACATGGATGCCGGGGACGCGCTCCTTCACGGCGCGCGCGATGTCAAAATACGCCGTGCCCGGCAGATCGGGGTGGATTCCGCCCTGCATGCACACCTCGACCGCGCCGACCTCCCACGCCTGCTCAGCGCGGTCGGCGACCTGGTCGAGGGAGAGCGTGTAGGCGTCGGCGTCCGTACGACGCTGGGCGAAGGCGCAGAAGCGGCAGCCGGTGTAACAGACGTTGGTGAAGTTGATGTTGCGGGTGACGATGTAGGTGACGTCGTCGCCGACCACGTCACGGCGCAGCTCGTCCGCGATACGGGTGAGCGCGTCGAGCGCCGGTCCGTCCGCGTGCAGCAGCGCGAGCGCCTCGTCGTCGGTGAGCTTCGTCGGGTCGTCCGCGGCTTGCTCGAGGGCTTGCCGTACGTCGGTCTCGATCCGGGAGGGCACCATGCCGGGGACGGCCGCCTCGCGCAGCGCCTCCCAGTCGCCGTAGACCTCGTCGAAGTCGTCGCGCCGGTCGGAGGTCCGGCCGGTGGTGTCGATGGTGCGGTGCAGATCGGTACGGCCTGCCGCGGTGAACCCTTCGTCGGGCTCCTGCCAGGGCAGCCCGGCCGGCGTGACGTCCTCACGGGCCAGCCCGGTCTCCGGATCGGCGAGCGCGCGGACGTGCGGCAGCAGCCGCGGGTCCAGCCAGGGCTCGCCGCGCTGGACGAACTCCGGGTACACACAGAGGCGTTCCTCGAGCCGGAAACCCGCCGCCGCCGAACGCTCGGCCAGCTCGTCGATCTGCGGCCAGGGACGCTCGGGGTTCACATGGTCGGGCGTCAGCGGCGAAACCCCGCCCCAGTCGTCGATGCCCGCGCCGATGAGCCGCGCGTACTCGCCCGCCACGAGGTTGGGCGGCGCCTGGAGGCAGGCGGAGGGCCCCATGATGTGCCGGGCGACGGCGACGGTGGCGACCAGCTCGTCCAGCTCCGCGTCCGGCATGCCGCGCATGGCCGTGTCCGGCTTGGCGCGGAAGTTCTGCATGATCAGTTCCTGGATGCCGTGGTACGCACGCGCGATGCGCCGCAGCGCGAACAGCGAATCGGCGCGCTCCTCGTACGTCTCGCCGATCCCGATCAGCAGCCCGCTGGTGAACGGGACCGAACTGCGCCCGGCATCCTCCAGCACCCGCAGCCGGACGGCGGGCTCCTTGTCCGGCGACCCGTGGTGCGGCCCGCCCGGCTCGCTCCACAGCCGGGTCGCCGTGGTCTCCAGCATCATGCCCATGCTCGGCGCGACGGGCTTCAGGCGCTGGAAGTCCGTCCAGGTCATGACGCCCGGGTTGAGATGCGGCAGCAGCCCGGTCTCCTCCAGGATGCGGATCGCCATGGCCCGTACGTACGCGATGGTGTCGTCGTAACCATGCGCGTCGAGCCACTCGCGGGCCTCGGGCCAACGGTCCTCGGGCTTGTCCCCGAGCGTGATCAGCGCTTCCTTGCAGCCCAGTTCGGCACCGCGCCGGGCGATGTCCAGTACCTCGTCCGGCGACATGAACATCCCGTGGCCCGCGCGCCGCAGCTTGCCGGGGACGGTGACGAAGGTGCAGTAGTGGCACTTGTCGCGGCACAGCCGGGTGAGCGGGATGAAGACGCTCTTCGAGTACGTGATGACACCGGCGCGGCCCGCGGCCTCGAGCCCGGCATCCCGCACCCGCGCGGCGGACGCACACAGGTCGTCGAGGTCGTCCCCACGCGCCTGCAGCAGCACGGCGGCCTCGGCGGTGTCGAGAGCGACGCCGGTCCTGGCTCGCTTGAGGGCGCGGCGCATGGCGTTCTCGGTGGGGCGTCCGGGGCGTACGGGCTGGTGATCCGTCATGGCTCGAGCATACGAGCGCGGGGGAAGGGGAAGTAGCTGACCTCGGGCGGAGGGGCCTGGGGGTTAGTGTCCTGAGTACCTACCCCCAGGCATGTTGGGCACAACCACGCATGTCAGGGCCGCACGATGGGCCGTAGCTTCGGTCTCGTGATCGACGACCTTGAGGTGCCCGACTCCCCCGCGACGGCTGCGGTCTGCACGGGACGGATGAGCGCGAGTCAGTTGTCGCCGAGGTAACTGGATAGCGCTTCAGCAGGCGTCGGAGGGGACGCCAACGGTAGCGGCTTATGCGTCCCGTCTTCCCATTGCCCTTGTGGGGCGGCCAGCACAGGCAGTGCCGACCTCGTTCTGCACGTTCCGTGTCATGGACGGGCCCCCTGCCGAGTCGACTGGCAGGGGGCGCTGTCCGGCCGACGTGCCTCCCGAGCTTGCCTACCGGAGTCAAGCGGGCCCGGCCCGGCGGTGTTGCCGGGCGCGGTGCGCCGGAGCGGATGGTGTCGTGGCGGAGGGCGTCACGAACCTGCTGTGTGTCCTTCGGTGGTGCCGGTGTGTCGGTAGCGGCAGGCGCCACTGTTGTTGGCTGCGCGGCATGCGTCGTCGATGGGCTCCTGCCTGCGCACGTGGCGCTGATACGCGGCGCGTGTTCCGCAGGGCGCCAGCTCCCTCGGGCGGCCGGGCCCGCGATCTGTCGCGTTGAGGTCGGGCGGGGGCTGCTGCTGCCTTTTCTGCTCGCGATCGAGGGCGTGTCGCTGTGCGCCGGTGAGGGCGGCGATGATGCCCCGACGGTCGCGCTTCGGCAGGCCTTCCTCGCGTCGCAGTACGGCGGCCCGGCAGTCGTCCAGCACCGGGCAGGCGGTGCAGATCGCCATGGCCCTGACCCGGGTCCTGCGGGAGAACCACAGTTCGCTGTCCTCGTCCCGGCAGGCGGCGCTCAGCTCCCATGTCCTGGTGGTCAGGTCCAGTGCGTCGGATGAGGCCGGGCCGTTTGAGGGGGGCGCGTACCGCGGTGATCCGGGCGCGTTCGGCAGCCTCATGGGGCGCGGCCGATCCGGGCGTTTGTCGATGCGGGAGGATCCGCGGACGGCGCCGCGTTGCGGACTGGAGTCAGGGGGCCCACGAGCGTCGCGACGTTCGCGAGCGAGCACCGTTCCGGTCGGGCGCCCAGCGACATCAACGGCATCCCGTCGTGCGCACGGTATCCCTGGAAGTGCCAGATGTCGCCGTGGGCGTCGCGCTGGGGCAATGCCAGGTCGTACACGTTACGGCCGAGCCGGAACGGGCGCGTCACGGATTCGGTCGCCGCCTCGTGTCGCGCGATGGGAACCTCGTAGGCCACCACCGACAGCCGGGCCCCGCCCTGGCGACCCTCCGCGGTGACGGCGTACGGCATGGTGTGCCGGCCGTCGTCCGTGATCTGGAAGTACGCGCGCCACCGCGCCCACTGGTCCGGATCCGTGACGTGAAGCACGATGCGCACACTGTCCCCCTCGGCGTGGACGCCCTGGAAGTCCGGGTGACGTCCGATCCGCCGCTCGATGGCCAGGGCCACCTGCCCGGCACGCCGGCACACGGCGTCCCAGGCAAGCGCTTGACGCTCCAGCTCCGTCGCGGCCACGACGTGGGCCGAGTTCCCGGTCACGCGGCCACCGTCACAACCGTGGAGCGCAGCCTCTGCATGGCGCGGAACGTGAGTGTCTTGACCGCATCGACGGTCCGGCCCATCTCATGGGCCGTTTCCTCGGTCGACAGTCCGTAGATGAAACGCAGCTCCACACAGTGCCGCTGATAGGGGTTGAGTGTGCGCAGGGCGGTGCGGACCGTCTCGTGGGCCTCGATCGCCTCCAGCTCCCGCAGGGCGGTGGATTCGGCGCTCCGGTCGCCTTCTCCCGCGTCCTCGAATTCGGCGACCAATGTCTCCAGCCGGGAACGACTGTGTCGTGCGTCGTCGAGGTGCAGGTTCCTGGCGATGGTGAGCAGCCAGGCGGCGAACGCCGAGCCCTGCCATGCGAAGCTGCCGATGCGGCGCAGCGCACGGATGAAGACTTCCTGGGCGAGGTCCTCGGCCAGGTGCCGATTCTGTGTGCGGAAGAAGAGATAGCGGTACACGAGCCGGTGGTGTTCGCGGTACAGAGCGGCGAACGCCTCGCGATCACCGGCGCGGGCCCGCGTGACTAACGCGGGTTCCGGGCCTCCCGGCGGGCCGATCGGGCAGTTGGCATGTTCGAGCACGGCATGAACTCCTTTGGTCTCATGGAGTGGTGATGGTGGACGAGGGCTCGTCCGGTCACCGCCCTCATATTCAATATTCATGTAGATGTAGATTTCGCCGCTGCAGGGCATCCGTTGTCTGCGTTCGCGGTGTCATCTGCATTCTTCATGTAGATGTAGATTACGTCAAGGGGGCCGGGCGTGCGGGTGCACCGCGCGCGCCGGGGTGCACTCTGCCCCGCAACGGGAGACAGGCCCTTGATCTGCAATCTACTTGCGCATGTAGATGCTGATGGCCGATCCTCTGACGTGTGACCAGCCACCAGAACCACCCCGCTGAACCCAGGCCCGGCGATGACGGCGTCCGCGAGGGTGAGGACCTGGCGGCTCTGCTCGAACGCCTGCTGGCAAAGGTCTCGGGGAAGACCCAGAAGGACTTGGCCTCGGAAGCCGGCATCTCGTACCCGACACTCAACGCGTGGATGAACCGCACCCGCGGAACCTCCCGTGTCGAGCCGGAGAAGCTTCGGGCCATGGTCGACGTGTTCCGTCGCTGGGGTCTGAAGACCACACCACGGGAGTTCTTCCAGGCCGTCGGCCGACCCGTGCCCGGTCCCAGCAGGGACGAGCGGGAGGCCAAGCTGCTGATGCTCTACCGGCAGCTTCCTGAGGCCCGTCAGCGCGCGCTGATCCAGGACGCCGAAGCGATGCTCCAGGTCAGCCGGATGACCTGACGCTGACGGGATTTCCCGGAAATCGAGGGCCCCCCTTGAAGCAAGGGTCGTCAAGCGCCACTCAATATGCCGAACACCCCTATGGCATAAGTAGGCTGTACCATCAGTCACCCGCTGACCTCCCGGAGCGGATCACTTCATTACGTCGTGCATCCCTGGGGAGATACCTGTGTGCATCCGCATTGCTGTCGCCGACGATCTGCCGGAGATCACCGTCTGGGATCCGGACGAAGTCACTATTCTCGTCGCCAGGGGCACCCAAGCGCACGCAGTGATCAGAGAGTTGCACGCCATCCTGACGATCGACCTGGGCGCCCCGGAGGCACCGGGCGGCGCCTTGCTCTGCTTCTGTGGTACACCCGTGCAATTACCGTACGAACTCGCCCCCTTGGCCGTCGACGCCGCTGAGGCGGGCTGACACCGCCGCGGACAGGGAAGCGCTCGTGCGGAGTAGCAGGCCGACTGTGTCCTCACCGTGGCCGATAACGGCGTCGGCCGCCCTCCCGCTCTCTTGGCAGAGGTCGATCGCGCAGTGCCGCGCCGTCGACTGTCAAACCGAGCGCCTGGCGCGGAGCGGCTCGCGCTCAATCGCGGACGCGAATATGGGGATCGGCTCCACCCTGAGCGAGGTTGACCAGGCGATTCACTCCGACTTCGTCGATGTGGTCGATGAAGAAGGTCTCTCGCTGCGCCGGGACTACGGCTTCTTCGAGTTCGCCTTCAACCCTGAGCCGGAGTGGGGCATGGCCAACTGCTCCATCGAGTTGCACAGGCTGACATCGGGCCGTTCCATGACAAAGAAGTGGCGCAAGAGCATGCGGGTCGACTTCCCGCGGTACCTCGCCTGGGATGAACTGCGGGACGAGCTCTCACGGGTTCCGGGTGCTCCAGCTCTGAAAGTTACCGACAAAGGCGGCTTCCTCGAATACCGCGCGTCCGCGACGAACATCTCCGTCATCGTGAACGAGGACCAAGGCCGCCGAAGGCCCCCAGCTCGCCCTCACCCCCGTCACCTGGGCCGCCTTCGTCTCGTACGCCCGCGTCCTCCCCCTGGACTAACCCCGCGCGTGTCTCTCCCGTGACGACCCCGGCCCCCGACAGGCTCGGGTGCCATGAAGACAGCACGGATCACCCTGCTCGCCGCCCTGTCCACAGCCGCCCTGTCCGCAGCCCTCGTTCCCGTCTTCGGGCAGCCGCGGGCCGGGGCGCCGACGGTACAGGCGCCCGGGGGCTACACGGGCTGCGCGTACTCGTCCGGCACCCGCAGCGCCTCCGGCTCCCCCGCCGGCGGGAGCTGCGACACGACCCCCTCAAGGCCTTCGGACGACCGCTCCCGAAGGTCACATATCGTGTAGCCATGGCCATGCCACCTCCCCACCAGTCCCCCGGTCCGTACGGACCGCCGCAGCCCAACCCCTACGCTCAGCAGCCCTACCCGCACCCGCAGCAGGGGTACCCAGGGCCACAGGCATACCCCGGGCAGCCGGGGCAGGGCGGGTGGGGACACCCGCCGGCGGGGCCGCCGCCGCGCAAGAATCACGCCTGGCTGATCGTCGGTATCACCGTTGGGGTGATGGCCCTGGTTCTCGCCCTTTCCTACATCGGCAACCTGGACAGCGACTCCGAGCGCCCCGCCAAGACGTTTCCCGAGGCCAAGTACCGGCTCACGGTCCCGAAGACCCTCCTGGCCAATGAGTACAGGCTGATCAAGGACGGGTCGGCGGACGCCGACGCCGAGGCGCGGAAGAAGGGTTACGGGGCCGGTCCGGACGCCCGCAATGTGAAGGCGGTCATCGGCTCGTACACCGGTACCGCCACCGACGCCCCTCGCGGCATCGTACTGACCGGCATCTACGGACAGTTCAACGATCCGGCCCAGGCACGCGACAGTCTGCTCGACGGCATGAGAAAGGCCGACGGGATGGACGAACCCAACCCGCCGAAGACCATCACGCCGCCCGGCTCGGACGTCGACATGACCTGCACGGTCATGCTTTCCACGGACAAGGACGGGACCTCCACCGTCCCGGTGTGCGCCTGGGGCGACGGCAACACGGCGGCCTACGTCGCCTTCCTCACCCCGGCTTCCGCCAAGCAGGACCCCGACACCGTCGACCTCAACGCGACCGCGCAACAGGCTCTTAAGGTGCGCGGCGAAGTACGGCGGCCCATCGGCTGAGCCGACGCCCGGAGCGGGGCCCGTCCCGGTCTGCCTCCGCCGCCACCTCCCCGGAGGACGGCCGCGGGCCGGGACGCCCACCGTGCGGGCCCCCAGCAAGCGCCCTCGTGACTACCGCGAGGCAGGTCTCTGCGACGCCGCCGAGGACGTGCCCCCGAGACGGCCGAGCCGCTCGGGGGGCGCCCCTTCCGTTCTTGTCAGCGGATGAGATGGACGGTGAGATGCGTCTCCGTGTCGCTGACCCTGACGCCGTGGATCGTGCCCCGGGCAGTGCGGTACACCCCCGTGCCGCCGGTGATCGCGAAGTCGATGTCGCCGGGGCCGGCAGCGGTGACGGTGAAACGGCCCTGGGCGGTGATCTGCCCCCAGGTGGGAAGGGAAAAGTCGGCCACGCACTGCAAGTCGAACTCATCAGCAGGTGCGGTTCGGGTCAGCGTGCAGGTCTCGCCGTATGTGCCGACCACGGCGCCGCCGTAGAAGAGATTCCCGCTCAGGACGAACTCGTCCCCTTGGCTGGGCCCGGACGAATCGTCCACATCGATGAGGGGCTGGCCTGGGTCTGGGTTGCGACCAGATCGAAGACTTGCTCCCTCCCGGATATGGACCCGGCACCAGGGCCACTGGCCGCCGATGCGGGGGAGGAGCAGACAAGGTCGCTTCCTGAACCTTTTCGACCGTGATCACGGAACTCCCGCCGCCGACCGGCCGAGGCTCCTCCGAGCGCGCCGCTACAGGTACTGCGCGTACTCGTCCAGCACCCTCAGCACCTCCGACTCACCCGCCGGCGGCAGCTGCAGCACCACTTCCTCCACGCCCAGCTCCGCGTAGTACGCCAGCTTCCCCGCACTCGGCTGGACCGCGTACGGCACCACCTGCAAGGAACGCGGGTCGCGGCCCGACTTCTCCCACACCTCGCGAAGGACCGGAACCGACTCCGCAAGCCCGCGGCCGCCGATCGGGAGCCAGCCGTCCGCGTACTCCGCGATGTGGGAGAAGAGCTTCGGGCCCGCCGAGCCTCCGATGAGCGTGCGCGGGGCGCCGCCGGCGGGCTTCGGGTAGGCGTGCGACGCCCGTACGGCCCCGAAATCGCCCTGGTACGCCGTCGGTTCCGCCGCCCACAGCGCCCGCATCAGCGCCATCCGGTCCCGGCCGAGTTCGCGCCGCGTCGTCCACTCCACACCGTGGTCCGCGGCCTCCTCCTTGTTCCAGCCGTAGCCGAGGCCGAGGGTGAACCGCCCGCCCGACAGATGGTCGAGGGTCGCGATCTGCTTGGCCAGGTCGATCGGGTCGTGCTGGGCGACGAGCGTGATGCCCGTGCCGAGACCGAGCCGCGACGTGACCGCCGCGGCCTGGCCGAGGGCGACGAACGGGTCGAGGGTGCGGCCGTATTCCGGAGGCAGCTCGCCGCCCGCCGGGTACGGGGTCGTGCGCTCCACCGGGATATGCGTGTGTTCCGGCAGATAGAGCCCACCGAATCCGCGCTCCTCCAGCTCGCGCGCGAGCCGCACGGGCGTGATCGTCTCGTCCGTGAGAAAGATCGTGGTCGAGATCCGCATACGGAACCCTCCGTCATCGTCTCTGGTGGCGGCCCAAACGTATGCCGTACGGTGCCACATGCCGAGGGCTCGGCAACAAAAGCTCGGCAACCACGGGGAGGAACCACATCATGATGCGTCTGCGCATCGCCACCACCGCACTTGTGCTGTCCGGGGCACTTCTTACGGGCGCGCCCGCCGCGTCGGCGGCCTACACACCCACCACGGCCGTCGCCGTGCAGAAGACCGCCGCCGCGCCCGAGGCCGGGTCGTCCGTCACCAGGGCGTCGACGACCGTGAGCACCGTCGCCAAGGACCGCAAGAAGAACAAGAAGAAGAAAAAGAAGAAGAGCGGTCTCTCCGGCGGCCTGGTCATCGGTCTGATCCTCGGCATCGCGGTGCTCGTGATCATCGTGCTGCTGCTGATGCGGCGCAACCGGAGTGACGGCTGAGCCGTAGCGGTGGCCTGAACCCCACTCGAAAGCCAGGAGCAACCCGGCACCCCCCTTCCCTTGCACGGCCGTTCACGGCTCAATACCAGGGTTCGAGTAAGACACTCCTGTCCCTCTCACCACCCCTGGGGAGCCGACGGCATGTGCAACGACGAACACGCGATGGACAGACGCGGACTGCTCGTGACGGGCGCCGCCGCGGCGCTTACGTTGGGCACCGTGAGCTTCAGGAATGCCACACCGAGCGCCGCCGCCCCGAACGACGGCGACCACACGCAGGTCGTGCGCGGGACGCTTCCGCCGGGCGCCCCCGACTTCGTCTATCTGCCGGTCGAGATCCCGCGGGGCGTACGCGAGATCCACGTGGCGTACACCTACGAGCGGCCCGTCGTGCCGCCCGGCACCCAGGGCAACGCCCTCGACATCGGCATCTTCGACGAGCGCGGCACGGAGCTGGGCGGCAAGGGTTTCCGCGGCTGGTCGGGCGGGGCGCGCACGGAGTTCTTCATCCGCGCGGACGACGCGACGCCGGGCTACATCCCGGGCCCGGTACGCGCAGGCACCTGGAACATCGCGCTGGGCCCGTACACCGTCTCGCCACAGGGACTGGCGTACGAGGTCACCATCACGCTCCGGTACGGCGCGCCCGGCACGACTCCCCGGCCGGTCTACCCACCGGAGCGGGCCAAGGGCCGCGGCCGTGCCTGGTACCGCGGAGACTGCCATCTGCACTCCTGGTACTCGGACGGCAAGCGCACTCCCGCCGAGATCGCCGCACTCGCGCGCGGCGCCGGGCTCGACTTCATCAACACCTCCGAGCACAACACCCATGCCGCACACGCCCATTGGGCCGACCAGGCGGGTGACGACCTGCTGATCCTCACCGGCGAGGAGGTCACCACGCGCAACGGCCATGTGGTCGCGCTCGGCACCGATCCCGGCACCTTCATCGACTGGCGCTACCGGGCCCGCGACAATCGCTTCGGCCACTACGCGCGCGAGATCAGGCGCTCCGGCGGCCTGGTCGTACCGGCCCATCCGCACGCCACCTGCATCGGCTGCAACTGGAAGTTCGGCTTCGGCGAGGCGGACGCGGTGGAGGTGTGGAACGGCGCGTACACGCCCGACGACGAGGTCTCACTGCAGTCCTGGGACAACACGCTGGTCGCGTCCGTACGCGGCGGACGGCGCTGGACCCCGGCCATGGGCAACAGCGACGCGCACCGCGACCCGGACCCCGTCGGCACCCCGCAGACCGTGGTCCTCGCCGACGACCTGACGCGCGAGGCGATCCTGGAGGGCATCCGGGCGGGGCGGTCGTACGTCGCCGAGTCGAATGCGGTGTCGCTGTCCTTCTCGGCGGCGGGCGGCCGAGGCCGCCACGCGGGCATCGGTGAACGGCTGCACGTCGACGCCGACGACCCGGTGACGGTACGCCTGGAGGTCGGCGGCGCCCCGAACTGCTCGGTCCGCTTCGTCACCGACCAGGGTGTGCTGCACACGGCGGCGCTCCCGGCGACGGGGGCGGGCACGGTGGAGTGGCACACGACGGCGTCGTACGCGGCGTATGTACGGGCGGAGGTGCGGCACGCGGTGGTGATCCCGGGGCTGCCGGGGCCCCTGGCGGCGTTCACCAACCCGGTTTTCCTCGGGAGTTGACACCCGGCTGATGTGCGGCGGATCCACTCACCGGTCCGCCGCGCATCCGCCGCAGATCCGTGGGATCGAATCGCCGGTTCGGGTGCTCTCTGGGGTGACGCTTTCGCTCACCCCAGGAGGTCCCGATGTCCCCGACGGAGACGAACCGGCGTGCCGCCACCGCTGTGGCGGCCGTGCCGGCCGCCGACGGGCTGCTGCACATGTTCTGGGCTACGGGCAGCCACTGGCCGGCCAACGACCCGAGGGCTCCCTCTGCCGGGCTCGGCGGCTCGGCGTGGCTCAGCCCGGCCACACCACCGACTGGAGCTCGCTGTACGCATGGAGCGCGTACGAGCCCACGTCCCGCCCCACACCGCTCTTCTTGAAGCCGCCGAACGGCGCCTCCATGTTCCTGCCGATCGTGTTCACGCCGACCCCGCCCGCCCGCAGCTCCCCCGCCACCCGGAACGCCCGCGCCACATCCCCCGACCACACGTAGTCGATGAGGCCGTAGTCGCTGTCGTTCGCCAGCGCGATGCCCTCCTCCTCGTCGTCGAACGGCACCACCACGACCACCGGGCCGAAGATTTCCTCGCGCACGACGCGCATATCGTTCGTGCAGTCCGCGAAGAGCGTGGGCGCGACATAGAAGCCCTTCTCGTACGCGGGACGCCCGCCGCCGGCGACCAGGCGCGCGCCCTCCTTCCTCCCCAGTTCGATGTACGACTCGACCCGGTCCCGGTGGGCCGCGGAGATCACCGGGCCCACCACCGTGCCCTGCTCCGCCGGATCGCCGACCTTCAGACACCTCAGATATCCGGCCAGCTTCTCGACCAGGAGGTCGTGGACGCCGCGCTGCGCGATCACGCGCGTCGGCGCCGTACAGATCTGGCCGCTGTAGAAGGAGAACGTGGTGCCGATGCCCAGTACCGCGGAATCCACGTCCGCGTCGTCGAAGACGAGCGCCGCGCCCTTGCCTCCCAGCTCCATGAGTTGCCGCTTCATCCCGCGACCGCAGACTTCCGCGATGCGCTGCCCGACAGCCGTCGAGCCGGTGAAGCTGACCATGTCGACATCCGGGGAGTCGACGGCGGCCTCGCCGACGGCCGGGGCGGAGCCGGTCACCACGTTCACGACGCCGGGCGGCGCTCCCGCCTCCGCCAGTGCCTCGGCCATCCGGTAGACGGAGAGCGGGTCCTGCGGGGCGGGCTTCACGACCACCGTGTTGCCCATCGCGAGCGCGGGCGCGACCTTGCCGGCCGGGTTGGCCCAGGGGTTGTTGTACGAGGTGATGCAGGTGACGACGCCTACCGGGCGGCGTACGGCGAGCGCACCGAACACGCCCGCCTTCCCCATCGGTCCCGCCGCGTTGACCTGCGGCGACAGCCCCTGCTCGACCGGCTCCAGCGCCCCCTTCGCGTACCGCCGGAAGCGGGCCGCGCCGACGGCGACCTGCATACCGCGCGCCGTCGCGGTCGTCGCGCCGCTCTCGGCCCGGGCGAGACGGGCGTACGGCTCGGCCTCGCGCTGGATGACATCGGCCGCCGCGTCGAGGATCTGGGCACGCTCCTCGGGTTTCGTACGCGACCAGGTGGTGAAGGCCTCGCGGGCAGCGGCGGCAGCGGCGTTCACCTGCTCGCGGCTCGCCTCGGGCGCGAGACCGACGGTCTCCTCGGTGGCCGGGTTGACGACCTCGTAGTGACCGTCGTCCGGATCGACCCACTCGCCGCCGATGAACAGCCGTTGCGTCACTTCGTACTCACGGTCCTTGTGTCACGGCCGGACCTGAGCACCGTGCCCGGGACCGCACCCGTCACCTCGTCGTCCCGTATCGTCTCGACGCCGTTGACGCGCACCGACACGATGCCGATGGCCTTCGCGTCCAGGCGCGGACTGTCGCCGGGCAGGTCGTGGACGAGTGTGGCCGGGCCCGCCTCGATCCGTTCCGGATCGAAGAGCACCAGGTCGGCGTGCCAGCCCTCCTGGACACGGCCGCGTTCGCGCAGGCCGAAGAGTTGTGCCGGGTCGTCGGTCAGCATCTTCACGGCCTCCTCGAGACCGACGAGCTTCCGGCCGCGCAGACAGTCGCCGAGGAAGCGGGTCGTGTACGGCGCTCCGCACATCCGGTCCAGGTGAGCCCCCGCGTCGGAGCCGCCGAGCAGGACGTCCTCGTGCTCCCACGTCTGCCGGCGCAGCTCCCACGAGGCGGGGTCGTTGTCGGTGGGCATCGGCCAAAGGACCGTACGCAGCGCGTCGTTGGCGCAGACCTCGACGAGGCAGTGGAAGGCGTCCTGGCCGCGCTCGGCGGCGATGTCCTTCACGACCCGCCCGCTGAGGCCCTCGTTCTCCTTGGAGTAGGTGTCGCCGATGACGTAACGGCCGAAGTTCGCGAGCCGGCGGAAGACTCCGGCTTCCTTGGAGTCGGCGCGGCGCAGCATTTCGGCGCGTACGTTCGCGTCGCGGAGTTTCGCGATCCGCTCGGGGACGGGCAGGGAGAGGACCTCACCCCAGCCGGGGATGAGGTTCAGTGCGCAGAAGGTGCCCAGCGACATGTTCATCGGCGTGAGTATCGGCATGGTCAGGGCGACGATGCGGCCACCGGACTTCCTCGCCCGCTCACTCGCCTCGAGCTGGCGCGGCACACGCTCGGGGACGGACGCGTCGATGGTGAGGACGTTCCAGTTCAGCGGCCGTCCGGCGGCCGCTGTCATATCGACGAACAGGTCGATCTCCTGGTCGGCGAACTGGTCCAGGCAGCCGGCGACGATCGCCTCCAGCTGGGTGCCTTCGTGCTCGGCGACGGCCCGTGACAGCGCGAGGAGTTCGGCAGGCCCGGCGTGCCGCGATGCGACCGGCCGGCCGTCCCCGTCCGAGTGCGTGGAGGACTGGGTGGTGGACAGGCCCCACGCGCCCGCGTCCATCGCGTCGTGGAAGAGCCGCAGCATGTCGTCCAGTTGCCCGGGCGTGGGCCGGCCGCCGACCGCGTCCGGGCCCATGACGTATCGGCGCAGTGCGCAATGGCCCACCATGAAGCCCGCGTTGACGGCGATCCGGCCCTCCAGGGCGTCCAGGTACTCGCCGAAGGTGTGCCAGTTCCACGGCGCGCCCTCTTCCAGCGCGACCAGCGACATGCCCTCCACCTTGGACATCATGCGGCGGGTGTAGTCGGCGTCCTCGGGACGGTCGGGGTTGAGCGGGGCGAGGGTGAAGCCGCAGTTGCCGCCGGCGACGGTCGTCACTCCGTGGTTCATGGAGGGAGTGGCGAACGGGTCCCAGAAGAGCTGGGCGTCATAGTGCGTGTGCGGGTCGACGAAGCCGGGGGTGAGGACGAGCCCGGACGCGTCCTCGCTCGTCCTGGCCTCCTCGGCGACGGTCCCGGGTGCGGCGATGAGGGCGATGCGCCCGTCCCGTATCCCGACGTCGGCGAGGTATGCGGGCGCGCCGGTCCCGTCCACGACGGTCGCCGAGCGAATGAGGTGGTCGAGCATGACGGGTCCCTTCAGCACGATGTTGATCAGTTCATGGTTCCGGCCGGGGGCACGTGCGGCAGGCCGCTGCCGACGGGCACCCGGCCGGAACCCGGGGACGGCGGTCCGGGAGGCCGCCGCCGTTCTGTGGGGGCGGGGGTTCCCCTGCCCGCCCCTTCGCTCGACCGGGACTCCGCCCCGGACCCCGCGCCTCAAACGCCGGCCGGGCAGAAATGTCGGCCCGTCCGGGGGGCTGGGCCCGTACCCTCAGCCGGCCGCCTGGCGGAAGCGGGTCGTCCGGTGCACCGGGTCCGTGTCGATCTGCGGGATCACATGCTCGCCGATCAGCTTGATCGTGTTGATGGTGTCCTCGTACGAGATCCCGATCGGGAGCCCGAAGGACAGCTGGTCCGCGCCCGCCTGCTCCCAGCGCTTGCACTGCTGCAGCACCTCACCCGGGTCGCCGCAGATCATCAGCTCCTCCGCGATGAGCAGTTCGATGATCTCCGCGGTGTACTCGGGCAGCAGCTCCGGCCACTCGGGGATGCCCTCGGGCCTCGGGAAGGTGTCGTGATAGCGGAAGAGCAGGGACTGCAGATAGTTCAGTCCGCCACCGACGGCTATCTCGACGGCCTTTTCGTGCGTCGGGGCGCAGATCGCCGTCGACGTCACCATCACGTTGTCGTTGACGAAGTCGCCGATCGCCTTCGCCTCCTTGACGGCCGTCTTGTAGGACTCGACGACCCACTCCATGTCGGAGACCTTCTGCACACTGAAACCCAGGACGCCGAGGCCCTTCCGGCCCGCCATGGCGTACGAGGACGGGGAGCCGGCCGCGTACCACATCGCCGGGTGGGACTTCCCGTACGGCTTCGGCAGGATCTTCCGCGGCGGCAGCGACCAGTGCTTGCCCTGGAAGCCGGCGTACTCCTCCTGGAGCCACATTTTGGGGAACTCGGCGATGGTCTCTTCCCAGAGTTCCTTGGTGTGGTTCATATCGGTGATGCCTGGCATGAAGCCGAGGATCTCGTGGCTGCCTGCGCCGCGGCCCGACCCGAACTCGAAGCGCCCTTCGGAGAGATGGTCGAGCATGGCGACCTTCTCCGCGACCTTCACAGGATGGTTCACGGGCGCCAGCGGGTTGAAGATGCCCGAGCCCAGATGGATCCGGTCCGTCGCGTGTGCGAGGTACCCGAGGTACACGTCGTTCGCCGAAAGATGCGAGTACTCCTCCAGGAAGTGGTGCTCGGAGGCCCAGGCGTACTTGAAGCCGGACGTGTCCGCCTGGATGACGTACTCGGTCTCCTCCATCAGCGCCTTGTGCTCCGCGAGCGGTTCGGTCTCGGCGCGCTTGCCGACGTATCCCTGTACAAAGAGCCCGAATTCCAAAGGGGTTCACCGTCCCTTTTACTTTCTGACGCATCGTCAGATTTCGATGTGGTCGACTGTTCCACCGCGCTCGCGAGGCGTCAATAGCCGACGTCCGGTCAGAAGAGGCTCACTCCGGCGAGCCAGCCGCCGTCGATGACGAACGGCTGCCCGGTGATGTACGAGGAGTCCTCGCTGCTCAGGAAGAGCACCAGCTTCGCCACCTCCTCCGGCTCCCCGACGCGGCCGAGCGGTACGAGCTTCCGGTACAGCTCGCCCACCGCCGCCGGGTCCACGCCGCCCGGGTTGCTCATCGGCGTGTCCACCGCACCCGGGCAGACCGCGTTGACGCGGATCTTCCTGGCGGCCAGCTCCAGCGCGGCGACCCGGGTCAGGCCGAGAATCGCGTGCTTGGTCGCGGCGTACGCGCCCACGCCCGCCATGCCCGTCAGAGCCGTGTACGAGGCGGTGTTGACGATCGTCCCGCCGCCCGCCGCCCCGATCTCGGGCGCGACGTTGCGTATGCCCAGGAAGCAGCCGATCTGATTGACCTGGATGATCTGCTGGAACTCCTCCAGCGGCGTGGACACCAACTCGTTGAAGCGCAGGATGCCCGCGTTGTTGACCAGCCCGTCGATCTTCCCGAACGCGTTCTTCGCCGCGGCGACCGCGGCGATCCAGTCGGCCTCCCGGCTCACATCCAGATGGACGTACGCGGCTGTGTCCTCACCCAGCTCCTTGGCGACGGCCTCGCCCTGGTCGTCCAGCACATCCGCGAGCACCACCTTCGCGCCCTCCGCCGCGAGGAGCCGCGCCTCCTGCTCGCCCTGCCCGCGCGCCGCACCGGTGATGAGGACGACGCGTCCGTCGAGCTTTCCCATGCCACTCTCCTCAGGTCAGGTGCGGAACAACGTCGGCGGCGAACGCCGCCATCTGATCGATGAGTTCGGCGCGGCTCCGGCTGCGGAACCGGACCTGGATCTGGTGCACGCCCATCGCGGCGTAGGCGCGCAGCGACTCGGCGAGGGCGTCGGGCTTGCCGCTCAGCGTGCGGCGTCCGACCTCCCAGTCCGCCTCCCCCACATACAGCGGCTCGGTGATCGCCCCGATCTCGATGGGTTCGGTGACGCCCGCCTTTTCGCGCAGCGCCCTCAACGTGGCGATCTGCGCCGGGAGTCTGTCGCGCGGGTCGCCCTGGGGCAGCCAGCCGTCACCCCGCACGGCGGCCCGGCGTACCGCGGCGGGCGAGGAGCCGCCCACCCAGACGGGTATCCGCTGCTGAGCGGGCCTGGGCCGCTGCCCGAGCCCGCTGAAGGAGAACCGCTCACCGGCGAACTCGGGGTACTCCTCCTGGCCGAGCGCGGCCCTGAGCGCGTCGATCGACTCGTCGAGTACGGGCCCGCGCGCGGCGAAGTCCACGCCGAGCGCCTCGAACTCCTCCCGCACATGCCCGGCCCCGACCCCGAGGATCAGCCGTCCGCCGGAGAGGTGGTCCAGGGTCGCGTACTGCTTGGCGCTCAGGAGCGGATGCCGCAGCCCGACGACGGCCACATGGCTGAGCAGCAGCACACGCTCGGTGATCCCCGCGAGGTAGGAGAGCGTGGCGACGGGGTCGTACCAGACGGTGGACATGGCACCGGCGAGCCGGCGCGGGATCGCGACATGGTCGCAGCTCGCGAGATACGCGAACCCGGCCCGGTCGGCGGCCCTGGCGATCTCGGCGAGATCCTCGGCTCCCGCGCCGGCCTCCCACGGCTCCGCGTAGATGGTGCTCTGGGACTGGATCGGCAGCTGCATCCCGTACGACAGCCGCCCCTGGGGCAGTGCGTGCACCGCGCCGCCTCCTCGCCTGATCTGACACTACGTCAACTGTCCGGACGGGGTCATCGTCGTACCTGACGGTTCATCAGACAAGGGGTGCGGTGGTGCGGGTGCGGGGTGCCGGGGGGAGTGGGCGCCGGGCCGCGGTGCTTCGCCTCAGCCGAGCAGGGCGTACACGGTGGAGGCCCGTGCGGCGACGTCCTGCGAGCCATCGGCGGTCATGGTGATGTCCGCGAACGCCATACGCCGGCCCAGCTTGGTGATCCTGACGTCGATCAGGACGTCCGTGCCGGTGATCGCGCGCTGGAACGTACTGGACTGCTGGACCGTCGTCATCGGCGCGAAGCCGCCGAGGGCGGAGGCGACGGCGATGACGGTGGCGGTGTCGGCGGCGGCCATGAGCGCCTGCCCGGACAGGGCGCCGCCCTCACGGGCGAGGCGGTCGCTCCACGGGAGTCGGAGAGTCGCATGCCGTTCGCCGGCCTCTACGACGGAGAGCCCGAGGTCGAGCACCCAGGGGGCGAAATTGTCGGCGAGGATCTTGTCGGCTTGGGCGGGGGTGAGCGTCATCCTTCGATGGTGCCAGTCGTCCGGCCATGTGGGGGGTGTCCCGGCCCCGCAGTCGTCCGGCCACGTGGTCAGGCTGGGCCGGGGGGCGTTGGTGGTGGCCGTCGGTGGGCGGTTTCCACCGACGAACCGAGTCTCACCCGGCCACGCGGTCAAGCCGGGCCGGGGGCGTTGGTAGTGGCCGTCGGTGGGCAGCTTCCACCGACGAACCGAAAGGATCGGCGGCCGAATCGGGGTCAGGCGACAGGACCCCGTACGCCGCCGACCCCGAGGAGCGAGCCCGGAGGGGCGCCGGAGCCCGCATCGGGCAAGAGCCCGCAGCCCGCCGGAGGCAACCCGCATCGGACAGGGCCGGACGACCCCAGGCCCGGGCGGCAAAACCCCGCGCCCCCGCCGGAGGCGTTACGCGCCGGGCCACAGCCCGTCCGGAGTCAGGCCCAGCAGTTCAATCGCGTTGCCGCGCACGATCCGGTCCACCACATCCGGTGCCAAGTGGCCCATCTGGCTCTCCCCGACCTCCTTCGACTTCGGCCATGTCGAGTCCGAGTGCGGATAGTCCGTCTCGTACAGCACGTTCCCCACTCCGATCGCGTCCAGGTTCTTCAGCCCGAACGCGTCGTCGAAGAAGCACCCGTACACATGCTCCGCGAACAGCTCCGACGGCGGCCGCAGCACCTTGTCCGCCACCCCGCCCCAGCCGCGGTTCTCCTCCCAGACCACATTCGCGCGCTCCAGGATGTAGGGGATCCAGCCGATCTGGCCCTCCGCGTACATGATCCTCAGACCCGGGAAGCGCTCGAACTTGCCGCTCATCAGCCAGTCGACCATCGAGAAGCAGCAGTTGGCGAAGGTGATCGTCGAGCCGACGGCGGGCGGCGCGTCGGCGGACGTCGACGGCATCCTCGACGACGAACCGATGTGCATCGCGATCACCGTCCCCGTCTCGTCGCACGCCCGAAGGAACGGATCCCACTCGTCCGTGTGCACCGACGGCAGCCCGAGGTGCGGAGGAATCTCCGAGAAGGCCACCGCCCGCACACCCCGCGCCGCATTGCGCCGGACCTCCTTGGCCGCCAACTCCGCGTCCCACAGCGGGATCAGGGTCAGCGGTATGAGGCGGCCGCGCGCCTCGGGGCCGCACCACTCCTCCACCATCCAGTCGTTGTACGCGCGCACGCCGAGCAGCCCCAGTTCGCGGTCCTTCGCCTCGGTGAAGGTCTGGCCGCAGAAGCGCGGGAAGGTCGGGAAGCAGAGCGCCGACTGGACGTGATTGACGTCCATGTCGGCCAGGCGCTCCGGCACCCCGAAGGAGCCCGGCCGCATCTGCTCGTAGGTGATGACCTCGAGCCTGATCTCGTCGCGGGCGTATCCGACCGCCGTGTCGAGACGGGTCAGCGGCCGGTGCAGATCCTCATAGACCCACCAGTCACCGATAGGCCCGTCATCGCCCTTCGCGCCCATCACCGGGGCGAACTTGCCACCCAGGAACGTCATTTCCTTCAGCGGCGCCCGGACGATGCGCGGGCCGATTTCCCGGTACTTCGACGGGAGCCGGTCCCGCCAGACGTTGGGGGGCTCAACCGTGTGGTCGTCCACCGAGATGATCTTGGGGAAGGTCTCCATGGGCCCACGGTAGCGCCGATCTGACGACTCGTCAGCTACTGACCCGGGACGCCTCCCCGGCGCGGGCCCCTGACTCGCCATGAACCCCGTCTATACATGCTGTGCATAGTGCGATGACGCACGCGGCCGGTCAGCGGCCGCCCCTGACGGGAGGCACCGGCACAGATCACAGAGACGTAGATCGGCAAGAGGGGTTAGCGCAGAAGCCGACGCGGGCAGGGCGAGGAGGAGACGCCCCGCTGCTGACGGGGCCACCATGCACAGGGCAGACTGTCGAGGGCGATTCCGGCAGTACGGGGGCAGGGAGCAGCTATGGACCGTGACAGCGGGCCACGCGTACCGGAGCAGCGGACTCCGAAGCAGAGCGGCGTCATTGACCTGCGCTTCAGCGTGCTCGGCCCGGTGCGTGCCTGGCGCGGCGGGGAGGCTCTGCCGTCCGGCTCGCCGCAGCAGCGCGCCCTGCTGGCCGCGCTGTTGCTGCGCGACGGCCGCACCGCGACCGCTTCCGAGCTGATCGACGCGATCTGGGGCGAGGACCCTCCTTCACAGGCGCTCGCGGCGGTACGGACATACGCCTCGCGACTGCGCAAGGTGCTGTCCCCGGACGCGCTGGTCAGCGAGTCGGGCGGCTATGCGATACGGGTGAGGCGCGATGCCCTCGACCTCTCGGCGGCCCAGGAGCTGGCGGTGGAGGCGGAGAAGGCGCGCGCCGCCGGGGACCGCGCCCAGGCGCGCGCGCTGGTGAACAAGTCGCTGGGGCTGTGGGACGGCGAGCCGCTGGCCAATGTGCCCGGGCCGTACGCCGAGAACCAGCGGGCCCGCCTGGAGGAGTGGCGGCTCCAGCTGCTCGAGACCCGGCTCGACCTCTGCCTGGAGGTCGGCGCCCATGCGGAGGCGGTCTCGGAGCTGACCGCGCTCACCGCGGCGCACCCGCTGCGGGAACGGCTGCGCGAACTGCTGATGCTGGCGCTGTACCGCAGTGGACGGCAGGCCGAGGCACTGGCCGTGTACGCCGACACGCGCCGGCTGCTCGCCGAGGAACTGGGCGTCGACCCGCGCCCGGAGCTCTCCAGGCTCCAGCAGCGCATTCTGCAGGCCGACGTGGAACTGGCCCGGCCGAGCGAGGAGCCTGCCCCGGCTCCGCAGATCACCAGGCCCGCCCAACTCCCCGCCACGGTGCCCGACTTCACCGGCCGCGCCTCCTTCGTACGCGAACTGGGCGGCCAGCTGGCCACCGCCGAGGGCTCCGTCATGGCGGTCTCGGCGCTCGCCGGCATAGGCGGGGTCGGCAAAACGACCCTCGCCGTCCACGTGGCCCACGAGGCCCGGCCGCACTTCCCGGACGGTCAGCTGTACGTCGACCTGCAGGGCGCGGGCAACCGCTCCGCCGATCCGGAGACGGTCCTGGGCGCGTTTCTGCGGGCCCTGGGCACGGCGGACTCCGCCATTCCGGACTCGCTGGACGAGCGGGCCGCGCTCTACCGCTCGACGCTGGACGGCCTGCGCGTCCTGGTCCTCCTCGACAACGCGCGGGACGCCGCCCAGATCCGCCCGCTGCTGCCCGGCACGCCAGGCTGCGCGGCGCTGGTCACCAGCCGGGTCCGGATGGTGGACCTGGCCGGGGCGCACCTCGTCGACCTGGATGTGATGTCGCCGGAGGAGGCACTGCAGCTCTTCACCAAGATCGTGGGTGAGGAGCGGGTCACCTCCGAACGTGAGGCGGCGCTGGATGTGGTCGCGGCGTGCGGGTTCCTGCCGCTCGCGATCCGTATCGCGGCCTCGCGCCTCGCGGCCCGCCGCACCTGGACAGTCTCGGTCCTGGCCGCGAAGCTCGCCGACGAACGCCGCCGCCTGGACGAGTTGCAGGCGGGCGACCTCGCGGTCAAGGCCACCTTCGAACTGGGCTACGGCCAGCTGGAGCCGGCCCAGGCCCGCGCCTTCCGCCTCCTCGGCCTCGCCGACGGCCCTGACGTCTCGCTCGCCGCGGCCGCGGCTGTACTGAATCTCCCGCCCCAGGTGACGGAAGACCTGCTGGAGGCCCTTGTCGACACCTCGCTGCTGGAGTCGGCGGCGCCGGGCAGGTACCGCTACCACGACCTCGTACGGCTCTACGCGCGTGCGTGCGCCGAGCGTGATGAAGAGACGCCCGCGGAGCGGGAGTCGGCGCTGACCCGGCTGCTGGACTTCTATCTGTCGACGGCCGCACGGGTGTTCGCGATAGAGCGTCCGGGCGACCGGCTGGTGGACCACCTGGCGCGTACGGAGTACGAGGGCCTGGTCTTCACGGACGGACACGACGCGCAGGACTGGCTGTACGCGGAGGCGAACTGCCTGCTCGCGAGCGCACGGCAGGCCTCGAGCGGTAAGCGGCTGCGCCTCGCCGTGGATCTGCTGTGGGCCGCACAGGATCTGGCGGAGTCCGGCGCCAACTCCAAGCTGTACGAGAGCGTGGCCCTCTCGGCGCGCGACGCGGCCCGTGCCACCGGCGACGTCCGTACCGAAGCGCGGGCGCGCACCTCGCTGACCAACGTGCACATGGTGGCGGGCCGTTACGACGAAGCGGACGAGGAGGCCAAGCGGGCGGCGGTCCTCGCGAAGTCCGCCGAGGACCCGGCTCCGGTCTACTGGTCGGACAACGACCGCGGCATCATCGCCTTCAACCAGGGGCGGCACGCCGAGGCCGAGGAGCACCTTCGCCGGGCGACGGAGGGTTCCCGTGCCGACGACAACCGCCCTGGCGAGGCCAGCGCCCTGTGCAATCTCTCCCGGGTCCAGCTGTCGATGGGCCGGACCTCGCAGGCCATCACCCTCGCCGAGCAGGGCGTGGACATCTACGACCGCATCGGGCACACCCTGCGGCTGGCCAATGCCCGCTACGCCCTGGGGGTCGCACTGACCCATGCGGGACGCCACACCGAGGCGCTGGATCAGCTTCTCGAAGCTCTGGAGAGGTTCGAGACGAATCGGCAGCGCCTGTGGGAGGGGACGACACACTTCCGCATCGCGCAGGCCCACCTCACGGCCCGCCGGCCCGCACAGGCCGCCCAGCACGCCGAACAGGCGCTCGCGAGCGGCTGCATCGGCGGCGACCGGACCCGCGCGAATGTGCTGATTACGCTGGGCAGGGCGCTGGACAGCCTGGGCCAGGCGGACCGCGCGCGTGCCTGCTGGCGCGAGGCATTGTCCCTGCACGAGCAGTCGGGTGCTGCGGAAGCGGAGGAAGTGCGCGGGCTTCTTGCCCCTCTCAGCGCAGCATGAGGGCCCCCCGCCAGGGCGTTCATTGAATGTTTATGCTCGTCCGACATGCTCAGTGCATTCGATCCGTCGCGTCGGGGGGCAGGCGGATCCCGGGACCTACACCTCCGCTTGGGGGCGAGCGGTCCCCCTGGCCTTCTGTCCGGCGACCCTCGGGGGAGTCTCCGGGCAGAAGGCCACCTTCGGTATCGTCGGGCAATCCCATGGGGGACAGAAAAATGAGCAACACCGAGAAGAAGCCGGAAGAGATCACCACTCTCAGCGATCACCACACGCCGGCCCCGCCGCAGGGCGCCGCCATCGTGCAGAGTGACCACCACACTCCCGTCCCGCCGAAGGACGGCGTCACCACCATGAGTGACCACCACACTCCGGTCCCGCCGAAGGACGGCGTCACCACCATGAGCGACCATCACACGCCCCTCCCGCCGGCGGACGGCATCACCACCATGAGTGACCACCACACGCCCCTCCCGCCCAAGGGCTGATCCGAACTCCACTCGACGGGGTGCGGCCGCGGCGGCGCGGAGGGGGAGCCGCCGCGGCCGCGACATGTCCGGTGCCGATCGCTGAGGTGCCGGGTCCCTGGGGGGTCGGGCCGCCGAAGTGCTCGCCGCCCGGCGATCAGGCGCGCTCGCGCGAGCGCAGCTCCGTCTTCAGGACCTTCCCGCTCGCGTTCCTCGGCAGCTCGCTCACGAACTCGACCTGCCTCGGCACCTTGTAGTTCGCCATCTCCCGTCGCGACCAGGCGATCAGGTCGTCCGCCGTCAACGTCGAGTGCCTGCGCCGTACCGCGTACGCCTTGCCCACCTCGCCCAGCCGCGGGTCCGGGACGCCGATCACCGCGACATCCGCGATATCCGGGTGCAGGCCCAGCAGTTGCTCGATCTCCGCCGGATACGCGTTGAAGCCGCCGACGATGAACATGTCCTTGATCCGGTCGGTGATGCGGAGATTGCCCGCATCGTCCAGCACACCGACGTCGCCCGTACGCAGCCAGCCGTCCTCGGTGATCGCCTTCGCCGTCTCCTCGGGATCCTCGAAGTAGCCCTGCATCACATGGTGTCCGCGCACCAGCACCTCGCCCGGTTCGCCCCGGCCCGCCAGCACGCGGACCTCGGTGCCGGGGATCGCGCGGCCCGAGGTGGACGCGATCGTCTCCGGGGCGTCGCCTCGGCGGCACATGGTGACGATGCCGCTCGCCTCGGAGAGGCCGTACGCCGTGAGGACCGTGGCGATACGCAGCTCGCTGCGCAGCCGCTCGACCAGCTTCAGCGGCACGACCGCCGCGCCGGTGACGACGAGCCGCAGCGCGCTGAGATCGTGCTGCTCGCGGGCCGGGTGGTCGAGCAGGGACTGGTGGAGGGTCGGCGGTCCCGGCAGTACCGAGATGCGTTCGGAGGCGATATTGGCCAGGACCGTGTCCACGTTGAAGACCGGCTGCGGGACCATCGTCGCACCCCGCGTCAGACAGGCGATGATGCCCGCCTTGTAGCCGAATGTGTGGAAGAACGGGTTCACGATCAGATAGCGGTCGCCTTCGCGCAGCCCGGCGAGATCGCTCCAGACGTCGTAGCAGCGCAGCGTCTGGGCGTGGGTGATGACGGCGCCCTTGGGCCGGCCCGTCGTCCCGGAGGTGAAGATGATGTCGGAGGGCGCGGACGGGTCGATCGCGTCGGCACGACCGCGGACGTCCGCGGACGAGATGGCGTCGCCGCCCGCCAGGAAGTCCTTCCAGGAACGGAAGTCCGCCGGTGCGCTGTCCGCCAGCACCACCACCTGCTCCAGATGCGGCAGGTCCACTTCCGCGCGACGCAGGGACGCGACGTACGAGGTGCCCAGGAACGTGCCCGTCACGAAGAGGAGTCTGGCGCGGCAGCACTGGAGGACGTACGCCGCCTCGCCGCCCTTGAAGCGGGTGTTGAGCGGCACCAGCACCGCGCCGGCTGTCACCGCGCCGAGTGCCGAGACGATCCAGTCGAGGGTGTTGGGTGCCCAGACGGCGACCCGGTCGCCGGGCTCGACGCCGGACGCCATGCAGGCGGCGGCGGCACGCTCGACCCGCTCGCCCAGTTCGGCGTACGAGACCCTGCTGCGGCCCTCGACGACGGCCTCCCGCTCCCCGTACCGTTCGGCAGCGCTCCGTACCAGTCCCGGGATACTGCCCCACTCCAGGTCGCCGCGCATCGCAAGCCCTCCCACCGCACCAGCTAGCTGACTAACCGTCAGATTAGCTGTAGCCTGACGCGCTGTCAGCAGTGAGGACGATCGCGGAGGTGGTGCCCCGTGGCGACGCTCAAGGACGCGGCGGCGATAGTCGGCACAGGACAGACGCCTTTCGCCAGGCAACTCCCCGAATCCGAGAAGACCCTGGCCTGCCGCGCCATCCTGGCCGCGCTCGACGACGCCGGTATCGATCCGTCCGAGGTCGACGGCTTCGCCTCGTACACGATGGAGGAGACGGACGAGGTCGAGATCGCCAAGGCCATCGGAGCCGGGGACGTGACCTTCTTCTCCAAGGCCGGTTTCGGCGGCGGCGGTTCCTGCGCCACCGTCGCCCATCTCGCGGGCGCTGTCGCCACCGGTCAGGCGAGCGTCGGCATCGCCTGGCGCTCCCGCAAGCGCGGCAGCGGCCCGAGGCCCTGGAAGAACACGGCTGTTCAGCTGCCCACACCCGCCCAGTGGACCCGCCCCTTCGGTCTGCTGCGGCCCGCCGACGAGATCGGCATGCTGGCGCGGAGATATATGCACGAGTACGGCGCCACTCGCGACCATCTCTTCAATGTCGCCCTCGCCTGCCGCAACCGCGCCAACCAGAACCCCGCCGCCGTCATGTACGAGCGGCCGCTGACCCGCGAGATGTATATGTCCGCCCGCTGGATCAGCGAGCCGCTCTGCCTCTTCGACAACTGCCTTGAGACGGACGGCGCGCTGGCCTGTGTGATCGTCTCGGCCGAGCGGGCCCGCGACTGCAGGCAGAAGCCGGTGTACATCCACTCAGCCGCCCAGGGCCTGCCCGCGCAGCACCACGGGATGGTCAACTACTGGAACGACGACCCGCTCACCGGACCCGCGTGGACGGCCGCCAGACAGCTGTGGAAGACCGCCGACTTCGGTCCGCAGGATGTCGATGTGGCGCAGATCTACGACGCGTTCACCCCGCTCGTCCCGCTCTCCCTGGAGGGCTACGGCTTCTGCGGACGGGGGGAAGGCGCGGCCTTCACCGAAGGCGGCGCGCTGGAGATCGGCGGCCGGCTGCCGGTCAACACCGGCGGCGGAGGTCTGAGCGAGGCGTACGTCCACGGCTTCAACCTCATCACCGAGGGCGTGAAGCAGCTGCGCGGCACCAGCACGGCGCAGGTCCCGGACGCCGCGACCTGCCTGGTCACGGCCGGCGAGGGAGTGCCCACTTCGGCTGTTCTGCTGAGGAGTTGAGATGGACTCACTACTGATGCCGGTCGTCGACGACGACGGCGCGCCCTTCTGGGAGTACGCCGCTCGCGGCGAGCTCCGCGTGCAGGCCTGCGCCGAACCGGACTGCGCCGAGCTGCGCTTCCCGCCACGGCCCTGCTGCCCGCACTGCCGGTCCTTCGACAGCGAGTGGCGCAGGATGAGCGGGCGCGGCCGCATCTGGTCGTTCGTACTCCCCCATCCGCCGCTGCTGCCCGCGTACGCCGCCCAGGCGCCGTACAACACGGTCGTCGTCGAGCTACTGGACGCGCCCCGTATCCGCCTGGTCGGCAATGTGGTCGCGGCGCCGGACGCGCCGCTGAACTCGGTCGTGCCGGCGCGGCTGCGCATCGGGGCCGCCGTGAAGGTGGCGTTCACCGAGCTGGACGGGATCACCGTGCCGCGCTGGCTGCTGGAGCGGGCATGAGCCTTGGCATCGACACGTACAAGGAGACGGGTGTCGCACTCGTCACGCTGGACCGGCCCGAGCGGCACAATGCGATCGATCTGGCGATGGCCGGTGAACTGGCCGATGTCTGGCGCCAGTTCCGCTTCGACGACTCCGTGCGGGCGGTGGTGGTGACCGGAGCGGGCACCAAGGCGTTCTGCACCGGCATCGACCGCTCGGTGCGGGTGCCGCAGCCCTCGTCCCCGTACACGATCGACGATCCGCTGATCGCGATCGGCCCGAAGGCGAACGACCTGTGGAAACCGGTGATCTCGGCGGTGGAGGGGATGGCCTGCGGCGGGGCGTTCTATCTGCTCGGGGAGAGCGAGTTCCTGGTGGCCTCGCGGGAGGCGACGTTCTTCGATCCGCATACGACGTACGGCATGGTCAGCGCGTACGAGTCGATCTCCATGGCGCAGCGGATGCCGTTCGGCGACGTGGCGCGGATGGCGCTGATGGGGACGGCGGAGCGGATGTCGGCACGGCGGGCGTACGAGACGGGGCTGGTCTCGGAGCTGACGGAGCCGGGCGAGGCGGTGGCGACCGCGCTGCGGGCCGCAGCGGTGGTGGCGTCGCACCCGACCGATGCGGTGCAGGGGACCGTACGGGCGGTGTGGTCTGCGCGCGAGGCGGCCAGATCGCAGGCGCTCGCCCACGCCCCGCACCTGATCACGCTCGGGAATCTGCCGTCCGAGCGCCAGGCGGAACTCTTCGAGGGCGGGCGGGGCGGGGGGAGTTACGTGGTGCGGTAGCCGTGGGCCGTCCCCCTGCCCTCCCCTTCCCGCGACCGGGCTCCGGAATACGCCCCGCCGGCGACCCGGGTGCGGGCCGGGGCTCCGCCCCGGCCCGGGCCGTCAGCTCGCAGTACGGCTCGCGCTGATGACTTCGCACTTCTTGTACTCGGAGCCGTCACCGGAACCGGTGTACGGAGTGCTTGCCTTGCCGGGCGCGGAGGCACCGGGCGAGACCTTGAGGTCCTCGACCTTGGCGATGGCGAGGTTGACCTTCGTGTCGCCGAGGTCGCCCTTGAACTGCAGGCTCACGTCGTACTTGTAAGTGAGCGAGTCATTGTTGGTGACAGTGATCTTCGCGGTGAGGTTCTTGCCGGAGGCGTCCAGCCCGCACTCGTCGATCTTGACGTCACGCTCGGCCCGGTGGGCGCTGGAGCCGCCGCTCAGAGAGCCGGTGGAACCACCCGAGGTGGCGTTGTCGTTGTTGTGGCTCCCGCCGCCGCTGCTACTGCTGCTGTGGCTGCTGCCGCCACCACAGCTGCCGCCGTGGGAACCGCGGGCTCCGGTCAGCGCGACGACTGCGATGCCGAATACGGCTATAGCGCGGACATGACGAATCTTCACGTTTCAACCCCCGTTGAAAGTCGTGTCAGTGAGTGGGCTCGATTGACGAGCACACGTCACCCTAGCAGCGGATGATCGCCACGACGCCCACGAAAAGGCCGACGCGGAGGCCCCGAAGAAGCCCCGAATCGGTCCCGCAGCGGCCTCCTGCGCTCAGTCGTCGAGCAGTGCTTCGGCTTCGCATTTCTTGACCCGTGCCACCAGTTTGGGGCTGCGCATGCCGACGTTGACGGTCCCGGTCTCGCCGCTGTCCAGCGTGACGTCGGCGTTTCCGCGGTCGACGATCGCACCCGCGGCATCCAGGAACACCACCTCGACCCGGTACCTGTGCGTGACCCCGTAGTCCGCAACCACCTGCACCGTGGCGGACGTTGTCGCCCTGCGCTTTCCACGGCCCTTCTTCACACAGGTGACGACGGTCGCCTGAGGCGAGCCGGTGGCGGTCGCCGTGGGCGTCGGCTCATCGGTGTACGAGTCCGAACCCGATGAACCGGACGACGAAGAGCCGTAGTCGTCGTCATTGTCGTAGTCGCGGTAACCGCCGTTCGACTTCTTGGAGTTCGAGCAGCCGCCCGAGCCACCCCCGCTGCCGTGCGACCTGCTCTTGCCGCCTCTGCCGCCCTTGCCGCTCGAGGCCGAACTCGAGAAACCGGTCAGCGCCAGCACCACCACGACCAGTACGGCCGCGAGCCTGAGACGTCGGCGCAGCATCGCCGGCCCTCCCCCTGTGCTTCCCGCTCTTGATGTACCTGACAATCGCGCGCCACCGTAGCAGTCGCGAATCAGGGGTGGGCAGTCGCGTGGGCGGTCGCGTCCGTGACGGCCGTCGTACCAGTCACGGAAGGGGCTCCGTACGGCGGCCGTCGCTCCGACGAGAGCGAGGATCGACCGATGATGATGCGGATCGTCGCCGGCCTCCTGGGGGATGCCGCTCTCGACCACGACGCTACGCCCGGACGGTGCCGGTCGCCATCGGGGCACTCGCCGGACGGACCGGATGTCCGGGCCGTCCGCGCCCCGAGCCGTCCGGGCCTTCCGGACGGTCCGTACCCCGGATGTCCGTGCCTCCGTGCCGTCCGGCTAGCGTGCGCCGCCCGGAGCGCCCCTGCCGGTGGCCGTGCCCTTGACCGCGTCCAGCGCGTACACACAGCGGTCCTTGCTGCACGCGTACACCACACCGCCCTGCGCCACCGGAGAGCCCGTGATCTCGCCGCCCGTCGCGAGCTTCCAGCGGAGCTGGCCGCCGCTCGCGTCCAGGGTGTAGAGCACATGGTCCGCGGAGCCGAAATGGACCCGGCCGTCGGCGACCACCGGGGCGCCGACGACCTCGCCGCCCGCCGCGAAGCGCCACATGGGTGTGCCTGTCACCGCGTCCAGGGTGTAGAGCGCACTGCCGCTGCCGACATGGATGTTGCCGTTCGCGACCAGCACCGGCTCGATGGACTGCCTGGATTCCGTGGCAATGCGCCAGCGGTCCTTGCCGGTCGTGGCGTCCAGGGCGTACACCGTGCCGAGGTAGTCGACGAGATAGACACCGCCGCCCGTCACCGCGGGGCCCGGCGCGAAGACCGGCGGCGAGAGGAAGACCGCGGGCGACTCGAAGTGCCAGCGCACCAGGCCGTTGGAGATGTCGATGGCGAGTACGCGGGTGCCGGCCGCGACATAGACATAGCCGTCGGGCGCGGGCTGCACCCGTACCGGCACATTGCCGCAGGAGGCCGCGTCGCCGACGGGGTACGACCAGCGCTCGACACCCGTACGGGCCTCCAGCGCACGCAGCCTCGCGTCCTGCCACACGTACACCGTGTCGTCGAAGATCGCGGGCCCGGCCTCGGGCGTCTCGAACTCCGTCTGCGCCCCGGCCGTCTCCCAGAGCTTCTCGCCGCTGGATGCCTCCCAGGCCTGTACGCCGCCGCCGCGCGTCCCGGTGAGGACCGTGCCGCGGTCGGCCTTGAGGCAGTACACCCAGGCGTCGGTCTGGAGCCGCCACCGCTCCTGGCCGTTCGTCGCGTCGAGTGCGTACAGCGTCGGCCCGTCCGAGGCGTGGATACGGCCTCCGGCCACCGCCATCGCCCACGCCACGTCCCTGGTCTTGAACTGGCGCCGGCCGCTGCCCACGTCCAGGGCGTGCACCTCGAAGGACGTCACATACAGCAGGTCGCCGGCCACCACCGGCGTGCCCCAGACGTCGTTCGACATCCGGAACCGCCACGGCCGCCAGTGTCCGGCCGCGCCGTCCGGCGGTGAAGCGGGCGGCGGCACCGGCGCCGCCACGGCGGCCGGTCCCGGAGACGGTACGGCGCTGGTCGGCGCCACCGCGCCGTTCAGCCC
>NZ_JBSFUK010000030.1:0-65136 GCF_053591755.1 Streptomyces sp. NPDC002926
CCCCGGACCGTTCACCGGTCCGGGGCAGCGCCATGGGGGGCTCGCGTCGGTTTCCCGCGTTGGTTACCCGCGATGCTCTTTCGCGGTCACAGACCTCTGCGGGGTGCCGGTGGCAGCGCGGCCGGCTTGTGCATCCCGCTGTGCGGCCGGACCCCCGGATACGGCTGCCAGGTCCCCGGGTGGACCGTATGGCCCGGATGACTCGCCGGTCCGCCGCGGCTGCTGTGCGGCCCCGTGCCGAAGGCCTTGAAGTCGAGATCCTCCTCCCCGCTCCGGTCGCCCGGAAAGGCCCGGAACGCCCTGCGGTACTCGGAGTAGAGCGCGTCGTAGATCGGCGTGGGCGAGGGCACTGCCGGTACGTCGCTCGAGGGGCGCATGGAAGGGATCTGGCTCTGGTACGGCTGGCGGGAGGGGTCGTATGAGTGCACGTACCTGAAACGACCCCGCCGTCGGACAGATGCGGTCTCGGCGGAGCCGGATTCTTCCGGGGACGGTACAAAGACGTACGCCGGGCGTACGTTTCCGCACTCCCGGCGTATGCCGCCCGCCCGGTCGGCCGCTGTTCGGGTGCCTGCTCCTGGTCGGCACGGCCGGTGGCAGGCTTCCTGCCTGCCCAGGTGCCCGCTCAGGTGCCCGCGAGCGGCATGGCGGCGGCTACCAGCCGGCCACCGGCCGCCGCCCTCTCCAGCGCCGCACGCAGCAGGTCCTCGCGGGGCTGCTGGCCGATGGAGCCCACCGGGGCGGCGAAGACCAGGACCGTGTGCGACTTGTTGGCGGCCGCGCGCCAGCCGTCCGTGACCTGCAGCGGCTGATGGGCCTGCCACCAGGCGACGGGGCTGCCGCCGCCGGTGCCGGGCTGGAGCACGGCGTGCAGCTGGCCCATGGCGACCAGGACGGACCAGCCGGGCAGCTGATTGGGCCGGTGGTTCACGTCGGTGATCGGCAGGAAGCCCTGTTCGATCAGGAGCGGGAGGAAGTCGTCGCCGCCGTTGCCGGTCGTGCCGGGGCGGGAGATGGGCGCGGTCGGTTCGACGACCAGGGCCGGGTGCAGTTCGCCCTGGATCAGTACGAGACCGCTGGTGATGCCGAGGACGGCTTGCTTGGGACCGGTGCCGGAGATCTGCTGCTCCTCGCCGGTGATGGACCGTACCGCGCCCTGCAGCTGGTCCTCGGCGACCTGGACGACCTGTGAGGGGATGCAGGAGGCGTGGGCGAAGGCGAGAACGGCGGTCTCGTCGCCGACGAACAGCACCGTGCTGGTGCGCTCCTGCTCGGAGTCGCCCGGGGTGCGGCAGGAGGTGCAGTCGTAGCTGCCCGGGCTGTTCCTGCCGGCGAGCAGCCGGTTGGCTTCTTCGTCGCCGATCTCGGCGCGTACGTCCTCGCTGACGTCGAGCATGCGCGGCACGGGTGGCTCCTCGGACTTGAGCGGACATGTAAACGTGCGCCGGGCGGTTCCCGGCTCGTGAAGAGTTCAACGGGTGAGCTGTGGCCGGAGTCACGCGCGAGAAGGAACGGAATCGCACCATCCGAAGCAAAGGGTGATGCAGCGGCCGGAATTGGTTACTCCATGTCAACGACTGCTGGGTGTAAGGAAGTTGACGCGGTGAACAGAGTCACAGATCAGTTCAACGGCAGGTCGACAAATCATGAAATCTGCGAATCAAGTGGGTGGCCGGAAAACACTGATACTGCGAGTAACGGGCAACTGGCCTGGCATGACAAGGGATTGGTTGGTGTCAGAGGGTTGACCTCTCTAGATTCCTCGCCGTGTGCAGAGAGCACCGCCCGGGACAACCCGCCGGGCCGTACAGCCAGTACGGCACAGAAGCAGCACGGCACGACCACCTCTGGCGGGTGAGGCGGAGCGGACGAGGGCGCCGGATGCGCCGAAGTCCGCACCGCCCCGAGGGATCCCGGGTCCTTCGAGAGGGATTTGATGTTCACGAGTTCCCGTTCCATACGCAGGCGTGACACAGCAGCGCTCGTAGGTGCCGCACTGGTGGCACCGCTGGCACTGCTCGCCACCACGGGCGAGGCCCGGGCGGCGGACAACGGAGTATGGGACCGCATCGCATCGTGCGAGAGCGGCGGAAACTGGCACATCAACACCGGCAACGGCTACTACGGCGGCCTGCAGTTCTCCGCCGGTACCTGGCGGGCCTACGGAGGCGCGGCGTACGCGTCCACCGCCGACGGGGCGAGCAAGGGGCAGCAGATCGCTGTCGCCGCGAAGGTTCAGCGAGCGCAGGGCTGGGGCGCATGGCCCACCTGTGCGGCGCGGGCCGGCGCGTACGGCAGTGCACCGGCCGCACCCGAGGCCAAGGCCGAGAACAGGACCAAGGCCAACACCAAGGCCGAGAACAGGACCAAGGCCGAGGCTCCGGCGAAGGCGCCGGAGCGGTCATCGAGCCACCCCGCCCGCGGCAGCGTCCGCGGCGGCGACTACACCGTCCGCAGCGGCGACACCCTGAGCCGGATCGCCGCCGCGAACGGCACGGACTGGCGCGCTCTGTACGTCGCCAACAAGACCGTCATCGGCGGTGATCCGAACCTGATCATGCCCGGGCAGAAGCTCACTCTCTGAGGAGTTCTCGGCAGCCCCACCGGGTCCGACCGGGTGGGGCTGCCTGCCGCCCGCGCGCGGCACCCGCTCGCGCGGAACCGCACTGCCTAGCGTGACCCGATGCCGAAGATCAGCTTTTGGCCCGCGGCGCTGGTGGCCCTGCTGTTGGCAGTCGTCCCGGTGCGCGCCGCGTACGCCGCGCCCCGGCTTCCGCCGCCGCCGGCCCCCGGCGGTCCCGGTATCGGCGCCGACGCCGGATCGTGGGACTGCGCCGCCGACGGCTGGCCCTGGAGCTGCATCGCGGAGTGCGAGAGCGGCGGAGACTGGCACAGCAACACGGGCAACGGCTACTACGGCGGGCTGCAGTTCTGGCAGCCCACCTGGGAGGGGTTCGGCGGACTCGTGTACGCGCCGCGTGCGGACCTCGCCACCCGCGAGGAGCAGATCGACGTGGCGGAGGAGGTGTTGCGTGTGCAGACCTGGAGCGCCTGGCCCGTCTGTTCCAAGAAGTACGGGCTCAGCGGCCGGGTCCATACGGTCGAGCCGGGCGACACGCTGTCCGCGATCGCCGAGCGTTACCGGATCAAGGGCGGCTGGCAGGCGCTCTACGCGGCCAACAAGAAGCTGATCGGGAACTCTCCGGACCGGCTCAAGGTAGGCACGATGCTGGTCATTCCGGCGTCGGCGGCTCGGCGGGCTCTCCACTGAACACGACTGATCCGCGCCGCAGTTCATGAACCACCGACCGGCCTGCCGCTGTGGGGCGGGCCCGGCGGCAGTCGCTGTTCCGCGACCACGACCGCCGCGTCGAGCGCGCTCAGCAGCTCGTACGTACGGGCCGCGACGGATGGCGACAGGCACTGGGCGGTCTCGTCGACAAGGACGACGCGGGCCGGTGGGAGCAGCGCGCGGGAGACCGCGAGCATGCGCTGCTCGCCGCCGGACAGGGCGCCGGCACGGCGGGCGAGGAGCGGCCGGAGCGCCGGAAAGCCCTTCAGCGCGCGCTTGAAATCCCCCTCCGGAGATGCGAGTTCGAGATTCTCGGCGACGGTGGGGGCGTCGTACACCGCACGTAGATCCGGTACGAAGCACGGTCCGCGGCGCGCCCGTTCATGCGCGGGGAGACCGGTCACGTCGGTGCCGCGCCACACCACCGTCCGGCGGAGAGCGGCACGGTCCCGGCGATGGCGCGCAGGACCGAGGTGCGGTCCGAGCCGTTGCGCCCGGTCAGGACGGTGAGAGCGCCGGCGTGTCCAGGGGCGCCAGCACCGACGCCCCTACAACCAGGCGGCGTCCGCCGCCTACGCCCGCCTTGTCGCGCAGGGCCTGAAGGCCGAGGGTTACCGCGTCGTCAGCGAACAGGTCGACTTCGCCCTGTCGAATTTCCGTGCGGTTGCAGCCGAGCTCTCAAGTGGCAACCGGAGGGCTGGGCGGCCACCACGTGGTTCACCGACGCCGCCAGATCCTGCGCGGCCGATCTCACGCGCGCCTGCGTCGAGAAGTTCCTGAACCGCCCGGAGCCGTACACCGCCCGTGGGCCGCTGCTCCCCGTCTCGTACGAGAAACCGGCCGAGCCTCCCAAGGCCCGCCGTACCTGTCTGTCGGTCGCCCGCCGGCAGGACGGCAGCGGCTGGCTCTCCCGGAGCGGAGAGATGAACGACAACTGCTTCACCGTGCCCCAGCTCCCCTATCGGCCCTAGGAGCCAAGTAAGGTCCCGTTCTGCAGAGACCAAAACCAGGGGGACGCGGCAGCGTATGCACATTTCTTTCCTGCTCCACAACGCATACGGCATCGGCGGGACGATCCGGACGACGTTCAACCTCGCCCATGCCCTGGCTCAGCAGCACGACGTCGAGATCGTCTCCGTCTTCCGCCACCGTGAGGAGCCGACCATGGGCGCCCCGGCCGGCGTCACCATGAAGCACCTGGTCGATCTGCGCAGGAACAGCCCCGACTACGACGGCAACGACCCGGAGTACAAGCGCCCGGCCAGGGTCTTCCCGCGCGGCGACGGCCGGCACAAGCAGTACAGCCGCCTCACCGACGCCCGGATCGCCGCCCATCTGGGGTCCCTGCGGGCCGATGTCGTCGTCGGTACCCGGCCCGGGCTCAATGTCCATATCGCCCGGCAGACCAGGCGCGGCCCGGTCCGTGTCGCCCAGGAGCACCTCACGCTGGACAGCCACGGCTACCGGCTGCGCCGAGAGATCGGCCACCGCTACCGCCTGCTCGACGCGGTCGTCACCGTCACCGAGGCGGACGCCCGGTCCTACCGCTCGCAGCTGAAGCTGCGCGGCGTGCGCATCGCTTCCGTCCCCAACAGCGTGCCCGTGCCCACCGTCGCCCCGGCCGACGCCTCCAGCAAGTGGATCGTCGCGGCCGGCCGGCTGACCAAGGTCAAGCGCTACGACCTTCTGGTCAAGGCTTTCTCCAAGGTGGTCGCGGCCCGCCCCGACTGGCGGCTGCGGATCTACGGCAGCGGAGACGCGACGGGCAACGAGAAGAACGCCCTGCACGCCCTCATCGAGGAGCGCGGGTTGCACAACCATGTCTTTTTGATGGGGCCCGCGCATCCTCTCGAGCCGGAGTGGGTCAAGGGCTCGATCGCCGCCGTCACCTCCGGCATGGAGTCGTTCGGCATGACCATCGTCGAGGCGATGCGCTGCGGCGTCCCGGTCGTCTCCACCGACTGCCCGCACGGGCCCGGCGAGATCATCGAGGACGGTGTCGACGGCCGGCTGGTGCCGGTCGGCGACGTGGACGCGATCGCCGACGCACTGCTCGGGCTGATCAACGACGACGGACTGCGCCGGCGCACGGGCCTGGCCGCGCTCGCCGCATCCGCCCGCTTCGACCCGGTGCGGATCGCGGAGCGCCACGAGGCCCTGTTCACCGAGCTGGTCGCACGCGCCGGCAGCGGCCGCTCCCGCAGCGCGCTGCGGGATGCGGTGCACCGTGGCAGGGGCGCGGTGTACGACGCGGTCTACTCCCTGCGCTATCTGGCCGCCGACGCGATCCGGAAAAGGAAAAAGGCCTCATGACCACGTCCACCACCTCGCCCACCGAGCGGCGGACACCACGGGCGGACTGCGTCGCCGACGCGGCCTGCGGTATCACCTTCGACCTGGCAGGTGCCGGCTCGCCGGACGCGGTGCTCGTGCTGAAGCGGCGCGGCAAGGACGCGACGGACGAGGTGCGGCTGCCGCTGACCCCTTCGGGGGGCGGCACTTCGCGCGCCGTACTGCCCAGCACGGTCGAACTGGCCGAGGGCCACTGGGATGTCAGCATCGCCGGCGGGGACGCCGTCGAGTCGGGCATACGGGATGTGCGGGCGCTCCTCGACCGCGCCCCCGAGGCCGGCCGGATCGCCGTGCGTGTCCCGTACCCGACGGCGGCCGGCAACCTTGCCGTGCGCTGCTGGGTGCGCGCGCCGCACGCCGAGGCCGGCGACATCGGCCTCGCGCCGGAGCGGGGCGCGTTGACGGTGGAGGGCCGGCTGTACGGGGCCGAGCTGGGCGAGGGAGCCGTTGCCGAGGCCAGGCTCCGCTCCGGCGACCGGGTCCACGAGGTGCCGGTGACCGGCGAGGGCGGCGCCTTCGTCTTCACCCTGCCGTGCGGGCCGATGGCCCAAGAGCCCGTCGCCAAGGAGCAGTTGTGGGAACTGTGGCTGCGCCCGGCCGCGGACGCCGCCGCGGTACGGATCTCCCGCATCCTCGACGACATCTGGGACAAGAAGGCCATCTTCGTGTACCCGAAGGTGGCCACGGACACCTGTCACGCCGCCGCCTGCTACACGGGCGACAACGACCTCGGCGTACGTCTCACCGCAGCGGGCTGACGTGCGCTCCGCGCCTGTTTGAGGACAGTGGCTGTCCTCAATGGCTGGCAGACTCGCAGCCATGTTGGAGACCTCGGCAAGACTGCTGCGCCTGCTCTCGCTGCTGCAGGCCCACCGCGAATGGTCCGGCTCCGATCTGGCCGACCGGCTCGGTGTCACGCCGCGCACGGTACGGCGCGATGTCGACCGGCTGCGCGAGCTCGGCTACCCGGTCAACGCCAGCCCCGGCACGGGCGGCGGCTATCAGCTCGGCGCCGGGGCCGAGCTGCCGCCGCTGCTGCTCGACGACGAGGAGGCCGTGGCCGTCGCGGTCGGTCTGCGTACCGCCGCCGGAAACGGCATCGAGGGCATCGGTGAGACGTCCGTACGCGCCCTCGCCAAGCTGGAACAGGTGCTGCCCGGCAGGCTGCGCCGCCGGGTCGCCGCGCTCAACGCCTTCACCGTGCCGATGCTGCGCGACCCGCAGGACTCCACTGTCGACGCGAGCGTGCTGACCGAGCTGGCCAACGCCTGCCGGGACAGCGAGCGGCTGCGTTTCGAATACCGCGACCACGGCGGCTCCGTCACCCGCCGCAGTGTCGAACCGCACCGCCTGGTCTGCACCGAGCGGCGCTGGTATCTCGTCGCCTGGGACCTGGAGCGCGCCGACTGGCGTACGTTCCGGGCCGACCGCATCACGCCGAAGCCGCCGCACGGACCGCGCTTCACCCCGCGCACTCCGCCGGCCGAGGATCTCGCCGCGTATGTCTCCCGTGGCGTCTCCACCCGCGCCTATGCGGCCCAGGCGGTCATCCGGCTCCATACGTCCGCCGAGCTGGCCGCCAGGACCATCGGCCCGTCCGACGGGGTGCTGGAGGCGATCGACGACAGCAGCTGTCTGCTGCGCACCGGAGCCGCGAGCCTGGATGTACTGGTCATCCATGTGATGCTCATGGGCGTGGACTTCCAGGTGATCGAGCCGCGGGAGCTGACCGAGCACATCAGGACGGTGCGGGACCGGCTGTCCCGCGCCCTCGGCTGACGGCCTCCCGCTCTTCCACCAGCTGCTCCAGTGCCGCGAATTCGGGATGGTGCAGATCGAAGGCGGGTGACTCCGAGCGGATGCGAGGGATGGTCACGAAGTTGTGGCGCGGCGGTGGGCAGGAGGTCGCCCACTCCAGCGAACGCCCGAACCCCCACGGGTCGTCCACCTCGACCTTCTTCCCGTATTTGGCCGTCTTCCAGATGTTGTACAGGAACGGCAGCGTCGAGATGCCGAGAAGGAACGAGCCGATGGTCGAGATGGTGTTGAGGGCCGTGAAGCCGTCGTCCGCCAGATAGTCCGCGTACCGCCGCGGCATGCCCTCCGCGCCCAGCCAGTGCTGGACCAGGAAGGTGGTGTGGAAGCCGACGAAGAGCGTCCAGAACTGGATCTTGCCGAGCCGTTCGTCGAGCATCTTGCCGGTGAACTTGGGCCACCAGAAGTAGAAGCCGGCGAAGGTCGCGAAGACCACCGTGCCGAAGACGACGTAGTGGAAGTGCCCCACGACGAAGTACGAGTCGGTGACATGGAAGTCCATCGGGGGAGAGGCAAGGATGACGCCGGTCAGCCCGCCGAACAGGAACGACACCAGGAAACCGACGGCCCACAGCATCGGTGTCTCGAACGACAGCGAGCCCCTGAGCATCGTCCCCGTCCAGTTGAAGAACTTCACCCCGGTGGGGATCGCGATCAGGAAGGACATGAAGGAGAAGAAGGGCAGCAGCACCGCTCCGGTGGCGAACATATGGTGCGCCCACACCACCACCGAGAGTCCGGTGATGGCCATGGTGGCGGCGATGAGCGTGAGATATCCGAAGATCGGCTTCCGCGAGAAGACCGGGAGGATCTCGGTGACGATGCCGAAGAAGGGCAGCGCGATGATGTAGACCTCGGGATGGCCGAAGAACCAGAACAGGTGCTGCCACAGCAGCGCCCCGCCGAATTGCGGCTGGAACACCACTGACCCGAACCGTCGGTCCGACTCCAGCACCAGCAGCGCCGCCGCGAGCACGGGGAAGGCGAACAGCACCAGGATCGACGTGAAGAGCACGTTCCAGGTGAAGATCGGCAGCCGGAACATCGTCATGCCGGGCGCGCGCATCCCCACGATGGTGGTGATGAAGTTGACCGAACCGAGGATCGTGCCGAAGCCCGCGAGCGCGAGCCCCATGATCCACATGTCGGCGCCGATACCCGGCGAGCGCTCCAGCGAGTTGAGCGGAGCGTAGGCGAACCAGCCGAAGCTCGCCGGTCCGCTCGGGCTCAGCAGGGAGCCGAGCACAATCAGGGCCCCGAAGAGATACAGCCAGTACGAAAGCATGTTCAGCCGCGGGAAGGCCACGTCCGGTGAGCCGATCTGCAGCGGCATGATCTCGTTGGCGAAGCCGGCGAAGGCCGGAGTGGCGAAGAGCAGCAGCATGATGGTGCCGTGCATCGTGAACAGCTGGTTGAACTGGTTGTTGCTCATGAGCTGCAGCCCGGGGCGGGCCAGCTCGGCCCGCATCAGCAGGGCCATCACTCCGGCGATCAGGAAGAAGAGGAACGACGTGATCAGGTAGAGATGCCCGATCTTCTTGTGGTCGGTGGTGGTCAGCCAGTCCACCAGTACGCTGCCCGGCCTCCGTACCCGGGCCGGCCCCGCTGTGGCCTCGGCGGTCTCCGTGCCCATCGCTGCCCCCTGGCTGTCCGCGGCTCGCGCTTCGGTCATTCGGTATCGGGCTCCAGTCATGATGCTCGCCGGCGGGTCGTCCCCAACAGGGTGCGTACGCGGCGGAGTCGACGTTCGGCCGGGAAACGGGACGAAGGGTCGGCTGATTCCGTAAGGAACCGGTGAATTCTCCACGCCCCGTCAATTCGCCCTGTGTCACTTGCCGGAGGGTATTTCTGCCGGGAATTGAGCATGGTAGCCAAGGGCTCCTGAATTACTGCGCAAGCCGCTCTGAACTGCTCGTTCGAGTGACGGCGTTCGAGTTAAACGCGTGTCGTGATCCTGTGACAGAAGCGTGACCGCTGAGGTACGTGGGACTGCTGATGCGAAAGCGGCCAGACTTCCGTCACCGTCCGCCGCCGCCTACGGTGGGTGGCATGGTTCCCACACCGACTCCTCCCGCGCAGCCGGAGGACTCCCCCGAGGCGTATGTCGGTCTCGCCGCCGAGGATGCCGAGCAACTGGCCCGCGAGCGCGGCTGGACCACCGTCAGAGCGCTGCCGCCGGGCGCGATCATCACCATGGAGTACCTGATGGGCCGGCTCAACTTCGAGGTCGAGGGCGGCACCGTCATCCGCTGCTGGCCCGGCTGACGGGGCCGAGAGTGCCGCCGCGGCCGGCATCCGGGTACGACGAAGGCCCCGACCTGGGCGGTCGGGGCCTTCGTCGTACGGGCGGGAGCGAGCTCCGTGCCCGTCAGCCGCCCGTGGCCGGCCGTGAGGCCGGCGGACGGCGGCTGCCGGACGGAGTGATCGGCGTCCGCTCGGAGCGCACCGCGTGCGCCCGCGGCTGCGTGAGCTGCGCCGTCGTCCTCGTGCTGGACGGCGGCCGGGTGCTGCCGCTGCCTGCGGTCACCGGCTCACGGCTCTGTCCCTCGTCCTGTGTGGCCCCGCGCTGCGGGAACATCGAGGGCCGTGGGCCGCCGGCGGCGACCGGCAGCGACGGAGCGATCCGACGGCGCGCACGCCACAGCTCGCGCAGCGAGAAGATCCAGGCCTCCGCACGGCCGATCAGCGGCTCGCACCAGGGCAGGGCGAGCAGGATCAGCAGCCCGGCGGCCCAGCCGAGCAGTACATCGCTCAGCCAGTGCGTACCGAGATAGACGGTCGTGAGGCCGACACCGAGGGAGACCACCGCCGAGAGTGCCGACAAATAGCGTCTCGCCCGCGGAGTGGTGGCCAGATACGCCAGGATCCCCCAGGTCACGACCGCGTTCGCGGTATGCCCGGAGGGAAATATATCGCCGCCGGCGAAGAGTTCGGCGGAACCGATCTGCGTCGCGTAGTGGGGGCCGAGGCGGCCGAGACCGATCTTGACGGCGCCAACTGTCGCATTGAGCAGCAGCAGCGAGGCGCCGAGCGCGAGCAGGGGGCGCAGGGTGTGCTGACGCCAGGAGCGCCAGCCCAGCCAGGCCGCCACCATCACGGCCGTAGGCCCGCGCTGGCCGAGCACCACGAAGTAGTCGAGAAAGGCGTGCAGCTCCGGCCACTGCTGGTAGGGCCGGAAGAGCATGACCTTCCAGTCGATGATCACCAGCCAGGTCGAGGCGAGCACGGCCACGACGATGGCGAGATAGAACGCCAACGTCCCGCCGAAGAGGGCGAGACGGGTGCGGCTCATCCGCGGGATCTCTATCTTCGGCGGTTCCGGCTCCCGGTCCAGCCGGGCAAAGATGTCGGTACGCACCCAATCGACGTTACAGCGAGTGAGTGTCGGCCCAGGTCGAACCAGCCCGTTTGTGATGACGATGTGATGTGGAGTATGTCTCAGCTCCGGCTTTATTACGGGCCAATCCGGAAATCCCGGTGACGTCGTGTCCCATTTCTTCGGCGGCCCTCTCAGGAGGGCTCTTTCTGTGCATCAGAAATAGCTCACGGCTTGCCTGTAAGGGATTATCCCCTCATTCGGGAGTCGACCGGGATCGCCTCCGGCGAGGCCCTGGTCAGGACATCCGGAGGGCACTCGAAGGGCCGCGGCGTGGCGTACGCCACACTCGGGTGGGCATCGGGGTGAGAGATGGACCACGCGCCACACGCCTGAACTCGCGTACTCTGACGGCTCACTCGCCCGTCGATGCCGGGCCGCCCTGTGGGACACCACTCCATACCGTCCCCGGCTGGTCCACCGAGCGCGAGGGACTCATGGGAGGTACGTACATGTCCGGGACGATCACGGGCGGAGCACGGCTTCGTGCCGCCGGCGGCGGTGTCAACCGCTGGGTCGTCCTTGTCGTCCTCTGTATCAGCCTTCTGCTGGTCGCCCTCGACGCGACCGTGCTGCATGTCGCCGTCCCGTCCGTCACCGAGGAGCTCCGCCCCAGCGGCGTCGAGCTGCTGTGGATCGTGGACGCGTACCCCCTGGTCTGTGCCTCGCTGCTGATCCTCTTCGGCACACTCGGCGACCGGGTCGGCCGCCGCCGCGTCCTGATGATCGGCTACGGACTCTTCGGCGCCGCCTCCGCGGTCGCCGCCCTCGCCACCAACCCCGAGGTGCTGATCGGCGCGCGCGCCCTGCTCGGCGTCGGCGGCGCGATGATCATGCCGGCGACGCTCTCGATCCTCCGTGCGGTCTTCCCGGACCGGCGGGAGCGGGCGACGGCGATCGGCATATGGACCGCGGTCGCCGCGGTCGGTGCCGCCACCGGACCCGTACTCGGCGGCTTTCTCGTCGAGCACTTCTGGTGGGGCTCGGTCTTCCTGATCAACATTCCGCTGATGGCGCTGATCCTGCCGATAGGCCGCTGGCTGCTGCCCGAGTCCAGGGGCGGCACCGACGGCCCCTGGGACGTGCTCGGCGCGCTGATGGCGGCAGGCGGAGTGCTCGGCTCGGTCCTCGGCGTGAAGCGGCTGGGCGCCGGCGATACGGTCCTCGACGTCAGAACGGTCGGCCCGCTGCTGCTCGGCGCTGTGCTGATCGCCCTGTTCGTACGGAGGCAGAAGCGCCGTGAGCACCCGCTGATCGATATGCGGATGTTCGCCAGGGCCACGTTCTCCACCTCCGTCGGCTGCATCGTGCTCGCCATGCTCGCGCTGGTCGGCCTCGAGCTGATCGCCGTTCAGTACCTGCAGCTGGTCCTCGGCCTCGGCCCGCTGGAGACCGGACTGCGGCTGCTGCCGCTGACCTTCGCCGCGATGGCCGCCGGCGCCACCGGCTCGCACACGCTGCACCGGATCGGTCCGCGCCGGATGGTCGGCTGGGGTTTCGTCCTGACCGCCGCGGCGGTGCTGCTGCTGATCCTGATGGGACAGCACGACCGTCCGTGGCTGCTCACCACGGGCTTCGTACTCCTCGGCTTCGGACTGCAGACCACGCTGTTCGCGGCGTACGAGTCGATGCTCAGCGAGGCTCCGCCGGACCAGGCCGGCGGAGCTGCCGCGATCGGCGAGACCTCCTACCAGCTCGGTGCCGGCATGGGGATAGCCCTGCTCGGCAGCGTCATGAACGCGGCCTACGCGCCGTCGCTCCTCGGCCTCGCGGGTGTTCCCGGCCCGGCGAGATCGGCTGCGGCCAACTCGCTGGGTGAGGCCTACCAGGTGGCGGACCGGCTGGGCGGCGCCTCCGGCGAGATGGTGCGCACCACCGCCCGCCACTCCTTCGTCAACGGCCTTCATGTCGCGCTCCTGGTCAGCGCGGGTCTGCTGCTGCTCGGTGCGCTCGCAGCGCTCCGGCTGCCACGGGTCATGGAGTGCCCCACCGTCGAGAAGCGATCCCGGCCGAGGCGACCGGAAGTCTCGCTGCCGGCAAGCCGCGAGCCCGTCGAGGCGACCGGGTCTGGACGCACGGCACACTGAGACGTAACGTCAGCCCGTGCCGTAACTAACACTGCTAGTTTTCGGCGAGCCGTCCGTCCTTCCCGTGAACTTTTCTGTGATCCGCTGTGTGAGCGCCACCGGAGGCCACGCCATGTCCGCACCCTCGAAGCTGCCGCCCTTCGACGCCGGTGACCCCCTCGGCCTCGACGATCTGCTCGAACCCGAGGACCTCGCGATCCGCGACACCGTCCGCACCTGGGCGGCCGACCGCGTCCTGCCGTACATCGCGGACTGGTACGAGCGCGGAGAGCTTCCAGCCATCCGCGAGCTGGCCCGTGAGCTCGGCTCGATCGGCGCGCTCGGCATGTCGCTGGAGGGATACGGCTGCGCGGGCGCCACCGCCGTCCAGTACGGGCTGGCCTGCCTGGAACTCGAGGCCGCCGACTCCGGCATCCGCTCCCTCGTCTCCGTACAGGGCTCGCTCGCCATGTACGCGATCCACCGCTTCGGCTCCGAGGAGCAGAAGCAGCGGTGGCTCCCGGGCATGGCGGCCGGCGAGATCATCGGCTGCTTCGGCCTGACCGAGCCCGACCACGGCTCCGACCCGGCCGGTATGCGCACCTTCGCCAAGCGCGACGGCGGTGACTGGGTGCTCACCGGACGCAAGATGTGGATCACCAATGGCTCGGTGGCCGGTGTCGCCGTGGTGTGGGCGCAGACCGACGAAGGCATTCGCGGCTTCGTCGTACCGACCGACGCCGCCGGTTTCTCCGCGCCCGAGATCAAGCACAAGTGGTCCCTGCGCGCGAGCGTCACCAGCGAACTCGTCCTCGACGAGGTACGGCTGCCGGCCGACGCCGTACTGCCGGAAGTCACCGGACTGAAGGGCCCGCTGGGCTGTCTGTCGCACGCGCGCTACGGGATCGTCTGGGGCTCGATGGGCGCCGCGCGGTCCAGCTTCGAGGCGGCTGTCGAGTACGCGAAGACACGCGAGCAGTTCGGCAGGCCGATCGGCGGCTTCCAGCTCACGCAGGCCAAGCTCGCCGACATGGCCGTCGAACTGCACAAGGGGATCCTGCTCGCGCACCATCTGGGCCGCCGTATGGACGCCGGGAAGCTCCGCCCCGAACAGGTCAGCTTCGGGAAGCTCAACAATGTGCGGGAGGCGATCGAGATCTGCCGCACGTCGCGCACCATCCTCGGTGCGAACGGAATTTCGCTGGAGTACCCCGTGATGCGGCATGCGACGAACCTCGAGTCGGTGCTCACCTACGAGGGCACCGTCGAGATGCACCAGCTCGTGCTGGGCAAGGCGCTCACCGGTCTTGATGCCTTCCGGTAGGCCGGCGGCCTGTCGTCCTTGAACGCCGGACGGGCTCGCCGGCCGGCGAGCACCTTGCTCAGCTCTGGTTGAAGAAGCCGTCCTTCGCGGAGCGGCTTGCGGCCTCCCCGCTGACCACCTGAGTGTCGGCGGGGCTCAGCAGGAAGACCCGGGTGGCGACGCGCTCGATCGAGCCGCGCAGGCCGAAGGTCAGTCCCGCGGCGAAGTCCACCACGCGCTTGGCGTCGGTGGGCTCCATGGACGTGAGGTTCACGATGACCGGGACGCCGTCCCGGAACAGCTCGCCGATGGCACGGGCGTCCCGGAAGCTGTCCGGGGAGACCGTCGCGATCCGGCGGCCCTGCTCCTCGGCGGACTCGGAGGCCACGCGCACCCGCGGGTCGGTGACCCACGCGTCACCCGTCTCGGCACCCTCGGCGTACGCGTCGTCGTAGTAGCGCTCATCACTGTCCTCGACGAGTCCCAGCCAGGCGCTCGCCTTGCGCACAGATCCCATGGACGCCTCCTTCCGCTCCAGTCCGCTCATTGCGGTCTTTTCTCGTTCCTATCCCTATCGTCGTCCATGATGCGGATCGGGCGCCAAGTAGATAGTCGCCGCGCAGGGGATTCGTGACGGTACTGGTGCAGAAGATGTGGCGATTCGTCAAGATTCTTCCTGTGTACGGGGGGTTGTGGGCTCAAAATATGAAAGTCGGGCCAGGCGGGTGACGGTGGGCGCGTCCGGGTTAACGGAAGGCTCGGTACGATGCCTGCCGCACTGTTGGACGACTCTCGGGGGACCGTCGTGTTCGGAATCGTCAGGCCATGCACTCATCGCCTCACCGACGGGCTCAAGGCCGAGTGGATGGCCCATCTGTGCGGGCTCTGTCTGGCACTTCGCTCCGACCACGGCCAGTTCGCCAGGGTCGTGACCAACTACGACGGCCTGATCGTCTCGGTTCTGACGGAGGCTCAGGCCGAGCGAACCCCCGCCTCCCGGCGCACCGCGGGCCCCTGCCCGCTGCGCGCCATGCGCACCGCACCCGTCGCCCGGGGCGAGGGCGCGCGCCTGGCGGCGGCCGTCTCGCTGGTGCTGGCGTCGGCGAAGGTACGGGACCACGTCGCGGACCGGGACGGGGTGTTGGCCCGCAGGCCGGTGGCCGCCGCGGCGCGCCGGGTCGCGGCGGGCTGGGACCGGGCCGGCGCGCGCACCGGCGCCGAGCTCGGCTTCGACACGGCGGTACTGCTCGACGCCGTCGACCGGCAGGGCGGGATCGAATCGCTGGCCGGTCCCGGCACCCCGCTGCTGACCGTCACCGAGCCGACCGAGACGGCGACCGCGGCAGCCTTCGCCCATACCGCCGTACTCGCCGGAAGACCGGAGAACGTGGCGCCGCTCGCAGAGGCGGGCAAGCTCTTCGGACGGCTGGCACATGTGCTGGATGCCGTGGAGGACAGGGAAACTGACGCGGCGTCGGGTGCCTGGAACCCGCTGACCGCGACCGGCACCTCACTGGCCGAGGCACGCCGGCTCGCCGACGACGCGGTGCACGGGGTGCGCCTCGCGCTGCGCGACGCCCGCTTCACGGACGACAGGCTGGTGCATGTGCTGCTCGCCCACGAGCTGCGCGTCTCGGTGAACCGTGTGTTCGGTACGACGACCTGCTCGCACCAGGGGTACGGCGCGCCACAGCCGCCCCAGCACGGAAATCCGTACCAGGGCGGCGGCTACGGGCCGTACGGCCCGAACACCCCCTACGGCGGTGGCAACCCCGGAGTGCCCGGTGGGCCCGGCGGCCCCGGTGGGATGCCTCCGCAGTTCGGCGGTGAACCGCCGAAGCCCAAGAAGCGCGGCTTCCTGGCAGGCTGCGCGGTCTTCACCGGGCTGTTCTGCACCTGCCAGATCTGCTGTGCCAAGGAGTACGAGGGCCCCTGGTCCCGCAAGAAGCGCGAGGGCTGCTGCCGAGACTGTGACTGCGACTGTTCCGGCTGCGACTGCTGCTGCCCCTGCGACGGCTGCTGACGGGCCGTCGGGACTTCGGCCGGTCGGGTCACTTCGGGCCGGTCGGGTCACTTCAGGCGTCGGGTCAGTCCGTCCGGTCGGGTCACCTCAGCCGTCGCTTCACTTCAGCTCCGGCGGCGAGATCTGCGACTTCGCGATCGCCGACTCCGTGGTGCCCCACTTCTTCAGGATGCGGTCGTACGTCCCGTCCGTCCTGAGCTTGTTCACCGCGGCCTGGAAGGCGGGCGCCAGCGGTGTGCCCTTCTTGAAGGCGAAGCCGACGTCGAGCCGCTTGAACTCATTGAGGAACTTCGTGTCCTCCTGCTGGGTGACGGCATAGCGCAGCCCGTTGATCGTGCTCATCACCACATCGCTGCGGCCCTGCTGCAGCGAGATCCAGATCGCGCCCGACTCGCCGTATGTCTGGACCTTGTACGGCTTCTTGCCGGCCTCGGAGCAGCGGCCCCTGTTCTTGTCCAGGGACGCCTCGAAGGTGGTGCCCGCGCCGGTCGCGACATTCAGACCGCAGAGATCGGTGAAGTCCGAGATCTTCGTCAGTCTGCTGCTCTCGAGCGCGGCGAAGCCCTGACCGTCGTTGATGTACGTGACGAAGTCGATGGTCCTGCGCCGCTCGTCGGTCACCCCGAAATTGCCGGTACCCAGGTCGTACTTGCCGCTGCTCAGCGCCGGCAGGATCGCCTCGAAACTCGCCACCTCGCGCTTCAGCTTCAGCCCGAGCACCCTGGCCGCGGCCTCCGCGAAGTCGATGTCCTGGCCCGCGACCGTCCTGCCGTCCTCCAGGTAAACGGCGCCCGGCGGATTGCCGACAGAGGTGGCGACGGTGAGGGTGCCGCGGCTGCGTACGTCCGCGGGCAGCAGCTTCGCGATCGCCTCGTCCTTCGGCACCGACGACACCACATCGCCGGTCGGGATCCCGCCGGGCTTGCCACCGGTCCCGGCACCGACGCCGGCAGTCGCCGGGTTGCCCGAGCCGCAGGCGGTGAGCGTGAGCGCGGTGGCGGTGATCAACACGAAGACGGCGAGGTGGTGTTTCCTGCTCATGATGCGGGGGTCTCCAGATGTTTCTCGAACGGCAGCGGGCCGATCGACTCCGGATCTGCGGACAGATCGAAGAGCGGGCGGTATCCGGCGGCCAGATAGAGGCCCCTGGCCTCGGGCTGGCGCGGTCCGGTGGTCAGATGGATCCGGGAGTAGCCGCGTTCGGCTGCCTCCCGTTCGAGTACCCGCAGCACGCGCCGGGCGAGGCCGCGGCGGCGGTGCGCGGAGTGCGTCCAGATCCTCTTGAGTTCGGCCGTGGCGACGTCGTAGCGGCGGTACGCGCCACCGGCCACCGGCCGGCCCTGCTCCAGGAGCAGAACAAAGGCGCCGCCCGGTGGTGCGAACTCCTCGGAGGGGTAGCGCTCCAGATCGAAGGCGGAGCCGTACCGGCTGATGTACTCACGCGCCAGTTCCTCCAGGAGCGGACGGGCGAGCGGGTCGTCGACCGTGGTCCCCGGCGTACGGACAGCGCGGAACCACGGCTCGGGGTGAAGGTCATGCGTGCCCTTCTTCGAGCGGGCAGAAGGAACCAGGGTGTGGCGAGGGGGAGTGATGCGCGGTGTTATGCGGGTGAGGGCGCGAAATGCGCGAAAAGCGGCGCGACGGTGTGACGGCGCGAGCGCGAGAAAGGCAGCGGGGTCAGCTCAACAGGAAGAGGACCACACACGACCGAAGTCGATGTGGGAGCGCGTGACCAGCCACTGCTGCGAATGCATGGCCCAAGTGGAACAGGCATCCGATTCTGCGTCAACTGCCCTGAGACATACGGCTCACAGTGTGGACAGGGTTGACAGTGGGCCGTGGGCACCCCCTAGCCTCAGGAACGGATCGTGCTGAGGGGCTCGGTCCACGTTGTGTTTCAGGTGAAGGCGTTCCCGTGTTCGATCTCTGCATCCACGGAGCCTTCGCATGGCTGTGCCCACAGACACCCTCCCCGAATCTCCCGCGGCTCCGCCCTCCAGGACCGACGCCGTGCAGCCGCGTATCGTGCCCGTACGCCGAACCGGCCAGTGGGCGGCCGCAGTTGCCGTTCTGCTGCTGCTCGCGGGCGCCGTCAGCTCCGTCGTACGCAATGACGCCTTCCAGTGGGACGTCGTCGGCGACTACTTCACCTCGACGTCCGTACTGCGCGGCCTCGGTCTCACTCTCTGGCTGACCGGTGTGGTCATGGTGCTGGGCTTCACGCTCGGCACGCTGCTCGCCGTGATGCGGCTGTCCGCCAATCCCGTTCTGCGCAACGTCAGTTGGGGATACATCTGGCTGCTGCGCTCGACGCCGATCCTGGTCCAGCTGCTGTTCTGGTTCAACATCGGTGCGCTCTACCCGCAGATCCTCGGCGTCAGGACGGTCAACCTGCTCAGCCCGGTCACCATCGCGATCATCGGGCTCACTCTGCACGAGGCCGCGTACGCCGCCGAGGTGGTGCGCGGCGGCATCCTGTCCGTCGAACGCGGACAGATCGAGGCCGCCGAATCGCTCGGCCTCCGCCGGTGGCGCCGGCTGCGCAGAATCGTTCTGCCACAGGCGATGCGCTCCATCGTGCCGCCGGCAGGGAACATGCTCATCGGCACCCTCAAAGGCACCTCGATCGTCAGCGTGATCGCCGTGCAGGACCTGCTCTACTCCGTGCAGCTCGTCTACCACCGCACCTATCAGGTCGTACCGCTGCTGCTCGTCGCCACCATCTGGTACGTCGTGGTGACCTCACTCCTCAGCGTCGGCCAGCACCATGTGGAGAAGTACTACGCGCGCGGTACGGCAGGTGCGCGATGACATCCGTCGTCGTGATCGGAGCCGGTCCGCGGGGGACCGGTTTCCTGGAACGGCTGGCCGCCAACGCCCCTGAGCTGTACGCCGATCTCCCGCTGGAGATCCATCTGGTGGATCCGCATCCGCCGGGCGGCGGCCGGATCTGGCGGCACGACCAGTCACCGCTCCTGTGGATGAACTCCATGGCCGAGGACGTCACCATGTTCACCGACGACACGGTGACACTGGAGGGGCCGGTACTGCCGGGCCCCACGCTCGCGGAGTGGGCCGGTATCGACGGCCGGACCTTTCCCGGCAGGCGGCAGCAGGGCGCGTATCTGCGCTGGGTGTACGAGGAGGCGGTGGCCGCCCTGCCGCCGACCGTCACCGTGCACGAGCACCGGGCGCGGGCCCTGCGCGTGAGCGGTCCGCGCGAAGGCCGCCAGCAGGTCCGGCTCGAAGGGCGCGCGGAGCCGCTCGTCGCCGATCTCGTCGTGCTCACCCTGGGCCACCTCGACGCCGAACTCGGCGACGAGCAGACGGAGCTGGCGGACTTCGCGCGCCGCCGAGGGCTTCTCCACCTGCCGCCGGACTTCACCGCAGAGAGCGGTCTCGACGCCCTCCCGGCGGGTGAGCCGGTCATCGTCCGCGGCTTCGGGCTCGCCTTCGTCGATCTGATGGTGCTGCTCACCGAGGGCCGTGGCGGTCGGTACGAGAACGGCGAGTACCTGCCGTCGGGCCAGGAGCCCGTCCTGTACGTCGGATCACGGCGCGGTGTGCCGTACCACTCCAAGATCGGCTACGGCTGGGAGGGCGAGCGGCCGCCGCTCCCACGCTTCTTCGGACCCGCCGAGGTGGACGTGCTGCTGAGCCGGCCCGGCCCCGTCGACTATCAGCGCGACCTGTGGCCGCTCATCGACAAGGAGCTGGGCTTCGCCCACTATCACCGCCTCTTCGCCGCCCGCCCCGAGCGCACCTCGGTCAACTGGCCCGACTTCGAGGAGAAGTACGCCGCAGCGGCGCCGGGCAGCCCCGAACTGCACACCCTGGTGGCCGCCTCCGTCCCCGACCCCGCCGACCGCCTCGACCTCGAAGCGCTCGACCATCCGCTGGACGGGCTGCGCTTCGGCTCGTACGACGCACTCCAGGACGGACTGCGCAGCTACATCACCGCCGACCTCGAGCGCCGCCACGACCGGACCCACAGTGAAGACCTCGCGGTCTTCCTCGGACTGCTCTCCGTCTACGGGCAGCTGATCCGGCTCGGCGACATCGGCGGCCGATGGCACGGCTTCTTCAGCCATCTCGCCTCCGGCCCGCCCGGGCCGCGGCTGCGTCAGCTCCTCGCGCTCTCGCGTGCCGGTGTCGTCCGCTTCCTCGGCGCCGGTATCACCGTCGAGGCCGACGAGGAGCGGGCGGTCTTCCGGGCAGGCGGTGCCGGCGTTCCGGGGGAGTGGATCGAGGCGCGGGCGCTGGTCGAGGCCCGGCTGCCCGAACCCTCACTGGAACGCACCCGCAGTCCGCTGCTGCGCGCGCTGTACGCGGACGGTGCCGCCGCGACCCCCACCGGACTGCTGTCGGTGGACCCCGGGGACGGCAGGGTGCTCGAGCGGGGAGGCCGGCCGCATCCGCGCCGCTTCGCGCTGGGCCCGCACACCACCGCGCGGGCGGGCGGGGCCTTCACCAGGCCGCGCACGGGCGGCGCGGCATTCAGGCAGAACGATGCCACCGCGCGTACCGCGCTCGCCCTGCTTCGCGATCTCGCCTGTCGTGAGCACGTGAGCACGTGAGCACGTGAGCACGTGAGCACGTGAGCGCCTGAGACCCACCCCCCTTCCCGTACGCACGAACGTGAGGACCCCATGTCGCTGACCAGCGATCCACCTGTCGACACAGCACCGCCACCCACCGTCGCGGAACCTGAGGACTACGGTGCGCTGAAGGTGGTGCCCGTGCGCCACCCCTGGCGCTGGGCCGCCGTCGCCGCCACCGCGATCCTGCTGGCGCAGTTCCTGCACGGGCTGGCCACCAACCCCGGTTGGGAGTGGGACGTCTTCGCGCAGTTCTTCACGGCCGAGGTGATCCTCAAGGCCGTCTGGATCACCATCCAGCTGACCTTCTACGGCACGACGATCGGCTTCGCCCTCGGCATCGTCCTTGCCTTCATGCGGCTGTCGGCGAGCCCCTTCCTCAGGGCGGCGGCCTTCACCTACATCTGGGCGTTCCGCTCGATCCCGCTCATCGTGCAGCTGCTCTTCTGGTTCAACCTCGCCTACCTCTACAAGGAGCTGCAGTTCGGAATCCCCTTCGGGCCCGGCTTCTTCTCCTTCGACACGATGGGCCTGGTCGGCGCGATGAGCGCGGCCGTCCTCGGACTCGCCCTGCACCAGGCGGCGTACGCGGCGGAGATCGTCCGCGGCGGCGTACTGGCCGTGGACAGCGGTCAGCTGGAGGCGGCGGCAGCACTCGGCATCCCCCGGCTGCGCCGGCTGCGGCGCATCGTGCTGCCCCAGGCGATGCGCTCGATCCTCCCCAGCGCCGCCAATGAGATCGTCTCCCTCTTCAAGGGCACCTCGATCGTCTCCGTCATGGCGATCGGCGAGCTCTTCTACCAGGTCCAGGTCATCTACGGACGAAACGGCCGGGTCGTCCCGCTGCTGATGGTCGCCACCGCCTGGTACATCCTCCTGACCACCGTGCTCTCCGTTCTCCAGCACTACGTGGAACGCCACTTCGCAAAGGGGGCCACGCGATGAGCGCGATGGTCGACGTACGGTCCGTGCACAAGAGCTTCGGCGCGCTGGAGGTGCTGCGCGGAGTCGATCTCGAGGTGGGTACGGGGGAGGTCGCCGTCGTACTCGGGCCATCAGGCTCGGGCAAGTCCACGCTGCTGCGCACCATCAACCATCTGGAAAAGGTCGACAGCGGCTGGATCAGCGTCGACGGCTCGCTCGTCGGCTACCGCCGTTCCGGCGACAAGCTGTACGAGCTGCGCGAGCGCGAGGTACTCAAGCAGCGCACCCGGATCGGCTTCGTCTTCCAGAACTTCAACCTCTTCCCGCACCTCACCGTGATCGAGAACATCATCGAGGCGCCGGTCGCCGCGCTGAAACGGCCTCGAAAGACGGCCGTCGCGACTGCGGAGAAGCTCCTCGCCAGGGTCGGACTCGAGGACAAGGCGTCCGCCTACCCCAAGCAGCTCTCCGGCGGGCAACAGCAGCGCGTCGCCATCGCCCGCGCGCTGGCCCTGGAGCCGAAGCTGCTGCTCTTCGACGAGCCGACGTCCGCCCTCGACCCCGAACTGGTCGGCGAAGTCCTGGACGTCATGAAGGACTTGGCGCGCCAGGGCACCACGATGATCGTCGTCACCCACGAGATCGGATTCGCCCGTGAGGTCGCCGACACCGTGATCTTCATGGACGACGGCCGGATCGTCGAGCAGGGCGCTCCCGCCGACGTACTCGACAGCCCTCGCCACGAGCGCACCCGCGCGTTCCTTTCCAAGGTCCTGTGAATCACCCATGTATGCAAGGAGTTTCCACGTGAACACCCGTCGTGCCTTCGCCACCGCCGTCGCCGTGCTCGCCGCCTCCGGTCTGCTCGCCGCCTGCGGAGGCACCGGCGACGCCGCGACCGACGCGGTGAAGCCCAAGGGCCGGCCGGGCGAGGGCATCAATATCTCGCCCGACCAGCACCGCATCCGAGGCAAGAAGGTCGACGCCATCGCCGCCAAGGTGCCCGACGCGATCCGTGAGCGCGGCACGATCCGCATCGGTGCCAGCGCCGACGCCTCGCCACCGCTCGGCTTCTATGCGACCGACGACAAGACGCGGATCGGCGCCGAGATCGACATCGCCACGCTGATCGTCGACACCCTCGGCCTGAAGCCGCAGTTCGAGGAGGTCTCCTGGGAGAACCTCTTCGTCGGCCTGGACAGCTCCAAGTTCGACGGGGTCCTGTCCAATGTCACGGTCACCGAGGAGCGCAAGGAGAAGTACGACTTCGCGACCTACCGGCTCGACAACCTGGCCTTCGAGGCAAAGAAGGGCACCAGCTGGCAGGTGCGGGGGCCGAAGGACGTGGCGGGGAAGACCATCTCCGTCTCCTCCGGCACCAACCAGGAGAAGATCCTTGTCGACTGGAGCGAGCAGAACGTCAAGGCAGGCCGCAAGCCCGTCGACATCAAGTACTTCCAGAAGGACACCGACTACTACCTCGCTCTCCAGTCGGGCCGTATCGACGCCTACCTCGGGCCGAACCCGACGGCCGCGCACCACGTCGCCTCCGCCGGACAGACCCGGATCATCGGCACCCTGTCGGGCGGCGGCTCGCAGGTCCAGGGCAAGATCGCCGCGAGCACCAAGAAGGGCAGCGGCCTGGTCGAGGCGTATGCCGCGGCGATCGACCGGATCATCAAGGACGGGTCGTACGCCGAAGTGCTGAAGCGCTGGGGGCTCTCGAGCGAGGCCGTCGCGAAGTCGGAGATCAACCCGCCCGGCCTGCCCAAGCCCAAGAACTGACCAGCACAGGGCTCCAGAGAGGCATTTATCGTCATGTCCGCCACCCCCCGTCCGCTCCATCTGGCCGTCGCCCTCGACGGCCCGGCCCGTTACGACGCCGATTACTACGTCGGTCTCTCCCGTCTCGCCGAGCAGGGCACCCTCGATTTTGTGACCCTCGGCGACTCCTTCGCCCGGCCGGGGCCCGACGCCGTCGCGGTGTTGTCGAGAGTCGCGCCCACCACTGAGCGGATCGGTCTTGTACCGACCGTGACCACCACGCACACCGAGCCCTTCCATGTGTCCGCGGCCGTGGCCACCCTCGACTGGGTGAGTCGCGGCCGCGCGGGCTGGCAGGTCGATGTATCGACCACCGAGGCCGAGGCCCGGCTCTTCGGCCGCCGCCCGGCCGCACCCTGCGACGCGCTGTGGCAGGAAGCCGGTGAGGTCGCCGATGTCGCCGCCAGGCTGTGGGACAGCTGGGAGGACGACGCGGAGATCCGCGACCGGGCGACAGGTCGCTTCATCGACCGCAGCAAGCTGCATCATGTCGACTTCCAGGGCAGCACGTTCAGTGTGCGCGGCCCCTCGATCGTGCCGCGGCCGCCGCAGGGCCGTCCCGTCATCGTCGCGGACGGCACGGGGGAGCCGGGCAGGGACGCAGCGGCCCGGTACGCCGACGTCGTTCTCCTGCGGGCGGGCGCACCCGGACAGGCCGCCGCGCTCCGCGACGACATACGCCGACGGGCACGGGCACACGGCCGGGCCCCGGCCGCGCTACGGGTGCTGGTCTCGCTCGTCGTCGACCTCGGCGGGCGCGAGTGCGCGTCGCCGGAGCCGGGCCCGGACAGCGGTCCGCGGCTCGCCGGTGGCCCGCACTTCAGCGGCGGCCCGGTCGACCTCGCCGATCTGATCACCCGGTGGCATGCGGAGGCGGCGGTGGACGGTTTCCACCTGGCGCCCATCGCACCCCACCGCGACCTGGAGCGGATCGTCAACGGCACCGTCGCACTGCTCCAGCACCGCAGCCTGTTCCGCACCTTCTATCCGGGCGGCACGCTCCGCGAGCATCTCGGTCTCGCCCGCCCGGCCAACCAGTACGTCCTGTCCGGGGGAACCTCATGACCGCCGTACCCAAACAGATGCATCTCGCCGCGCACTTCCCGGGCGTCAACAGCACCACCGTCTGGGCCGACCCGCGTTCGAAGAGCCAGATCGACTTCTCCTCCTTCGAGCATCTCGCCCGCACCGCCGAGCGCGGACTGTTCGACTTCTTCTTTCTCGCCGAGGGACTGCGGCTGCGCGAGCACAAGGGCGAGATCCACGATCTGGACGTGGTCGGCCGACCCGAATCCCTCACGGTGCTCAATGCCCTGGCGGCCGTCACCGAGCGGCTCGGCCTCGCCGCCACCGTCAACGCCACCTTCAACGAACCGTATGAACTGGCGCGCAGGCTCGCCTCCCTGGACCATCTCAGCGGCGGCCGGGCGGCCTGGAACGTCGTCACCTCCTCCGACGCCTTCACCGGGGAGAACTTCCGCCGCGGCGGATATCTCGACCGCGCCGACCGCTACACCCGCGCCGCCGAATTCGTCTCCGTCGCCCGTACGCTCTGGGACTCCTGGACGCCCGACGGGACACCGCGCCCCTTCGCGCACTCGGGTCAGCACTTCGCGATCGAGGGCGAGTTCACCGTTCCCCGGTCACCGCAGGGCCACCCCGTGGTCATCCAGGCGGGCGATTCCGACGAGGGCCGGGAGTTCGCCGCATCCACCGCGGACGTGATCTTCACCCGGCACGGCACGCTGGAGGCGGGCCGCGCCTTCTACGCCGACGTCAAGCGGCGCCTCGCCCGCCACGGCCGCCGTCCGGAGGACCTCAAGGTCATGCCCGGGGTCAGCTTCGTCCTCGGCGACACGGACGCCGAGGCGCAGGAGCGGGCCGCGGAGATCCGCCGCAGGCAGGTCTCGCCGCAGAACGCGATCCTCGCCCTTGAGTTGGTCTGGGGCCGCGACCTCTCCTCCTACGACCCCGAAGGGCCGCTCCCCGACATCGATCCGGATCCGGACTCCGTCCTGGTCCAGGGCCGGGTCAGGGCCGGTGACCCGTTCGCGATCGCCGCCCAATGGCGTGCGCTGTCGGAGGCCAAGGGCTTGTCCATACGGCAGACCGTCATCGAGACGACCAGCCGGCAGTCCTTCATCGGCACCGCGGGGAGCGTGGCCGCCGCGCTGGAGGAGTTCGTGTCGAAGGACGCGGCCGACGGTTTCATCCTTGTCCCCCATCTCACCCCCGGCGGCCTCGACGACTTCGTCGACCAGGTGGTACCGGTCCTCCAGGAGCGCGGGGTCTTCCGCACGGAATACACCGGCCCGACGCTGCGATCGCACCTCGGGCTCGCCGATCCGGTGTGGAAGGGCTGATCGCATGAGCGGGAACCCACACACAGCCCAGGACCGGCCGAGTTGGCAGAAATGGCACGAACAGCGCGCCGCCACCGTCTCGGCGCCGTACGGACCGCTGTCGCTCACCGGTACCTACTGGCTCTCCGACTACCCGGAAGGTCGAATTCCGGCCGTCCCCGGGAACTGGCGGGAGGACGGTGACGAGGTGGTGCTGACGGCCTCGGCCGAGGATCGTCTCATCCTCGGCAACAAGCCCCTCACCGGCCACGTCCGTCTCACCGCGGACCACGGCCCGATCCCCGGATCCCGGGTCGCGCACGGCGAACGGCGGCTGGTCGTACTGCGCCGCGAAGGTCTGTGGGCGGTACGGGACTTCGACCCCGACTCACCGGCGCGGCACGCCTTCCAGGGCATCGAGGCGACCGGGTACGACGCCCGCTGGGCACTGCCGGGACGCTTCCGTGCGTACGCGGAACACCGCAGCGTACGGGTCGAGAACGCCGACGGGCGGGTGCGCGGCCTCGGCCTCGGCGGGGAGATCGCCTTCGAGCTCGAGGGCGAGGAACGCACGCTGCGGGTCGCGGTCGAGCCGGACGGGTCGCTCTGGGCAGTCTTCGCCGATGCGACCAGCGGAAACAGTAGTTACCGCTTCCGCTTTCTGCGGCCCTCCGCGCCGGCCGCCGACGGCACGGTGACCGTCGACTTCAACCGGTCGCTGCTGCCGCCGTGCGCCTTCGCGGACCACTTCATCTGCCCGTTGCCGCCGCCCGGGAACACCCTCGGGACCGCCGTCCCGGCGGGCGAACGGAACCTTCGGAGTCACTGACCCGTCCTACGGCTGGACGAGTACGGCACAGCCCCGGTGGCCAACGAGCCACCGGGGCCGTGTGTCGTGGGTGCCTGGAGCGGCCGAAAGGTGCCCTTGCGCGGATAGTTGACGCCCGGAACACTCCCGAACAGCGCTTGTCAGGGGCACGGCATGTCCGGAAACCGGACATGCTCCCTGGCTGCGCCTCACGGGCCCGGACCCCCCACGAAGGGCCCCCGATTCCCCCCGGGAGGAACGACAAGTGAGGATCAAGCGCACTACCCCCCGCAGTGGCACGGCGAGACGCATGCGTCTGATCGCCGTCACCACTGGCCTGATCGCCGCCGCAGCGCTGGCCGTCCCCGCCGCCAGTGCCAACCAGGCACAGACCTTCAGCGCCAACCAGCTCACCGCCGCGAGCGACGCCGTACTCGACGCGGATGTGGCAGGCACCGCCTGGCTCATCGACAAGGCGACCAACACCCTGGTCGTCACGGCCGACAGCACCGTCTCCCAGGCCGAAGTGGCCAGGATAAAGCGGGAAGCCGGGGCCAACGCAGGTGCGATACGCATCGAGCGCACCGCCGGCAGGTTCTCCAAGCTCATCTCCGGCGGCGACGCCATCTACGCCACCAGCTGGCGCTGCTCGCTCGGCTTCAACGTCCGCAGCGGCAGCACCTACTACTTCCTGACCGCAGGCCACTGCACCGACGGCAACCCGCCCTGGTACACCAACTCCTCGCACAGCACGAGCATCGGCCCCACGGCCGGGTCCAGCTTCCCGGGCAACGACTACGGCATCGTGCGGTACTCCAACACCTCGCTCGCCCACCCGGGCACCGTCGGCAGTCAGGACATCACCGGCGCGGCCAACGCCACCGTCGGCATGTCCGTCTGTCGCCGAGGCTCCACCACGGGCACCCACTGCGGCAGCGTCACCGGCCTCAACGCCACGGTCAACTACGGAGGCGGTGACATCGTCTACGGCATGATCCGCACCAATGTCTGCGCCGAACCGGGCGACAGTGGCGGCTCGCTCTACTCCGGCAGCCTGGCCATCGGCCTGACCTCCGGCGGCAGCGGCAACTGCAGCTCCGGCGGCACGACGTTCTTCCAGCCGGTCACCGAGGCACTGAGCGCCTATGGAGTCAGCGTCTACTGACGCACCACCACCTCCCAGCCGACAGCAGTCGAGCCCCCGTCCAATATCAGCGGACGGGGGCTCGACGTCGCTCTCCCTTTTGAGAGGATGTCAGAGCGGTCGGGCACCGGAGTAACGGGGGTTGCGGATCAGTGAAACGCATCGGAGTGACCGGCCACAGAGGCATCCCGCCCGAGGCGCACGCCCATATCCGCGCCGGGATGCGCGCCGAGTTCTGCGGCCACGAGGGGTCGATGGAAGCCCTCTCCAGCCTCGCGGCGGGCGCCGACCAGCTCTTCGCGGACATCGCTCTGGACTGTGGCGCGGAGCTGACCGTGGTCATTCCCAGCGGCGACTACGAAGCGGGCTTCACGGTCCCTGACGAGCTCGCCAGATACAAGCTTCTCAGGGGCAGGGCGACCCGGGAGGTCCAGCTGTCCTTCCCGCACTCCACCGACCAGGCCTACTACGCGGCCGGCGCCTATATCGCCGACAACTGCGACCGTCTGCTCGCGGTCTGGGACGGCCGCCCGGCCCGCGGACTGGGCGGCACGGGCGACATCGTCCGCTACGCCCGCGACCTCGGCAAGCCCGTGACGGTCATCTGGCGCGAGGGCGTGGAGCGTTGCTGACCATCCCTCAACTCCGGTGCCGGACCAGCCAGTCGGTGTGCTGCGGCGAGACGATGCGCTCGGTCTCGTAGACCGCCGACGGCCACTCCACATCGGTGACCGAGGTCTCCATCGCCGTATGCATCGCCGCCAGGTCCTCTTCGACCAACGAGTGGGCGGCGATGAGGGGTTGATGTCGCCGGATCTCGCTCCAGGCCAGACAGGCGGCGGCCGCCGCCGACAACAGACCCATCACATCGACGGATTCGGCGAGCGAGAAGGTCCGCAACAGCGCGAAGAAGAGCGCCAGCAGAGTGAGCAGCCCGATCGACGCGGACCAGAGCGCGGTGGCGCGGCGGGAGTTCTCCGTACTGCGGTGGTACCAGTTGCGCTGCTCGATCAGCCGGTCCCTGACGTAGGTCTCCTTGCGGATGCTGAACGTCTTCGCGCGCAGCCGCCGCATGGGTGGGGTGATCAGTTCCCCGGCGGCCACCTCGCCGTCGCCGTCGCGCGGGTCCTGCCAGCCGACTTTGGTCAGCTCCCGCAGACCGTCCTCCAGGCGCACGGTGAAGAGCTCGTCCGCATCGGTGGCACGGGAGTCGAAGGGCGCTCCATGGACGGCGTACCGCCAGCACATCGACTTGATGAACTCCGCCGCGGAGCGGTTGAGTTGCCAGTGCGACTTTGCTCTGCGCCGGGAGGTCCGGTAGCCCAGCGCGAGCACTCCCGCATAGGCCAACGTGCTGAGTGCGCCCGGGAGTTGGAAGCTGTCGCCGAGCTTCAGTGAGGACGGAAGGGTGGCCAGGGCCGCACCCAGGACTAAAAGCAGCAGCTGGGAGCGGGTGGAGCCGACTGCCTCGCGCTGGTGTGAGATCGCGACGCTGTCGGTGCGATGGAAGAGAACCGGCAGATCAGTGTTACGGAAGACCATGCTGTGCAGTGGGCCGGAAAACTCGGTCATGCGCACTCCCGTCTGCAGTTTTGTCTTCACTCTTTAGGCGGAATGGCTTGTTCCGTACTGTCCTGCGAGAATGCGCCGCAACTCTTTTGTTCCGTCTCCATGTGCTGAGTTGCTGCGAGTGGCCATGAGAGTAAAGTCGTGCCGCCGGCACCGCAACGGTGCGTGGTATTTGTGCTGGACACAACGCTGGACACAACATCAAGGACGGCCCCTCATGAAGTTTCAGACCTCCGCGTCCTTCGCCGCTGCGAAGAGGAATCGCGTCCCGTTGGCACAGATCGATCTCCATGGTGCCGCTGCCGCCAGGAAGCTTGCCCGGGTGCTCCCCACCCCGGCCGACGGTATTCGGCGTGCGTCCACGTTCAACTCGGCGCTCTAGACTGGCGGAATGACTGGACCCCTGGTCCCTTTCCGCGAGATCGTATTGAAGGTCCACAGCAGATGTGATCTTGCATGTGACCACTGTTATATCTACGAACACGCTGATCAGAGCTGGCGCACTCGCCCGAAGGCAATCTCTGACGAAGCGATTTCCTGGACAGCTCTGCGACTGGCCGAGCATGCCAAGAGTCATGCCCTGCCCTCCGTGTCAGTGATCCTGCACGGAGGGGAGCCTCTTCTGGCAGGGCCCGCACGGCTGCGACACATCTGCGAGGAGCTCACCAAGGCCCTCGACGGAGTCGCCGGACTCGATCTTCGTATCCATACGAACGGCCTCCAGCTCAGCCCCCGCTACCTCGACCTCTTCAGCGAGTACGACGTCAAGGTCGGGATCTCCCTCGACGGCGACCGGAGCGCGAACGACCGCCATCGCCGCTTCGCGGACGGCCGCACCAGCCATCCCCTGGTCCTCAGAGCCGTCGATCTGCTCCGCCAGGAGCGTTACCGACACCTCTATCTCGGTCTCCTGTGCACCATTGACGTGGCCAACGATCCGATCGCGGTGTACGACGCACTCACCGAGCTGGAACCGCCCGGTATCGACTTTCTGCTGCCGCATGCCACCTGGGACGACCCGCCGCCCCGGCCGGACGGCTCGGCCACCGCCTACGCCGACTGGATCCTGACCGTCTTCGACCGCTGGGACCAGCAGGGCCGCGGCGTTCCGGTACGGCTCTTCGCATCGGTGCTCTCCACCCTCGACGGCGGCCCCAGCCTCACCGAATCCCTCGGCCTCGCGCCCACCGATCTCGTCGTCGTCGAGACCGACGGCACCCTGGAGCAGGTCGACTCCCTCAAGAGCGCCTACGAAGGCGCCGCGGCCACCGGATTCGATGTGTATGCCCACCCCTTCGACGAGGTTGCGGCTCACCCCGGAGTCAGAGCACGCCAGCAGGGACTCGCCGGAGTGAGCGAGACCTGCCGCCGGTGCCCGGTCGTACGGTCCTGCGGCGGCGGCCTCTACACCCACCGCTACAGCTCCCGGAACGACTTCGACAACACCTCCGTGTACTGCACCGACCTCGAGGCGCTGATCCGCGGTATCGAGCGGCGCACCGCAGCGGCGACCGTGTCCGCCGCGGTCACCGACCCCGGCGTACTCATGGCCGAGCACCAGGACGTGACCCGCACCCTGCTCGCCGACGTCCACCTGGAGCTCGCCGGACACGGGGGCGAGGTCTGGGACGAGGCCTGGGAGTTGGCGTCGGTCCTCGAGGGGAGCTCCGACGCGCTCGACGTGGTGCTCGGCCATCCCTACACCTACACCTGGCTGCAGGACTGTCTGGCCGCCCTGCGCGAGGAGCGGCCCGAGGCGGCCGGGCTCGCGCTCCGGCTGCCGTCGTACCTCGCCGCCGCGGTCGTACGGGCCGGGCTCGAGGTACCCGTCCGGGCGCCGTACCGGAACGGCAGGCTCTGGCTCCCCACGCTCGGCGAGCTGCGGCTGACGGGGCCCGGCGAGCACGGTGAGGTCGAGGTGCGCGCGGCCGAGAAGGGGTTCCTGGTGCACGTGGACGGCCGCGAGCCGCGGTATGTACGCGCCGATGACGCAAGCGGCGACTGGCGGCCCGTACGCACCCTCGGCGGCGACGGGGTGCCCGCTCTGCGGCTCGACGACCTCGACCCGTACCGGGACTGCTTCGGCGCACCCGTGCGGGAACGGCTCGGCTCCCGTGAGGTGGACGGCTGGAGCGGGCGGCTGGCCGAGGCCTGGCAGCTGCTTCGGCAGACCGTACCCGCACAGGCCACGGAGGTCGCCGACTGTCTGACCACTCTGACACCGCTGGTGCCGGGTGAGGCTTCGGTGGGCCGGCACGGCTTCGGAGCGCTCGGGATCGCGCTGCCCGGCACGCCCGAAGAGCTGGCAACCGCGCTGCTGCGCGGTTTCAGGCGGGCCAAACTGCACGCGCTGTCCGAGGTCACCGATCTCTACGCACAGGACGGCTGGTGGACCCACCGCGCGCCCTGGCGGGAGGCGCCGATGCCGCTCTCGGAGCTGCTGGCCGCGGTGTACGAGCGCGTGGGCCTCGCGGCCTTCGAACCGGCCGCGGCCGAGCAGGCCAGGCCCGCGCTGGAGACCCTGGGGCGCGCGGCCGAACTGACCGTCAGCGGCCGGCGCCTGCTCGACGAGCTCTGGAAGGAGTCGGAGTCTCACTGAGCCCGGGCGGACACGCCGGCCGGCTGTCCCTCTTGGTGCCGGGATGACACCCGGGCAGGCGGCGGCCTTCCGGGCGGACCTGCAAGCCGTCGGCGCCGCCGGATCCGCGGCGGCGGATGGGCCGGTTGGCCGAGTCCGCGCGGAGCGCCGAAGAGCGGGTGGATTTCGTCGCCGCATCGCATTCCATCTCGCCGAATAGCGGACCGGAGCACACCCGCGCACCTACCGTTGTGTGGTGCAGCGACCGCGTGGGGACAATCAATGGGCCGAGCGCAAGGCCGTCTTCTTCCGGAAAGGGAGCAGAAGGGACAACTGGGAGGAAGGTCCGCAAGGTTGTTCTCGATCAAGGAAGCGGTGGGCCGTGCGGAGAGCTGGATGACCGAAAAACGGTGTTGATTGACCGAACCTCGGGGGGATGGAGTGTGACCGGCTCCGGAATGATTAATTCGCTCGCAGCCTTACGCGCTTGTGGGTCTGGGTGTGGGCGTTCACGCAGGACGGGGGTCGTGTGTCAGATTCAGCGCAACGAGCGGCGGATCACCGGCCGTACTTCTTCTTGAGCTATGCGCACACACCGCGGTACGGGGCCGGTGGACCGGACCCCGATATGTGGGTCGAGCGGCTTTTCCGTGATCTGTGCGGCCATGTGATGGCCATGACCGATCTGCCCGCCGGTGCGCCTGCCGGCTTCATGGACCGGGAGATCCGCTCGGGGGAGGGCTGGTCGGAGCGGCTGGGCGAAGTACTGGCCACCTGCCGGGTGTTCGTCCCGCTCTTCTCACCGCGGTACTTCGCCAGCGAGATGTGCGGCAAGGAGTGGTATGCCTTCGCCCAGCGGGCCATCTACCACCACGCGAAGAGCAACAGGCCGGCGGAGGCGATAGTGCCCGCGCTGTGGGTTCCGATGCCGCCGGAGCAACTCCCGGGCCCCGCCGAGCGGTTGCAGTTCAACCACCGTGCCTTCGGCGACCGGTATGTCACCGACGGGCTGTACGGGCTGATCAAGCTCCGGATATTCGCCGAGGAGTACGAGGCCGCCGTCTATGAACTCGCCAAACGCATCGTCAGCGTGGCGGACACTACGCGCGTCGGTTCCGGCAGCCCGGTCGACTACCGGCAGGCGCCCAGCGCCTTCGGCAAGCCCACCGGCGGCCCCCGCCCGATGCATGTGACCGTTGCCGCGCCCACCCGCCACGATCTGCCCGACGGACGCGCCCCCGACTACTACGGCAAGCAGTCCCAGGACTGGAATCCCTACCATCCGGACTCCGCACGGCCGTTGGCGTACATCGCCCAGGACCTGGTCCGCTCCCTCAACTACCAGGCGACCGTCTCCTCCTTCGACCACGAGACGCCGCCCGACATCAGCCAGCCGCCCACCCGGCCGGAGATCCTTCTCGTCGACCGCTGGGCCCTGGAGGACGAGGAGCGCCGCGAACGGCTCGCCGCCTACGACGCGGAGCCGCGCCCCTGGGTGAGCGTCGTCGTCCCCTGGAACCGCGACGACCCGCAGAGCCGGACATCGGAAGCGGAACTGGTCGAGAAGCTGGAACGGACCATGCCGCACCAGATGCGCCAGGGCCGGACCGCCTGCCGGGCCGCCGCCAAGGGCGTCCTCAGTATGGAGGCCTTCGGCCAGCTCCTGCCCCAGGTGGTGGAGTCGGCCGCCCAGGAGTATCTGAGGCACGCCGAGGTCTACCCGCCGGCGCCGCCGGCCGGCGCCGGCCCGCGCGAACGGCCCCGGCTGCGCGGCCCGATGGCCGAGTACGGCACCACCCACTACGTCCCGCACATGCATGACATCGCCCCTGATGCGGAGGACACGGATGACAGGCAGGCGTGACGGACGCATCGTCACCTTCTATTCGTACAAGGGAGGTACGGGCCGCACGATGGCCCTGGCCAACACGGCCTGGATTCTCGCCGCGAACGGCAAGCGGGTCCTGGCGGTCGACTGGGACCTGGAAGCGCCCGGCCTGCACCGCTTCTTCCACCCCTTCCTGGACCCCTCCACGCTCGGCGCCACCACCGGCGTCATCGACCTGATCACCGAGTACGCCTGGGCCGCGACCAGCCCCGAGCCGCGCCGCGACGACTGGCACCTCGACTACGCGCGCATCCAGCCGCACGCCGTCTCCCTCACCCCGGAGAGCCTGGGCTGGGAGTTCCCGGAGGGCGGCACGCTCGACTTCGTCTCCGCCGGCAAGCAGAACCGCGAGTACTCCGCGACCGTCTCCACCTTCGACTGGGACAACTTCTACGACCGGCTCGGCGGCGGCCACTTCTTCGACGCGCTGCGCGAGGACATGAAGGCCAACTACGACTATGTCCTCATCGACAGCCGCACCGGGCTCAGCGATATCGCCGACATCTGCACCGTCCATCTGCCCGACATCCTGGTCGACTGCTTCACCCTCAGCGACCAGTCCATCGACGGCGCCGCCGCGGTGGCCCGGCAGATCGACGAGCGGTACGGCGGCCGCGGCATCAAGATCTTCCCGGTGCCGATGCGGATCGACGAGGGCGAGAAGGAGAAGGCGGACGCCGGACGTGCGCTGGCCAGGCTGAAGTTCGACCGCTTCCCCTCCGGGCTCAGCGGCGAGGAACTGACCGCCTACTGGGGCGCGGTGGAGATTCCGTACCGGCCCTACTACGCCTACGAGGAGACGCTCGCCACCTTCGGCGACGAAGCCGGTCTGACCAACTCCCTGCTCTCCGCCTTCGAACGGCTCACCTCCGTCATCACCGAACAGCGGATCACCTCCATGCCGCAGGTCGGCGAGGAGATCAGGCTCCGGATCAGGGACGCCTTCACCCGCCGCCGTCCCGCCCTGCCCGCCGACCTCTTCCTCAGCTATGTGGCCGAGAACCGCATGTGGGCCGACTGGGTCGAGTACATGCTCACCCGGGCCGGCTTCCGGGTCGTGCCACGCGATGTCTCCGTCGAACGGGAACCCGTCGGCGCGGACGCGCTCGCCGCCGAGAACGCCGCCCGCACGGTCGTCCTGCTGTCCAGCGCGTATCTCAAGTCCGCCCGTGCGGTGGAGGTCTGGTCGCGGGCCGCGGCCGAGGACCCGAGCGGCGGCCGGCGGCATCTGCTGCCGATCAGAGTCGGCGACGTCCGCCTCACCACCCCGTACATCGACCGCAACCCGGTGGATCTCTTCCGCCTCGACGAGGTGGCCGCCGCCACCGCGCTGCTGCGCGCACTGGACCGGCCGGTGCAGCTCCCCGACAGCGCGTCGCCCGGACCCCGCTTCCCCGGCACCGTGCCGAAGATCTGGAACGCGCCGCCCCGCAACCCCGGCTTCACCGGACGCTCGGTGGTGCTGGAGCGGATGCGCGATCAGCTCGGCGGCGGCATGGCCGTGGCCGCGGTGCTGCCCCAGCCGCAGACCCTCTACGGGCTCGGCGGCGTCGGCAAGACCCAGGTGGCGCTGGAGTACGTCCACCGCTTCATGGCCGACTACGACCTGGTGTGGTGGATCTCCTCCGAGCAGCCCGACGACGTGGTCGCCGGACTCGCCGAACTCGCCGTCCGGCTCGGCGCCCAGGGCGGTGAGGACATGGCGGCGGCCTCGGAGGAGGCCATCGACCTGCTGCGGCGCGGAGTGCCGTCCTCGCGCTGGCTGCTGGTCTTCGACAACGCCGACGACCCCGAGCAGCTCAAGCGGTTCTTCCCGCCGCAGGGGCCCGGGCACATCCTGGTCACCTCGAGGAATCAGGCCTGGTCGCAGTACGGGGACGCGCTGCCCGTCGATGTGTTCCTGCGTGAGGAGTCCATCGAGCACTTGAGGCGGCGCGCCCGCGGACTGACCATCGAGGACGCCGACCAGGTCGCCACCGCCGTCGGCGACCTGCCGCTCGCCGTCGAACAGGCCGCGGCATGGATCGCGGAGACCGCCACACCCGTCGCCTCGTATCTCGAGCAGCTGAAGGAACAGGCCGCGAGCGTCCTCGCGCTCAACCAGCCCGCCGGATATCCCGAGCCGGTCGCCGCGACCTGGAACGTCTCCATCGAGCGGCTCAAGGAGCGCTCGCCCGCCGCGGTGCGCCTCCTCCAGCTCTGTGCCTTCTTCGCACCCGAGCCGATCTCCGCGAACCTCCTCTACAGCAAGGAGATGATCGACGCGCTCAAGCCGTACGACGCTTCGCTCCAGGAGAAGCTGGTGCTCGGCCGGGTCATCCGGGAGATCGGCCGGTTCGCCCTGGCCAAGGTCGACCAGGTCTCCAACAGCATCCAGGTGCACCGGCTGGTGCAGGCGGTCATCAGGGCCCAGCTGACCGAACACGAGCAGCAGGACGCGCGGCACGCGGTCCACCGGATCCTCGCCGGCGCGCGGCCCGACGACGACGAGCCGATCGACAACCCCGAGACCTGGCCGAGGTTCGCCACCATCTGGCCGCACCTCGGCACCTCGGAGGCGAGGTTCTGCAAGGAGCCGGAGACCCGCAGGCTGATGATCGACCGGGTGCGCTATCTGTGGAAGCGCGGCGACTGGAACGCCGCCTACGCGCTTGCGGGCGAACTGCGCGACACCTGGAAGGAGATGCTCGGCAACGACGATCTGCAGTACCTCTACCTGCGTTTCCATCTGTCGAACATCCTTCGCTCGCAAGGCCGTTATGTGGAGGCCAAGGAGCTGGACGAAGTGACCCTGGAGCGCCAGCAGGAGGTGCTCGGCCACTCCCATCCGCATACGTACATGACCACCAGCGGCCTGGCGATGGACCTGGGCACCCTCGGCCAGTACGGCAGGGCGATGGAGCTGGCGACCGAGGCGCACGAGGGATTCAGCCAGATCTTCCACGAGTCCCATCCGCGTACGCTCGCGGCCGCCAACAACCTGGCGCTGAACCTGCGCATGGTCGGCCAGTACGCCAGGGCGCGCGAGATCGACCAGGAGGTCTTCGACCGGCGTACCGAGGTGCTCGGCCCGGAGCATCCGTACACCCTCTCCTCCGCCGTCAGCCTCGCCAGGGACCTGCGGGAGGTCGGACGGTACGAGGACTCGGTCGCGGTGCTCAACCGCACGTACGACATCTACAAGGAGCAGCTCGGCCGGACCTTCCCGGGCACACTGGCGGCGGCCAAGAGTCTCGCCGTGTCGCTGCGCAGGGCCGGCCGGCTCGAGGACGCGCGGCGGCTGACCACGGCCACCCGCAACCGCTACCGCGCCAAGTACACCTCGGCCAACCCGGACTCGCTCGCCTGCGATCTGAATCTGGCGGCCGACCTGTTCGCCGCCGGGGAGCCGGTGGCGGCGCGGGATCTGGCGCAGGAGGTCGTCGACCAGTACATGAAGGTGCCGGGGGAGCGGCATCCGTACACCCTCGCCGCCCTCAACAACCTCGGCATCTTCCACTGGGGCTGCGGCGCTCCGGAAGCCGCGGAACAGCTGCTGCTCAAGGTGTCCAGGACGATGCGGGAGGTCCTCGGGGAATCCCATCCGCATGCGCTGTACAGCACCATCAACCTCGCGAACGCCCTTGCCGACCTCGGCGGTCTGGAGGAGGCGCTGGAGATCGAGGAGCGGACCGTGACCAGGCTGCGCGAGGTGCTGGGCGCGCACCACCCCGAGGTGCTCGGTATCGCCTCCAACATGTCGGTCACGCTCGGCCTGCTGGGCCGCAAGGCCGAGGCGGCGCATCTGCGGGCGGAGACCGTGGACGAGCTGCAGCGGCTGCTGGGCGAGGAGCATGCGCTGACCCGGATCGCACGCGACGAGCGCAGGGTGCACCGCGATCTGGAGCCGCTCGCGGTCTGATCCCGGGGCTCTACCCCGGATCCCGCTCCTCGAACTCCCCCCGGAGTCTGTCTGGGGGGACCCCCCACGGGGCTGGAATTCAGTGGTCCAGCAGCCAGGTCAGGATCCGGGGGAGTGCGTGCAGGGCGTCGAAGTGCGCGGCGGTCGGTTCGAGGACGGCCGTCGCGCCCGGGATGCGTTCCGCGAGCCAGCGGGAGTGGCCCACGGGTGAGAAGACGTCCTTCTCCCCGTGCCAGAGCATCACCGGGCCCTTGATGTCGGCGGGGTCGAAGCCCCAGGGGCTGCAGAAGGCGAGCGCGTCGTCGATCCAGCCGTATGCCGAAGTGCGCAGCGCCTCCTGGTAGTTGCGAAGGAGCATGGACCGTACGCCCGCGTCCGCGACGACCATCCGGTCGGAGTCGGTCAGCTCCCTGCGCAGATCGTTCAGGAGACGGATCGGGTCCTGCCTGATCTCGGCGGAGCGCAGGATGAACCGCTTGATCAGCCCGGCCGGGTCGATCGATGCCGAGGTGTACTCCAGGACATTGGAGGCGGCCATGCCCTCGAACCAGTCGAGCCCGTCGGCGTCCCTGGGGGCGAGTGTGACCAGCGCGGCGGTACGGGTGATCCGCTCGGGCATCAGGGCGGCGCAGGCCAGCGCGTGCGGAGCACCGCCGGAGCGGCCCACCACGGCGAACCGCTCCAGACCGAGTTCGTCGGCTATCGCCCGTACGTCCTGGGCCACATCGGCGACGCTGCGGCCCGCCAGCCGGTCGGAACCGCCGTAGCCGGGGCGGTCGTACGCGATCAGCTGCGTACCGCGCTGGTACAGCACCATGCCGCGCGGTGCCGGGCCCAGCCGGCTGCCGGGTGTGCCGTGCAGCAGGAAGACCGGTCTGCCGCGCGGATCCCCCAGCCGTTCCACCATCAGATGCCGCCCGTCCGTCACGCGCATCCGACGTCGCACTCCCGCGCCCCCTTCGTCGTAAGTGCCCTGTGCAGGCATGGTGAGCCTGGCATTCCCCACCGCTTCGATGATTACCCATCAGAGGGTCTTACCGGGACTCCCTTTGACGTCATTTGGGGTCTACCGTCGAAGAGGTACGTACACACGCGTCCACATCGCATCCCAGGGGGCCGTGATGGTAGAGGCACTGGTGACGGCCGGCGCGACGGCAGTGTCCGTCGGGGTCGTCTACGTGATGGCGGCGGCCCGGGTCGTCAAGCAGTACGAGCGGGGCGTGGTCTTCCGGCTCGGAAGGCTCAAGTCTTCAGTGCGCGGTCCCGGTTTCACACTTATTATCCCGTTTGTTGACCGGCTGCGTAAGGTCAATATGCAGATCGTGACGATGCCGGTGCCCGCGCAGGACGGCATCACGCGGGACAACGTGACGGTGCGCGTGGACGCGGTGATCTATTTCAAGGTCGTGGACGCCTCCGAAGCCATCGTTCAGGTGGAGGACTACCGTTTCGCCGTCTCGCAGATGGCACAGACATCACTGCGGTCGATCATCGGCAAGAGCGATCTGGACGATCTGCTCTCCAACCGCGAAAAGCTCAATCAGGGGCTGGAGTTGATGATCGACAGTCCGGCGATCGGCTGGGGTGTGCAGATCGACCGGGTCGAGATCAAGGACGTGTCCCTGCCGGAGACGATGAAGCGCTCGATGGCGCGCCAGGCCGAGGCGGACCGGGAGCGCCGGGCCCGGGTCATCAACGCCGACGCCGAGCTCCAGGCATCCAAGAAGCTGTCCGAGGCGGCCAAGGAGATGTCGGACCAGCCCGCCGCCCTGCAGTTGCGACTGCTGCAGACGGTGGTGGCCGTCGCGGCCGAGAAGAACTCCACCCTGGTGCTGCCGTTCCCGGTGGAGTTGCTGCGCTTCCTGGAACGGGCCGCACCGCCGCAGGCGGCAACGTCTCCCGCCGTGGCGCAACCGCCCTCGGAAACCGGTCCCGTAGAGGCGGAAACAAGACAGGACTAGTCCTTACGCGCTGCCCACAGTGCCGTTGCACGCGGTGTTCGCAAACGAAACCGACCAGTGTGAACGCTTTCCGTGAAGGTGCTGTGAACGCAAGCGCGTTGTCGTGTGCCCGTCCTGAAGTCGACCTTGTGTGCTACCGATCGGTATCGGAATAGTGGGCGCTCCATCCTCCGTGTCCGGGCACCCCACTTGTCCGGACGCGGCCCCCACAGGAGGTTGATGTTGAAGCACCGACGCATGCCCAAAAGGAAAGCGGCGATGGCGGGTGGCGCGATCGCCGCTCTGGTAGCCGCAGGCGTCACTTTCCAGAGTGCGAACGCCAGTGACAACACTGAGCAGTTCGCCGCCAAGCCGCTGTCGGCGGTGGCGGCCGGAAACCTTGCTTCCACCCTCAGCAAGGACCTGGGCGCCGACTCGGCCGGCACGTACTACGACGCCGAGGCGAAGTCCCTCGTCGTGAACGTCCTCGACGACGCGGCGGCCGAGATCGTCCGCAAGGCGGGCGGCAAGGCGAGAATCGTGGAGAACACCCTCGCCGAGCTGAAGACCGCCCGGCAGACGCTCACCACCAAGGCGACCATTCCCGGTACCTCCTGGTCCGTGAACCCGGTCACCAACACGGTGGTCGTCACCGCCGACCGTACGGTCAAGGGCGCTCAGTGGACCAAGCTCAGCCAGGTGGTGAAGGGGCTCGGCGGCAAGGCGGAACTGAAGAAGTCCGCCGGAGAGTTCAAGCCGCTCATAGCGGGCGGCGACGCCATCCACTCGGGCGGCGGACGCTGTTCGCTCGGCTTCAACGTGGTCAAGGACGGCGAGCCGCACTTCATCACCGCCGGTCACTGCGGGAAGGCCGGCAGCGAGTGGTCCGATTCCGCGGGCGGCGCGCCGATCGGCACCATGGTCGACTCGCAGTTCCCCGGCAACGACTTCTCGATCGTCAAGTACAGCGGCAGCACCGAGCACCCGAGCGAGGTCAACCTCTACAACGGCAGCTCGCAGCCGATCACCAAGGCGGGTGAGGCGACCGTCGGTATGAAGGTGCAGCGCAGCGGTTCGACCACCCAGGTGCACGACGGTGAGGTCACCGGACTCGACGCCACGGTCAACTACGGCAACGGCGACATCGTCGAGGGCCTCATCCAGACCACGGTCTGTGCCGAGCCCGGCGACAGCGGCGGCTCGCTCTTCGCGGGCGACACCGCGATCGGGCTGACTTCGGGCGGCAGCGGCGACTGCTCCTCGGGCGGCGAGACGTTCTTCCAGCCGGTACCGGAGGCGCTCGCGGCCTTCGGCGCCACGATCGGCTGACACGCAGGGACACACGCAGGCAAGAAGCACCGGGGCTCCGCCCCGGACCCAGCGCCTCATGCGCCGGCGGAGCTGAATCCTCAGCCCGTCCGGCGTTTGAGGCGCTGGGGGCCGGGGGCGAAAAGTCCCGGTTCGCCGGGCGGCGCACACGCGAGAGGCCCCACCGCGGTCCCGCCCCCGACCGTCACGCCGGCCCCGATCGTCCTCGGCGCCCGGCCGCTCCGCACCAGCGCGCACACCATCGTGACCGGCGCCCCTCCCACCGCCCACGCGGCGAGCACCGGCATCGGGCCGCCCGGGCCATTGCCCCTGAAGTGCGCGATCGAACGTGCCGTGAAGGTGCCGGCACCCGGCGACAGTGCGGGCCCGATGGCCCGCCATCGCGATGATCGCGTACGGCAGCGTCGCGCCCGGTCCGATCAGGGCGCGGGCCGTATTCGCGGGCCGCCTGCAATTCGCGGGCCGCGCGCCCGCGCTGATCGCGAGGGCCGCCGCGCAGAGAGCCGCCCACGCGCCATCCGGCCACCGGAGAGAACCCGGAGGGAACGAGGGCAGCCCGCGGGTCTCACCCTTGGCGTCCGGGACGACCACGTCCACGACGATCACGGTGCGCTGCTGTGCCTTCCCGGCCCGAATGATGACCTCGTCGAGGAAGTCCGGGCGAGGGTCGTCCTGTGCCCGAGTCATGGTCCCGCGCTCCGTGGCGCACGGTGTTCACGCAGGTGGGGCAGGGGCGGATGGTCGACGGAGCGGGTATCGCACGAATGTTCGAAACTTGGTCTATGGTGGAGGTGGGGGAGGTGAGACGGACAGATCCAGGAGGTGCGGGTGCCCGGGTTCACGCATCTGCACACCGTTTCCGGGTTCTCCCTGCGCTATGGGGCCTCGCACCCGGAGCGGCTTGCCGAGCGCGCCGCCGAGCGGGGCATGGACGCCCTCGCTCTGACCGACCGCGACACCGTCGCGGGCGCGGTCCGCTTCGCCAAGGCCTGCGACAAGGCCGGGGTGCGGCCGCTGTTCGGTGTGGATCTCGCGGTGGGCGAGCGGGCGCGCAAAGAGGGACCCACCGAGCGGCGGCGCACCCCGGTGCGCGGCGGGGCGTTCGTGGACGAGTCCGCGCCCCGTACCGTCTTTCTCGCCCGGTCCCGTCAGGGCTGGGCCGAGCTGTGCCGCATGGTGACCGTCGCCCACGCGGCGGACGGCGGCGGCCCGCTGCTGCCCTGGGGCGAGAACCACGGCGATGGACTGACCGTGCTGCTCGGCCCGGCCTCCGAGATCGGCCGGGCACTGGCCGCGGGACGTCCCGACCGCGCGGCGAAGCTGCTCGTGCCCTGGCAGGAGCGCCACGGCGGCCGGCTGCGCCTCGAGGTCGTGCACCACGGCCTCAAGGGCACCGGCCCCGGCTCGCTGCGGCATGCCGCCCGCACCCTCGGCTTCGCCGCCGAACAGGGCGTACGGGCCGTGCTGACCAATGCCGTCCGGTACGCCGACCAGGGACAGGGCCCGGTCGCCGATGTCCTCGACGCGGCCCGCCGTCTCGTCCCGATCGACCCGCGAAAGGGCCTCGACAGCGGGGAGCGCTGGCTCAAGGACCCGGCAGGGATGGCCCGTACCGCCGAGCGGGTCGCCGAAGCCGCCGGCTTCCGGCGCGACACCGCCTACCGGCTGCTTGCCATGACGGAGGAGACGGCGGCCGAGTGTCTGGTCGACCCCGAGGACGATCTGGGGATCGGTGCCGTCCATTTCCCTGAGCCGCATCTGGTCGGCGCGGGTCTGCGCACCCCGCAGCGGGTGCTGGCCTCCCGCGCCGCCGCCGGAATGGTGCTGCGCGGCTATGACGGCCGCCGGGAGTACTGGGAGCGGATGCACCACGAACTGGACATCATCGCGCACTGGGGTTATGCCTCGTACTTCCTGACGGTCGCTCAAGTCGTCGACGATGTGAGGGAGATGGGCATCCGGGTCGCCGCGCGCGGCTCCGGGGCCGGCTCGCTCGTCAACCACCTCCTCGGTATCGCGCACGCCGACCCCGTAGAGCACGGGCTGCTGATGGAGCGCTTCCTTTCCAAGCGGCGCGCCGTGCTGCCCGATATCGACATCGACGTCGAGTCCGCCCGCCGGCTCGAGGTCTACCGCGCGATCATCGGCCGCTTCGGCGAGGAGCGGGTCGCGACCGTCGCCATGCCCGAGACCTACCGGGTGCGCCATGCGGTACGGGACGTGGGTGCCGCGCTCTCCATGGACCCGGCCGAGATCGACAGGATCGCCAAGTCCTTCCCGCACATTCGCGCCCGCGACGCCCGCGCCGCCATGGAGGAACTGCCCGAACTGCGCGAGGTGGCAAGGGAGCATCTGCGGGAAGGGGCGCGGTACGGCCGGCTGTGGGAGCTGGTCGAGGCGCTGGACGCGCTGCCGCGCGGGATCGCCATGCACCCGTGCGGGGTGCTGCTCTCGGACGCCACGCTCCTCGCCCGTACGCCGGTGGTGCCCACCAGCGGCGAAGGCTTCCCCATGTCGCAGTTCGACAAGGAGGACGTGGAGGACCTCGGGCTGCTCAAGCTCGACGTCCTGGGGGTGCGGATGCAGTCGGCGATGGCGCACGCGGTCGCCGAGCTGCGGCGGGCGACGGGGGAGGAGCTCGACCTCGACGACCCGGAGCAGGTGCCGCCGGGCGACCCTGCGACGTACCGACTCATCAAGTCCACCGAGACGTTGGGCTGCTTCCAGATCGAATCGCCGGGCCAGCGCGATCTGGTCGGCCGGCTGCAGCCCTCGACCTTCGACGACCTGGTCGTCGACATCTCGCTCTTCAGGCCGGGGCCGGTCGCGGCCGACATGGTGCGGCCGTTCATCGAGGCCCGGCACGGCCGGGCGGCCGTCCGCTATCCGCATCCGGATCTGGAAGGACCGCTGAAGGAGACGTACGGAGTGGTCGTCTTCCATGAGCAGATCATCGCGATGGTGCACATCATGACCGGCTGCGGTCTGGACGAGGCCGACCGGGTGCGGCGCGGGCTCTCCCACCCCGAGTCACAGGGGAAGATCAAGGTCTGGTTCGCGCGGCACGCGGAGGCGAAGGGGTACGGGCCGGAAGTGATCGCCCGTACCTGGGAGATCATCGAGGCTTTCGGCTCGTACGGCTTCTGCAAGGCGCACGCGGTGGCCTTCGCCGTGCCTACGTACCAGTCGGCGTGGCTCAAGGCGCACCATCCGGCGGCCTTCTACGCCGGGCTGCTCACGCACGACCCCGGGATGTACCCGAAGCGGCTGCTGCTGGCGGACGCGAGGCGGCGCGGAGTGCCGGTGCTGCCGCTGGATGTGAACCGGTCTGCGGTCGCTCACCGAATCGAACTGGTGTCTGATGGCGGGCCTGGGCCTGGGGTGTGGGGGCTGCGGCTCGCGCTCTCGGACGTCCATGGCATCAGCGGGGTGGAGGCGGCGCGGATCGAGGCCGGGCAGCCCTACTCCTCGCTGCTGGACTTCTGGCAGCGGGCCCGTCCGGGGCGGCCGGTCGCCGAACGGCTGGCCCAGGTCGGCGCGTTGGACGCCTTCGGCGCGAACCGGCGCGATCTGCTGCTGCACCTCGCCGAACTCCACCGGGGCCACCGGGGTTCCGGGTCGGGTTCAGGGGCGTACGGAAGTCAACTCCCTCTGGGCGACGGGCAGAAGACAGCCCCGGTCGGGCTCCCGGACCTCGGTGACGCGGAACGCCTCAGCGCCGAACTCGGCGTCCTCGGCATGGACGCGTCCCGCCACCTGATGGACGATCACCACGCTTTCCTGAAGGAGCTGGGAGTGCTTTCCGCACAGCGGCTGCGCACGGCACGGCACGGGCAGACGGTGCTGGTCGCGGGTGCGAAGGCGGCTACCCAGACACCGCCGATCCGGTCCGGCAAGCGGGTCATCTTCACCACGCTCGACGACGGTACGGGCCTGGTCGACCTGGCCTTCTTCGACGACAGCCACGCCGCGTGCGCGCACACCGTCTTCCACTCCTGGCTGCTGCTGGTGCGCGGGGTGGTGCAGCGGCGCGGACCGCGCAGCCTCAGCGTGGTCGGCGGGGCGGCCTGGAACCTGGCCGAGCTGGTGGAGCTGCGGCGCACGGGTGGGCTCGACGCGGTCGCGGCGCGACTGGCCGCGCCCGTACCTGTGGAAGGGGATGGGCCGGGCGACAACGGCCGCCGGATCCAGCTGCCGACGGGCTATGAGCTGAACCCCTGGGCGGACCTTCAGCCGCCGGGTGAGAAACAGGCCGCCACCGGACGGAAGTTGTGGCACCAGAGCCCTGGGAGCGCGGGATGATCCTCTATGTACGCTTCCGGCAGCCGCCGCCGCGTGAGGCGGGGCGCGAGGCGGGTGGCGGGGTCGAGGCGGCGCTGCCCGTGCTGCTCGGCCTGGCCGAGGACATCAGCCCCGTCGTGCAGGCGCTCCCGCCGGACGCCGCGCTCATCGATGTACGGGGCGCCGAGCGGTACTTCGGACGGGACGCGGCCCAGCTCGCCTCGCTGCTGCGGGTGCGGGCCCTCGCGCACTGCGGGGTGGACTGCGTGATCGGGGCAGGACCGAGCCCGATGCTGGCCAGGATGGCGGCCCGGCAGGCCACGCCAGGGACGACCCTGGTGGTGGCGGACGACGAGGCGGCAGGATTCCTGGCCGGCAAACCGGTCGCCGCGCTGGACGGGGTCGGGACGGCGACGGCCCGCACCCTGTGCGCGTACGGCCTCGACTCCATCGGCAGGGTCGCCGGCGCGCCGCTCGCCGTACTCCAGCGGATCGTCGGTGCGCGCGCCGGGCGCGAGTTGTGGGAGCGGGCGCACGGCATCGACCGTACGAAGGTCGTCCCGAACGCCGCGGCGCGCTCGATTGCCGCCGAACGGGCCTTTACGCGCGATGAGTTGGATCCGGTTCAGCACCGCAGGGCGCTGCTCTCGATCGCCGGGGAACTGGGGCTGAGGATGCGCGGGGAAGGCCAGGTGTGCCGCTCGCTGAGCCTCACCGTGCGGTACGCCGACCGGTCGACGACCACGCGTGCGCGCGCCCTGCGCGAGCCGACCGCTCACTCCATGGCGCTCACCGGCGTCGCGTACCGGATCCATGAATCGCTCGGCCTGCAGCGGGCCAGGGTGCGGAGCCTGTCGCTGCGCGCGGAGGATCTGACACCTGTCGAACGGGCCGCGCGGCAGCTGACATTCGACCCCGCGGACGAACGGGCGCGGCGGATCGAGGCGGTGGCGGACCGGGCGCGGGCCAGGTTCGGGCCGCAGGCGGTCGTGCCGGGCTCACTCGCCGCGTGACACTTGCTATTGACACATATTCAGTTTTTACCGGCACGTAACTTCCATTCCTTCGTTACTCGTGCGTAAGTTAGCGGCAGCACCACATACCAGCCATCGCTACTCCCTTGAGCCGCAAGGAGACTGCTCGATGCTGCTCTGGAAACGTGCCCTCAGACCGCTGGCCGCCCTGTTCCTGGCCGCGGCCGTCACCCTCACCCCCGCCGCCGCCGCGCACGCCGATTCGGCCAATGCCGCTTCTGCGAATGCGGAATCCGCTCCCCACAGCGGATGGAACAACTACTCTTGCAAGCCCTCCGCCGCCCATCCCCGCCCCGTCGTCCTGGTCCACGGAACCCTCGGGAACGCCGTGGACAACTGGCTCGCCCTCGCTCCGTACCTGGTGAACCGCGGTTACTGCGTCTTCAGCCTGGACTACGGGCAGCTCCCCGGCGTGCCGCTCTTCTACGGCCTCGGCCCGATCGACAAATCGGCCGAGCAACTCGACACGTACGTCGACAAGGTGCTCGCCGCGACCGGCGCGTCCAAAGCGGATCTCGTCGGCCACTCCCAGGGCGGCATGATGCCGCGCTACTACCTCAAGTTCCTGGGCGGGGCCGACAAGGTGAACACGCTGGTCGGCCTCGGGCCCGACAATCACGGCACCACGCTGAGCGGACTTACCAAGCTGCTGCCGTACTTCCCCGGCGCCGAGGATCTGCTCAACGCCGCCACCCCGGGGCTGGCCGACCAGATGATCGGCTCCGCCTTCCTCACCAAACTCAACGCGGGCGGCGACACCGTGCCCGGCGTGCACTACACCGTCATTGCCACGCGCTACGACGAGGTCGTCACCCCGTACCGCTCGGCGTACCTGGTCGGACCGGACGTGCGCAACGTCCTTCTCCAGGACCTGTGTGCGGTCGACCTGTCGGAGCATCTGGCGATCGGGCTGTTCGACCGGATCGCCTATCACGAGGTGGCGAACGCGCTTGACCCGGCGCATGCGACGCCGACGAATTGCGCGTCGATCTTCTCCTGAGATCCCTCAGAAACGCGCGACTGCGGTCCGTTTCCCCTCGGGGGAGCGGACCGCAGTCGTGTCTGCGCTGCTGACGGTCAGCGGCCGTGACGCCCGCCGGCTGCTGTCCTGCGGCGGGCGGTGCCGAACATCGCGGCGGCACCGATGGCGAGGGCGGCGGCGCCGCCGACGGCGATGTACGGGGTGTTGCCGCTGCCACCGGTCTCGGCGAGGTTCTCGCTGCCGGCGTCCGGTGCGACGGCGGGCTCGGTGGCGGCGCCGTTGGCCTCGGGGGCATTGACCGCCGGCTGCTCGACCGACGGCTCGGCCGTGGTGGCCGGAGCCGTCGAGTGCTCCGAATGCTCGTCGCCGCCATGGCCGTTGTGGTCGACCGTGGACTTGTCCGTGCCGTCCGCGATCTCCTTGTCGGAGGGGGCGGAGGCGACCGGGGCCGCACCGCCGGCGCTGCCGTTGTCCTTGCCGAAGACGACGTCGGAGCAGGTGTAGAAGGCCTCGGGGGAGTCGGAGCGCTGCCAGATGGAGTAGATCAGGTGACGGCCCGACTTGTTGGGGACGACGCTGTCGAAGACGTACTCACCGTTCACCAGCTTGGGGTTGGTGACCTTCGCGAACGGCTTCGCCTCCAGGTCCGACCACTTGAGGGCCTTCGACGGGTCGTAGCCGTCCTTGGTGAGGTACAGCTCGAAGGAACCCTTGTGCGGAGCCGTCGCCTTGTAGTGGAAGGTGTGATTGCCGGAGGCGAGCTTGGAGGACGGCCAGTCGCCGCGGGGCAGGTCGAGACCCTTGTACTTGTCACGGCCGGCGCTGCACAGCTTGCCGTCCGGGATCAACGTCTTGTGATTGCCGGCGGCGTTGGCGATGTTGACTTCGTTCCAGTCGTAGAAGGCCTGCGTCCCACTGGCCGCGACCGCCGCCTTGCAGGCTGCCGAGTCCGGGCTCTCCGGCCCCTCGGCGAAACAGGCGGACACCCGGCTGACCGGGTCCGTCATCGACCCGTGCGCAACGGCCGGAGCGGCAGCCAGCCCGGCCAACGCGAACGGCGCGAACCCGAGGGCGGCGACCGAGGCGACCATACGGCGAGCGGTCATGGTGACGTTCTCCTTCAAGCGGCATATGGGGGGACCCGGGGCAGGCTCGAACGGGCGGTGCGGCCCCCCGTCGGACTACTGCGCCGACTGTTCGAACCGGCCCCGGCGATCAGCAAGCTAGCCGCTGGGAACGTCGAAATCGCCTGTTGGGAGGGGGTGATGGCGATCCTTATGGTCGCTTTAAGGGGGAGGTAAGAGGGGGCTTAAGGAACGCTGCGGAGCGCGTACGGCTGACCACGGGATTCGGCGCTCAGTTGTCCGCGGCCGTCCATGGGGAGTTGCCTCGTGCCGCCGTGCTGGCTCCCCGTTCGGCTCCCTGCTTGGCTCCCCACAGGAGAGGGCTGGAGTCGGCACCACGCGTGGGTAAGCACTGAACGTCCGCGAGTATCTCGGGCCCGAGAGAGGCTGGGTCTGCGTCGGGGATCCCCGTCCAGGCTCGCCTGCACGGGGACGGGCTTGCTCCTTGCGCCCGGAGACGTGGGCCGATTGCCCCGAGACCAGGGCGCTCCCAGGGATGTCGCGCAGGCCTGAGGCTGCGCCGACCCACCAATCAGGTCAGATGGCCGCGGCGAAGGTCACGGCTGCTGATCCCACGCGGTCACCAGGCCGTAGGTGACCAGACCGAAAACAAGGTGCGGTACCACGTCCGAGGCCCAGTCGCCGGCTGACCAGGTGCGAGGATCGCTGATCCCGAGGCGGGCAATCGGCACGTCGGCGACGACCATCACCAATGCTCCGGTGAGAGGCCCTCCCAACCACAGGGGCATCCGAGCGCCTGCCCGGTGGACCAGCGCTACAGCGGCGCCCGCCCCGCACCCCACGGCGACACCCGTCACCGCTGCGAGACCGATGAGCCGGTTGCCCTTTTCGGCCGATTCCCGGAGCGGAAGCCCCACCCGGGTAGCGATCGTGTCCACCAAAGTTTCCGGCACACTGCTGGCGGGCCTGCCGCGCAAAGCCATGTCGGCATAGGACACGGCGTTCAATGCGGTCGTCCCCGCGGCCCCCGCTGCGCAGCCGCGCACAATGGTTCGGATCATGCTCCACGCAATCCCCGCGGCTGCCCGCACCCAAACAGCCACAGCACCGGACCACTCGGATCACGGACGACGTGCGGCCGACTGGACGGGTCGACCGGACAGGCCCTCCGGTGTCCGCCGCCCCACTCGCGCCCCTGAAAATCCATCCCGCTCGCTGAAGAAGCGTGAGCGACTCCCCTGGCACCGTCACGGGCCCGGTGCCCGCACCTCGCCCACGCCGCGAAGGAGACCGACGCGCAACCGCAGCACCAGCGAAAGCCGGCAGGCGAGGTCTTGCTGCGACAGCGCGCCATCGAACTGGAGTTCATCGAACCCGAACACAGCGACGACGCCCGCCGCCACGCCCGCCCCTACGGCTGGAGCTGATGGTCCGACGTCGCTGTGCACTATGCGACGGACCCCGACGATGCCCTCGACCTCTACGGCGCCCGGCTGTGCCGCTACGCGGTCCAGCGCATCGCGTGGACGTGAGGAAGAAGGCGGGGAACGGCCTGGGCAGGCCGCGTGCTCGGAACACGGGCGTCCGGCTCTCACCGCTGCCTCCCGCCCTGGGTCGGCCGCGGGGGCGGCGGGTGATCGTCCGTCAAGCTCTGTTGTCAGTGCCTCCTCATAGTGTGGAGACATCACTCGGGGAGCCTCGGCGAAGGAGCAGAATCGTGTCCGCCAACAAGATCCAGCACAAGGTGAATCACGTCGCGCTGGTAGTGGACTGTTCGGGTTCCATGCATCAGCACCAGAGCCAACTCGTCCGCGTCGTCGACGAGTTCGTGGCGGGCTTGAAGTCCGAATCGGACAGCCTCGGTCATGAGACCCGGATCAGCCTCTACTCCTTCGACCACAAGGTGGAGAACCTGGTCTGGGACATGGACGTGAAGCATCTGCCGTCCATGCGGGGTCTGTACAAGGTCAACAATGGCGCTACGGCCCTCATCGAAGCCTCTCTGAAGTCCCTGGACGACCTGGGCCACATCTGGGAGGCGTACGGCGAGCACAGCTTCCTCCAGATCGTGGTGACGGACGGCGAGGAGAACGCCTCCGGCGGCGACAGACGGCACGACGGCGACATGGCCATCCTCGGCTCCTGGCTCGACAGGATCGCGGCGAAGATGGGTGCGCTTCCGGGCCACTGGACTTCCGCCATCCTCGTTCCGAACTCCCTGGCGAAGCGAACCGCCCAGAACTACGGCTTCCCGGCCGGAAACATCGCCATCTGGGATGCGGATTCCCAGGAGGGTGTCGAGGAGGCGATCGGTACCGTGCGCGCTGCCGCCACCAGCTTCCTCCGTGGCCGCGAGCAGGGCGTGCGCGGCACTAAGAATCTGTTCGCGGTCGGCCAGGACATATCGGTCGACGACGTGCGGGCGAACCTCGAACCGGTCCCGGCCGACAGGTATCGACTCCTGAAGGTCGACACGGAGGTCGAGATTCGATCCTTCGTTGATTCGCATCCGGGCGTGACGTACGAACGCGGGTCGTGTTACTACCAGCTGGGCACCCGGGTTCAGGTTCAGCCCGACAAGGAAGTCATCGTGGTCGAGAAGGACACTGACCGCGCATACACGGGCGACGCGGCACGCAGTCTTCTGTTCGGCACTGGTATCCAAGGCACCGTCTCCGTGAAGGCGGGGCGTAATCCCAAGTTGGAGGTATACGTGCAGAGTCGTTCGGTGAACAGAAAGCTCAAGCCGAAGACACGTCTGCTCATCATGCTCTGAAATTCACGAGAAGGGCGTAGAGCAGGTGGTCCAGGGCCAGTTGTGAAGGGCCGGCCAGTCGTGGACCTCACCCGATGTCGGTTCCGCGAGCACGGTCGTGCACGGCCCGGGCCCCTGTCCTGGCGGAGATCCAGGCGCATGGCCGGTCAGGCCACGTCGTTCTCCGTGCGGGTGGCGATCCGCCCGGTTGCTTCGAGCCGGGACAGGCGGCGGTGTTCCCGGGCGGCCCAACGTCGGACCCGGTCGGGCTCCAGCGGGGCGCCGTGTCCGACGTGAAGTCTGGTGGGGTTGAGGGCGAGCATCTTTCGCAGGCTGGCGAGGTTGCGCAACGGATCGTCGTGGAAGGGCGGGTTGGCCGGCCTGCCCGGGATGAGGCCCATGAAGGAGTTGGCGACCAGGTCACCGGCGACGAGATCCCCATGGTCGGTGAGGACGGAGATCGATCCGGCGGTGTGTCCAGGGGTAGGCATGATCCGGCCAGCGATCCCGAAGTCCTCCAGACTCGTCTCGCCCTGGATCAGAACGCCGGGTTCGACGGGTTCCACCTGGGCATGGAGGTCTTTGTTCCGGTCCATGACGCGGCCCATCGGGCCGGTGGGCAGGTACGGTGCGCGGACTCGGCCGGTGCGGAACGGTCCAAGGTCGGCGACATGGCCGGCGACCGGCGCCCCGGTGAGGCGGTGCAGCTCGGCGGCGGATCCGAAGTGGTCGATGTGTCCGTGGGTGATGACGATCAGCGAGACGTCGGAAGGGTCCACTCCGTGCTCGGCGATCCGGTCGCGGATCCGACGGCCGCTGCCCGGTGTCCCGGCGTCGACGATCACCGGCCGCCGGCCCAGGAGCAGGTAGGCGTTGATGGCGGTCCGGCCCATGACCGGGATGGGGATGATCTTCGTTCGGGACATCGTGTCCTCCGAGGTGTGGTGGCTGCCCGTGCGGGCATGCCTGGGATCCGCCGGGCGGTGATGGGCGGTGATGGGCGGTCGGCGGGCGGTGCGCTGATCTAACGGAAGCGGCGACGGTATTCGGCGGGAGTGGTCCCCAGCCGGCGCTGGAACGAACGGTGCAGGGTCTCTACAGAACCGAGGCCGCAGCCGGCAGCGACCTCCGGCAGGCTGCGGTCGCTCTCCTCCAGCAGCCGGCGGGCGGCTTCCAGGCGAGCGGACTCCACGTAGGCGGCGGGCGTGGTGCCGGTGCGCCGGTGGAACAGCCGGGAGAAGTGGCGCACGCTTACGTGCAGCCGTGTGGCCAGAGCATCGGTGGCGAGATCCGCGGTGAGGTGTTCACCGATCCACACGCGCAGGTCGTCGATCCGGTCGCCCGTGGAGGCCGGTACGGAGAGCGGCACACTGAACTGGCTCTGGCCGCCGGAGCGTTTGACATACATGACCATCATCCGGGCGGTGGCCAGGGCGAGATCCTGGCCGTGGTCCTCAGCGACCATGGCCAGTGCCATGTCCATCCCCGATGTGATACCGGCGCAGGTCCACATGTTGCCGGCCCGGATGAAGATCGGGTCCGGATCGACGGTCACCTGCGGGTGCTCGGCGGCCAGTTTCGCCGCGGTGAGCCAGTGGGTCGTGGCGGACAGGCCGTCCAGCAGGCCGGCCGCGGCCAGCAGGTGCGCGCCCGCGCAGATCGAGCCGGTCCGGTGGGCCCTCGGCGCCGCTTCACGCAGCCAGTCCGTGATCCTGCCGTCGAGCACCGGCTCCACACCGTCCTCGCCCAGGCTGACCGCGCCCGAAACGAGCAGGGTGTCCACTCGGCCGTTCACCTCGTCAAGGGTCAGGTCGGCCATCAGCCGGACGCCGCTGGAGGTGGCCACCGGACCGCCGTCGGCTGTCGCGATCTGGACGACGTAGCCGGGCCGGCCGGTGCCTGCGACCCGGGTGGTGACTGAGAACACCTCAGCCGGACCTGTGACGTCGAGCAGTTCGACACCCGCGAAGGCGACGATGACGACTCTGTGCGGTTCGAGCATGCGCTGATCGTCTCGCCCCATTGCAGCGACCGCAATGACTATGTTCTGTCAGATTCGGCCATCGGCAGGCAACAAGGCTCCAGAACGGAGCTGACTGCGGCGGAGAGTCGGACCTGCAGAGTCGCCCGTCAGTCAGCTGACATCTGCGCGAATCGGGTCATCCAGGATGAGCGGCGCCCGTAGCGCAGCGACGTGACAAGCACCCTCGGCCGCCCAAGCCCGACCCGGATCCTTCGGAGACGGGCGGGCCGGCGGCGCAGCGCAGGTGCGACAGCGCGCGGCGACCTCGTCCGTCCCCGGCCGAGGTCGCACCGTTTGATGACCCGTCAGAGTCTTCAACGCCGGCGCCCCATGAGGCGCCGGCGTTGATCCCCCGTTCGGCTTAATGCTTTGTGACGCGCATTAAGCTGGTTGGGAGACTAGTCGGACATGCATCCACGACGCAACACAGGCCTGACAGAGCGACCACCTCACGGCTCGGCCGCCAGGCCACGGAAATGAGTTGACGGGCCGCATCCCGAACCGTTTGCATCGACCTGGACCTGCCACCCGACATCACTCCCCCCGTCACTCCGCCTCAGAAGGTGCTCATGTGCGCTGGCAAGATGCATGCCGACGAGGTCGACATCGACGAGTCGCTCGTGCGCCGATTGCTCGCCGCGCAGTTTCCGCAGTGGGCGGACCTTCCCGTCGAGTTGGTCGACTCCGCAGGCACGTGCAACGCCATGTACCGGCTCGGCGAGGACATGGCCGTGCGACTTCCCCGCGTCGAGTGGGCCGTCAGTGATGTGGAGAGGGAGTACCAGTGGCTGCCGCGGCTTGCCCCACCGCTCCCGGTTGCCATTCCTGTCCCGCTCGAGAAGGGAACGCCCGCGGAGGGCTACCCCTGGCCTTGGTCCGTCTACCGCTGGCTCGACGGCGAGAACCCGGCCATCGGCCGCATCGCCGAACCCGCGAAGCTCGCAAAGGACTTGGCGGAGTTCGTAGCCGCGCTGCACCGGATCCATCCCGTGGACGGGCCTCCCGCGGACCGCGGCGTACCCCTGGCGGTGCGGGACGCTCCGACGCGGTCCGCGATCGAGGAACTGCACGGGATCATCGACACCGACGCGGCGAGTGCCGCGTGGGATGCGGCCCTGCGGGCCCCCGAGTGGACCGGCCCGGCCGTATGGGTCCATGGAGATCTGCAACCCGGGAATGTGCTGACAGCCCATGGACGACTCAGCGCCGTCATCGACTTCGGGTGCCTGGGCGTGGGTGATCCGGCCGTCGACCTGATCGTGGCGTGGAGCCTGCTGACCGCCGACACGAGGGATGTCTTCCGCGTCGGCCTGCAGGTCGATGACGCGACCTGGGCGCGAGGTCGCGGCTGGGCGCTGTCGATCGCGCTCATCGAGCTTCCGTACTACCGGGACTCGAATCCGGTGATGGCGGCCAACGCGCGACACGTGATCCACGAAGTACTCGTCGATCACGAGCACGCCCCGTAGCGAAGGACCGAGGACCGGACTGGAGCGGAGTCGGGGCGGTGGCGCTCCGGCCGGGCGCCGCCGAGACGCATGCGCAGGAACGGGCTCTCGAGGCGTCCCATACCGCAAGCGGCTCGCCGGCTACCGTCAGCTGTGATCGAGCAGATCGGTCAACTTGCCTCTGTGAGCCAGGAATTCCAGCTCGTCCAGGGCCCGGACCGCATGCTCCGCCGCCTCCGGGTCGCGGGCCGCGAGCCCGCTCGCCTCGAACTCGTCCTCGTCCAGGCGCAGTACGGACGATGCATCCGCCGACACCCACAGATCGAGGTCCAGGTCCTCGACCACCAGCTCGCCGCTGTCGAGGACGGCAGGACGGGTGATGTCGCAGTACCAGCCCTTCAGCGTGCCGTCGTCGGTACGGACCTCCTTCACCGCGTACCAGCGGTCCCGCCAGTAGTACTCGGTGAAGACATCGCCCGGCTCGAACCGTACGAAGCCGAAGTCGCGCGCCCCCGCGCCCGCCCACGGCGCACGGACCGTGACACGGTTGCCGTCGTCCGCGACCAGCTCGGCGGGATAGCGGATCTTGGTCTGACCGGCCTTGACCAGCCGCACCTCAACCGAGGGTGCGGACATGACGTACCTCCGTCGCGCAGATTTCGTAGCCGAACCACTTGTTGACCGCCAGCATGGGGCCATTGTCCGCGTCATTGCTGGTGAACGCATCCGTGTAGCCCGCAGCGCGGGCGCGGCGCAGCGAGTCGGTCTTGGCGAGCTTCGCGAAACCCCGCCCGCGATGGGCGCGCAGCGTGCCCGTCATGCCGGACATATAGCGGGCGCTGCCGTCCGACTGGGCCGCTGTGAACGCAGCGATCTCGCCGTCCACCAGCACGACCGTGCTCAGCCCACGGTCCAGCAGCGGGTTGTTCCAGGTGTGGCTGATCCAGTCCTCGTAGTCGTCGAAGTCCGTGCTGATGTCGCTGGGCTCGTCCGAGGTGGCCTCGGCGTCCGCCCTGAACATCGGCCGCGGATCGGCCTCGAAGTGGGCGGCGGTACGCAGCTCGACGCCCGCGGGCAGCTCGGGCATTGCCGGCAGCGTTCCGTTCGCCAGGTCAAGACGCTGGAAGTGGGCCGGACGGGTCGGCCGGTAGCCGTGCTTCTCCGCGAAGGCGCGGGACTCCGGATCATCCATCGCCCAGGCGTAGACGGTCTTCGCGCCCTCGGCCGTCAGATGCTCCTCGGCGGTGCGCAGAATCAGCGCACCCGCGCCACGGCCCCGGTGATCGGGGTGGACGTGCGGAGTGACGAACGACTGACCCGGCTCGCTGGAGTCGTACGCGATGCCGGCATGGGCCGTGCCGATGATCTCCCCGTCCTTCTCGGCGATCAACAGCCGGTACTTCTTGGCCGGGTTGGCGGACTCCACACCGAAGACGACGGCTTCGGGCGTGCTCACCATGTAGGGGAGAGCGGCACGCCTGACGCGGGACACCGATGCGGCGTCCTCGAGGCGGAAATCACGGACGATCAAGGTCATGGGTAGGGACGGTACGGGCCCGCCGGGTGGCGGCGCCTCTCATTTATGGGCGGTGGGGGAGAATCGGTGGGTGACCTTGAAGATCGCCATTGATGCCGATGCGGATGTCGCTCCGTACGAACAGCTGCGTACCCAGATCTCCGGGCAGGCGCGCTCGGGCGCACTGCCGGTGGGCTACAAGCTGCCGACCGTGCGCGGGCTCGCCGAGGGCCTCGGGCTCGCCCCCAACACCGTCGCCAAGGCGTACCGCGCGCTGGAGACCGACGGAGTGATCGAGACCCGAGGCCGGAACGGCACGTTCATCGCGGCTGCGGGCGACGCGGCCCAGCGCCGGGCGGCCGCGGCCGCGGCGGTGTACGCCGAGCAGGCGCATCGCCTGGGCCTGACCCGCGCCGCCGCGCAGTCGGCGGTGGAGGACGCACTGCGCGCGGCGTACGGGAAGTAGGCGGACGCCGACGCCTCTTGCCGCACCGGGCTCATGCGATCGGGCTCATGCGTCTGCGCTCAGGCGTTCGGGACTCACGCTGAGCGGTAACGAGGCCGTCGGCCGGCGCCGCTCGGACTCGCGCTGAGCGGTAACGAGGCTGTTCGGCCGGCGCCGGCCGGACTCGCGCCGTACGAACGCGCGGTGCCGACCCGCGCGTCCGGCCCTCTCCGTACGAAGGCACGCCGTACGCGCGTCGTCCGGCTCGCGGTGTACCACGGCGGGGTGCCATGCCGACGCCGTACGACGTCGTACGGCGCCGACACGTCGCGCTCACGACGCGCCACTCCCGCTCACAGATACAAGCCCGCGTCCGCGCCGTCGTGCTGGGCCGGGACCGAGGCAGGGCTGTTGCCGCGGCGCAGCGCGTACAACTCGGCCAGCGTCGCGCCCTCGCGGCCCAGGCCCTCCTCCGTGCCCAGCCAGTTCACCGACTCCTTGCGGGTCAGCGAGCCCACCTCGATCCGGGCCAGACAGCGCCCCGGGCGGACTACCGCCGGGTGGAGGCGTTCCAGGTCCTCGTTGGTCGTCACGCCCACCAGGACGTTACGGCCCTGGCCCAGCAGGCCGTCCGTGAGGTTCAGCAGCCGGGACAGCGCCTGGCCGGCGGTGTGCTTGGCCTCGCCGCGGATCAGCTCGTCGCAGTCCTCGAGCAGCAGCAGCCGCCAGCGGCCCTTCGATGTGCCCTCGTCCTCGCCGATCGCGATGTCCATCAGATAGCCGACGTCGTTGAAGAGCCGCTCGGGGTCGAGTACGCAGTCGACCTGGCACCAGTCACGCCAGGAGCGGGCCAGGGTCCGCAGCGCCGAGGTCTTGCCGGTGCCCGGCGGGCCGTGGAGCAGGAGCAGCCGGCCGGAGATGTCGTCCGGCGTGATCTTCATCAGCTGGTCCATCGCATCGGCCACCGGAGCCGTGTAGTTGGGACGGACCTCCTCCCAGGTGCCCGCGGCGATCTGGCGCGTGGTGCGGTGCGGACCGCGCCGTGGCGAGACGTACCAGAACCCCATGGTGACGTTCTCCGGCTGCGGTTCCGGCTCGTCGTGGGCGCCGTCCGTCGCCTGGCCAAGGACCTTCTCGGCCAGCTCGGAGCTGACCGCGGTGACCGTGACGTCGGCGCCGCGGTTCCAGCGGGAGACCAGCAGCGTCCAGCCCTCGCCCTCGGCGAGAGTGGCGCTGCGGTCGTCGTCGCGCGCGGAGCGCAGTACGGAGGCGGCCGGCGGCAGCAGTGTGGCGCCGGGCTTGACGCGGTCGATGGTGGAGCTGTGGGAGTGCGGCTGCTCGCCCGTCGCGAAGCGACCGAGGAACAGCGCGTCGACGACATCCGAAGGCGAATCGCTGTCGTCGACGTTGAGCCGGATCGGCAGAGCGTCCTGAGGCTTAGCAGACATGCGCCCATGATCTGGCACGGGGCCGCCGAACGCACGGTGTTTTGACCGGTGGCGTGCCCGGGGGCGGCCCGCGGCCGGTTCCCGCATCAGCCACCGGCCCGGCTCAACAGCCCGACGGTCCTGCGGGCCCCGCGCACCAGCGCGTATCCCTTGGTCAGCGCGCGGTCCTTGGCGAAGTTCCGGGCGATGGATCTGCCGACGACGAGCCGCTCGAACTCCTCGATGTCCGTGCCGCGCCGGACGGTCACCCGCTCCAGGGCGTACGGGCCCTGCCTGCGCACGGCGAGTGCGTTGCCCACGGCGAGCGACTGCGCGAAACCGGCCGCGCGGACCGTACGCCGTACCCGGCGGCTGGAGTAGCCGTAGGGATACGCGAAGGAGACCGGTCTGGCGCCCAGTTCGTCGGCGATGATGTCCCGGCAGCGGACCGTCTCGTACCAGAGCCGGCCGTTGTCGAGCTGGTCGAGCTGGGGATGGGTGTGGGTGTGGCCGCCGATCTCCATGCCGGCGGCGGCCAGTTCGCGCACCTGGTCCCAGTCGAGCATGGTGTCGAGCGCACCGCCCTCGTGGTGGACGCCGCGCAGCCACCCCGTCGAGACGAACAGCGTCGACGCGAAGCCGTGTTTGGCGAGGACGGGGAGGGCGTGCCGGTGCACACCCTCGTAACCGTCGTCGAAGGTGATCACCACGGGGCGGCGCGGCAACGGACCGCCGCCCGACCGCCAGGCGGCGCCCAGCTGCGCGGCGGTGACCGGCGTGAACCTGCGCTCGCCGAGCAGCTCCATCTGCTCGGCGAAGGCGTCGGGTGAGACGGAGAGGCCGAACGCGGCCTTCGCCGGGCGGTGTCCCACCGCGTGGTACATCAGGATGGGTACCGGCTGGTTCATCCGGGTTCACCTCGCGATGCGGCAAGGGGACCGGACGAGAACGTGGCGCCGCCCCGGCGGGCCCGTACGCTCCCCACCACATAGCCGCCCGCCGCCGCCGCGACCCCGGTGACGATCGCGCCCGCCCGGCCCGCACCGCCGCGCCGCCCCAGCACCATGTCGCGCAGCCCGCGCACGACCCCGGCGGGCAGGACCCGCGTGGTGTATCGGCGCTCGGACTCGAGTCCCTTGGCTGCGCCCACACTCCGGGCCACGAGCGCCTTGGAGAGGCCCTCGGCGTAGGCACGGGTGCGGAAGTAGCCGAACCGCTCCCGGACGGCGGGGACCTTGTGGTGGATCACCGCGCGGTCGTCGATCAGGAGCACCGCGTCCGGCAGCGCCTCGGCGAGCCGGATGCACAGTTCGGTCTCCTCGCAGCCCAGCGGCCGTTTGTCGCCGTCCCTTCCGATTCCCGTGGCGAAGCCGCCCGAGGCGTCGAAGGCGCTGCGCCGGAAGGAGGCGTTGCCGCCCAGCACATTGCGGACGCGTACTTTGCCGTGCGGCAGTCCCCGGTAGGTACAGCCGACGACCCAGTCGAACTCCTCGGGGAACCAGACCGGTCTGCGGCCCGAGGCCCAGGCGGCCATCGTCCGCCCGCCGACGGCCATCACCGACCGGTCGTCGTACCCCTCGGCGAAGTACCGCAGCCAGTCACGCTCGGCCACGGCGTCGTCGTCGAGGAAGGCGACGAACTCGCCGCGGGCGGCGGCGATCCCGGTGTTGCGGCCCGCGGAGAGGCCGCGGGGGCCCGCGTTGGCGAGCACCCGCACCTCCTCACGTTCTGCCGCGCTTTCCTTGTACTCCTTGCCGAGCCGTTCGAGCAGCGCCGGGTTGTGGTCGACCACGAGCAGCGTCTCGAGCGCCGGCAGTGACTGCGCCCGCACCGAGTCGACGGCCGCCAGGATGTCCTCCCAGCGGTCCTCGGTGTAGACGCAGATCACCACGGAGAAGGCGCGGTCGCTCAAGATGCCTCTCCCCGCGGAATCCTGAGGCTGAGCGTCGCCGATGCACGGCGGCGGGCTGCTCTTCGCACGCCTTTCTCCTTGAGGATCACTCTGAGGACCCGCAGTCCGTCCCGTACGGCGCTGAGGTTGCTGACGCCGTGGATGCGGAGGTACTCATGGCTGGGGACCTCCTGCACCCGCAGCCCGGCCTTGACGACCCGGATGTTCATCAGGGTCTCGATCTCGAAGCCGGTGCAGTCCAGCGTGACGCTGTCCAGGCAGCGCTTCCAGAAGGCGTTGTATCCGTAGCAGAGATCGGTGTAACGGGCCCCGAACTTGGCATTGACGACGGCGCACAGCACCCAGTTGCCGAGCTTGCGGATCGGAGTCATGTCGTCCGTGCCGCCGCCGTTGGCGAAGCGTGATCCCTTGGCGAAATCGGCCCCGGACACCAGTGCGGAGACATACGAGACGATCTCCTGGCCGTCGGCGGAACCATCGGCGTCGATCATTACGATGATGTCGCCGGTGCAGGCGGCGAATCCGCTGATGAGGGCATCCCCTTTGCCCTTGCCGACCTGCTTGACGACCTTGACGTCCGGCCATAGTTCGCGGGCCACCTGGACGGTGTTGTCGCTGGAATTCCCGTCGACCAGAACGACTTCATGAATCCAGTCGGGAAGGGTCTTGAACACGTACGGAAGATTCTCCGCCTCATTCATGGCGGGGATCACGACGCTCACGGGCGGAGTGATCGCGAGATGCGAGGAGATCGGGCGGTAGTTGGCGGATATTCGGCCGACTCCGTTCACCGGTCCTTCCGGATCGATGGCTGTTGTGGCGCTGTCCCCATGGTGCGACGGTTCGGTGAACGGATCTTGCCCCGGAGCGGCCGGGCGCAGGACTGAGCTCATGAGTCTGTTTCCCTCTCCACCGGTGGACCGCCCGCCCCCGGGCAGTCCGGATGAGTGTCCGGTTCGAAAGGGGGGTACTTCTCACCCCGGCCATGACGGCATAACGCTCCCTGTCTGGTGGGTGAGCTGGAAAAACTGGCCGCGCGGCGTACGGCTCGGAATGAGCGCGAAAACCGAGCACGGCACCCCCCTACCGCGCTCCGCTCCGGATCCATCGCGACGCTTGAGCCCTCCCCTAGAGCCGCTTTGCATGATGAACCGTTGCGGGTGGATGTACGACGGTATTGATGAATAAGACTGTATGGCAAGACCTGAAGCATGACCCCGCTTTTTTACTTTTTTGTTCTACTTCAGCGGTCGGATGCGGAACCGTCCCGATCGGATCTTCTTGATCCCTTTCATCAATCGATCAGCGGGATTGGTGAGTTCCGGCTTCCGCATTTGCCGGCCGAGTGCCCAGAGGAAGAGCAGAGCGGTGATCGCGGCCACCGCAATGATCCCGCCGCCGACCGTCAGGGTGTGCAGGGACGACCTGGTCTGAGCGACCAGCAGATCGATGACGAGCGCCCCTGCCGCGGCGGTGACGGCGCGGGCCGCCGGGGCCGGCCGTGACAGCACCGCGGCGATGCCGCAGGCCGGTCCGGCGAACACGAAGAAGAGGATGAACGGCGCGCGCAGCGGCGACCGCACGTCGGCGAGCGCCAGCGCGACGCCCACTCCGGAGATGGCGACCGCGACGCCCGCGAGCACCGGCAGCAGGTCTGTCCGGACAGTTGCCGGCTTGTCTCTGATCGTCCGCATGACCGACTCGCCCCCCAACGCGTCGGATGTCGAGTCTCAATGCTGCGCAGTCGGCGACGCTCCGTCAAGGAGCTCTCACGGAATCTTCTTGGCATGGACACTTCCGGTGAAGTATGGGGCCTGCTACGAAAGTTGTGGCAGAGATCCTGCTAAAGGGAGGTTCCATGAAACTGTCCCGAATCGCGGCATTCTCATCCTCACTCCTCCTCGGCGCCGTCCTCGCTCTCACCGGAGCGGGCCAGGCGCAAGCCTCGGAAAGCGCCCTGGCGCTGGACTATGTGGCCCTCGGAGACTCCTACTCATCGGGTCTCGGGGCCGGTGGTTACGACAGCGCAAGCGGCGACTGCAAGCGCAGCACCCGTGCCTATCCCAGGCTCTGGGCGGCCGCGCATTCACCCTCGTCGTTCGCGTTCACCGCTTGCTCAGGCGCTCGTACGGGTGATGTCACGGCCGGTCAGCTCGCCCCGCTCAACTCCTCGACCGACCTCGTCTCGATCACCATCGGCGGCAATGACGCAGGCTTCGCCGACGTCATGACGACCTGCGTCCTGCAGTCCGAATCCACCTGCGTCAACCGGATCAACCAGGCGAAGAGCTACGTCGACTCGACCCTTCCCGGCAAGCTCGACTCGGTCTACTCGGCGATCAGATCGAAGGCCCCGGCGGCCCAGGTCGTCGTCCTCGGCTACCCCCGCTTCTACAAGCTCGGCGGCAGTTGCATCGCCGGACTGAGCGAGAACGAACGGTCCGCGATCAACGGGGCCGCGGACTATCTCAACGCCGCCATCGCGAAGCGCGCCGCCAACCACGGCTACGACTTCGCGGATGTCGCCCCCGCCTTCACCGGACACGAGATCTGCTCCGGGTCGGCCTGGCTGCACAGCGTCAACTGGCTCAACATCAGCGAGTCCTACCACCCCACCGCGTCCGGACACTCCGGCGGCTACCTGTCCGTCTTCGCCTCCCACGCCTGACCTCCCGGTCAGCCCGACCCCGTCGTTCCGTAGGTGTTCGGCGTGTAGGAGGCCCCATCCGTCGGGGTCTCCTGCTCACATGTCACCGAGAAGTCGATCCAGTCGGAGCGCACCTCGACCGGACTCCGGATCTCCACCCGGATCCGGTCGTGGTGCGTCTCGTTCGCTCTGTAGGTCAGCTCGATGTGGTTGACCTGCCGCTGCTTGCCGCCCCCCGCTTCGAAGTCCAGCGTCTTCCAGCCGGAGTCGGAGCTCTCCCCGCTCCTGGTCGCCCAGCGGTATTCGACAGCCGCGGGAGTGCGGCCGACCGTGATCGTCGCCCGGAAGGCCGGCGCCTCCGCCTCGGGCGGCGGACAACTGCCCGAGTAACTTCCGTGCACGGTCCGGACGTACACCTTCACACTCTGCGGCGGCGTGTGCGCACCGCCGCCGTTGCCGCCGTTGGACCCATGGCCCGCGTTGGCCGACCCGCCGTCCGTACCACCACCGCCGGTACCGCCATCGCCCGTGCTGCCGCTGTCCGTTCCGCCGCTCGGGGTGCTGCTGCCGGGACTGGCGGGGCCGGCATTCCCGCCCGCGGGCGCCGTGCTGCCGCTGTTGTCCGATCCGCCCGGGTTCCTGTCCTTGTTGACCAGAGCCCATGCGAGGCCGCCGATCGCGAGGAGCAGTACCGCCGCACCGGCGACCAGCACCGTGGCCGCCCGCCGCGAGCGGTCGTGCGGCACACCCGTCGTCGCCGTGGCCGTGGCCGTGGTCGCGGGCGTCGGCGGCGGACCGAACTGCCCGGGCACCGGGGCCGGTGCGGCGGCCGAGGCCGTCACCGCAGGGCTGTACGGACCGGGGGAGGGCGGCGGAGCGGTACGCGCGCCGCCACCCGCGCCCACCACCCGCAGCAGATGCTCGGCCTCCTCCGCCGGGAGGCGGTCCGCCGGATCCTTGCGCAGGAGTCCCGCGATGACCGGCGCCAGGGCGCCGGCCCTGCGCGGCGGCGGCAGCTCCTCGTCGACGACGGCGCGCAGCGTGCTCAGCGGAGTGTTCTGCCGGAAGGGGGTGTTGCCCTCGACCGCGGCGTACAGCAGTACCCCGAGCGACCACAGATCCGACTCGGGCCCCGGAGTGCGCCCCAGCGCGCGCTCGGGCGCGAGGAACTCGGGAGAGCCGATCAGCTCGCCCGTCATCGTGAGATTGGAGGTTCCCTCGACCGTGGCGATCCCGAAGTCCGAGAGGACCACCCGGCCGTCGTTGGCGATGAGTACGTTCCCGGGCTTCACATCGCGGTGCAGCACACCCGCCTCGTGCGCGGCGCGCAGGCCCGCGAGGATCTCGGCGCCGATGTGGGCCGCGCGCTGCGGGGTGATCGGACCCTCCGCGTCGAGCACATCGGAGAGCGCGAGCCCGCGCACCAGCTCCATCACGATCCATGGCCGGCCGTTCTCGGTCGCCACGTCGTAGACGGTCACCACATTGCGGTGCGAGATCCGGCCCGCCGCCCATGCCTCCCGCTCCAGGCGTGCGTAGAGCCGCCGCTCGTCGGCATCGCCGAGACCGGCGGGGGCGCGGACCTCCTTGACCGCGACATCGCGTATCAGCACTTCGTCACGGGCCCGCCACACGGCGCCCATCCCGCCCTCGCCCAGCGGGCTCAGCAGGCGGTAGCGCCCCGCGACCAACCGATCATCGCCCGGCACTTCGCTCACAGCGAGCCCCCATCCGTAGCAGAGCAACTACCCCAAGTTAGCTCACGCAAGGGCTGTTGCCGCCCCCTTGAGCGCCAATCCGCATCCGAGGGCGAGCACCACGCACGCCGTGCCGAGCGGCAGTACGCGCTGCACGGAAGAGAACATCCTTCCCTTGCGCAGGCTCCGTTCGCCGAGAAGGCGGGAGGCGCGTTCGCCGAGCCGGACGGCTGCGAAGCCGGCGGCGGCGAGGGTGAGGGCGAGGCCGGCGCCGTACGCGAGGACGAGCAGCAGACCGAACCAGGCGCGGCCCAGAGCCGCGGCGCCGACGAGCACGACGACGGCGGAGGGGCTGGGGACGAGTCCGCCGGCGAAGCCGAGCAGGAGGGTGGAGCGGAAACTCAGTGGGCGGTGGTCGTGGGTGTGGCCATGGCTGTGACCGTGCCCGTGCCCGTGCCCGTGGCTGTGTCCGTGGTCGTGGTCGTGACTGTGGCTGTGCCCGTGGCTGTGTCCGTGCGCATTGCCGCGGTTCCGCCAGGCTCTGCGCACCAGCACCGCTCCCGCCACGGCCACCAGCGCACCGCTCGCGACGCCCAGCCACGCCACCACGGACGGCGCGGCCGCCGAGCCCGCTGTGATCAGCGCGCCGAGCGCGAACACTCCGAGCGTGTGCGTGACCGTCACCGACGCGCCCAGCGACAGGACGTCGCGCAGGGAGTTGCGCCCGCCGGCCGCCGCGGCTGCCGCCATCACGGTCTTGCCGTGGCCCTGGCGACGGCGTTGCTGCTCGGTGCGCTGCACGCGCTCGCGCC
>NZ_JBSFUK010000031.1:0-56972 GCF_053591755.1 Streptomyces sp. NPDC002926
GGGTACCCGCAAGCCCCGCGCGCCGCCGCGCGCCCGCCTTCGCGCTGGGCGCCGCCGCGGGGGCCTGGCGGTCGCCGCCACGGTCCCCGCCGCGGCCGCCCTGGCCACCCTGCCCGCCCTGCTGACGGCGCTGCTGCGGCGGACGGCCGCCCCGCTCACCCCGCTCACGCTGCTTCGGGTCACCGCCCGCCTTCGGCTCGGCCTCGTCCTCCAGCCGCAGCGTCAGGGCGATCCGCTTGCGCGGGATGTCGATGTCGATGACCTTCACCTTCACCACGTCGCCCGGCTTCACGACATCCCGCGGGTCCTTGACGAAGGTCTTGGACATCGCCGACACATGGACCAGACCGTCCTGGTGGACACCGACGTCCACGAAGGCGCCGAACGCCGCGACATTGGTCACCACGCCCTCCAGAACCATCCCCGGCGCAAGGTCGCCGAGCTTCTCCACGCCCTCCTTGAAGGTGGCGGTCTTGAACGCAGGCCGCGGGTCGCGCCCGGGCTTCTCCAGCTCCCGCAGGATGTCCGTCACCGTGGGCAGACCGAATGTCTCGTCCACGAACTCCACCGGCTTCAGCGAGCGCAGCACCGGTGCGTTGCCGACCAGCGAGGCCACCTCGGCACCCACGGCCTTCACCATCCGCCGCACCACCGGATATGCCTCCGGGTGCACGCTGGAGGCGTCCAGCGGGTCGTCCCCGCCCCGGATCCGCAGGAAACCCGCGCACTGCTCGTACGCCTTCGGACCGAGCCGCGCCACCTCCTTGAGCGCCTTGCGCGAGCGGAACGGACCGTTGGAGTCACGGTGCGCGACGATGTTCTCGGCGAGGCCGGTGCCGATGCCCGACACCCGTGAGAGCAGCGGTGCGGACGCGGTATTGACGTCGACGCCGACGCCGTTCACACAGTCCTCCACGACCGCGTCCAGCGAGCGGGAGAGCTTCACCTCGGACAGATCGTGCTGGTACTGGCCGACTCCGATCGACTTGGGGTCGATCTTCACCAGCTCCGCCAGCGGGTCCTGGAGACGACGCGCGATGGAGACGGCTCCGCGCAGCGACACATCCATGTCGGGCAGTTCCTGCGAGGCGAACGCGGACGCGGAGTACACCGAAGCGCCGGCCTCCGAGACCATCACCTTGGTGAGGCCCAACTCCGGGTGCTTGGCGCACAGTTCACCGGCGAGCTTGTCGGTCTCCCGGGACGCCGTGCCGTTGCCGATCGCGATCAGATCGACCGCGTGCTCCTGGGCCAGACGCGCCAGTTTCGCCAGCGACTCCTCCCACCTGTTCGCCGGGACGTGCGGGTGGATGACGTCCGTCGCGACGACCTTGCCCGTCGCATCGACGACGGCGACCTTCACACCCGTACGGAAACCGGGGTCGAGTCCGAGCGTCGCCCGTGTGCCCGCCGGCGCGGCCAGCAGCAGATCCCGCAGGTTCGCCGCGAAGACCCGTACCGCCTCGTCCTCGGCGGCCGTACGCAGCCGCAGCCGCAGATCGATCCCCAGATGGACCAGGATCCGGGTCCGCCAGGCCCAGCGCACCGTGTCCAGAAGCCACTTGTCGCCGGGCCGCCCCCTGTCGGCGACGTCGAAGCGCCGGGCGACCATGCCCTCGTACGCCGTAGGGCCCGGCTGCTCGGACGGCTCCTCCGGCTCCAGCACCAGGTCGAGGATTTCCTCCTTCTCGCCACGGAACATGGCGAGCACCCGGTGCGAGGGCAGCTTGGTGAAGGGCTCCGCGAAGTCGAAGTAGTCGGCGAACTTGGCGCCCGGCCCCTCTTTGGCGTCGCCCTTGCCCTCGCGTACCTTCGCCGCGAGCCGGCCCCGCGTCCACATCCGCTCGCGCAGCTCGCCGATCAGGTCGGCGTCCTCGGAGAAACGCTCGGTCAGAATCGCCCGTGCGCCGTCCAGCGCCGCGGCGGCGTCCGCCACACCCTTGTCGGCGTCCACGAAGGCCGCCGCGGCCGCGAGCGGCTCCACCGACGGGTCGCCGAGCAGGCCATCGGCGAGCGGCTCGAGACCGGCCTCGCGCGCGGTCTGCGCCTTCGTCCGCCGCTTCGGCTTGAACGGCAGGTAGATGTCCTCAAGACGGGCCTTGGTGTCGGCGCCCCGGATCTGCGCCTCGAGCGCCTCGTCCAGCTTGCCCTGCTCGCGTACGGACTCCAGGATCGCGGTCCGTCGCTCCTCCAGCTCCCGCAGATAGCGCAGCCGTTCCTCGAGCGTGCGCAGCTGCGCATCGTCGAGCATCTCGGTCGCTTCCTTGCGGTAGCGCGCGATGAACGGCACGGTCGACCCGCCGTCGAGCAGCTCGACGGCCGCCTTCACCTGCCGCGCGCGTACGCCGAGCTCCTCGGCGATCCTGCCTTCGATGGACGTCGTCACGGTTCCCCGACTCGCCTTCTCATGCTGGCTGTGCTTGAAAGTGCATTGTGCCGGGTGGCCGGGCGCCGTGTCGCCCGTCGCCTCAGCCGTGGCGCGTCCGGCCGCCGCCATGTGAGGCTCCGCCGAAGAGCCGGGCCAGCGCCCGGAAGGGCAGAGTGACCACGGTGGCGATCGCCGAGCCGATCTGCCGGAGTACATCTGCGATGGCGCTGAACAAGGGAACCTCCGAGGACGGGTGTCTGTCACCGCTCGGGTACCCCGCGGGACCTCGGTAAACGTCAGCCCTCCTCGATGATCGTCAGCCCTTGCCGCCGCCGATGTCCGCGGGGAAGGCGCCCGCGCTCACCGCGGCCATCAGAAAACCGCGCCCCAGCTCGGTCAGCCGCTCGACGCCCTCGGCGCCCAGATGCTCGTACGGTGCCCGGTCGAGGCGGTCCGTGTGCTCCTCCAGCTCGGCCCGGAGTCCCGCGCCCGCCTCGGTCAACTCGCCCTCGCCGTCCAGCAGCCCGCGCTCGCGCAGCCGTCCCTCGGCCGACTCCCAGTCCGCACGCCGCCAGCCGCGCGTGGCCAGAATCCAGCGCGGCGCCATGCCCTTGCCGGTCGCGGTGTGGCTCACCAGGGCCTCGACCGGGTCGAGCTCCGCGGAGAGCAGCGCCACGAGATGGGCGTCCCCGCGATGTTCGCGCAGCAGGGTCGCGGCATGCCAGTAGGCGAGATGCGGCTCCTCGGGTACGGGCAGATCGGCGTGCGCCGCGTACAGGGGCCGGGCGTGCCGGGTGCCCGCCTCGGCGGCGCGCAGCGCCAGCTCCGCGGCCTCCGCCAGCTCCTTCGACGCGACGACGTCGTCGCCGAGCAGCCGCCGCAGCGTGCTGTCCACGGCACGCAGCCGCGCCTCGAGCACGGCCCCGGGGGATGCGGTGTCCCACACCGCGGGCAGATGCCGGGCGATCAGCTCGTGGTTGAAGTTGTAGAAGGCCGCGGCGACCACACCCGGCCCCACGGCGCCCATCGCGGCGCCGCGCCCGGCGAAGTAGGCGGCACTCGCGTCCTCGATGCCGAGCTGCGCGAGCTCCCGCGTGAAGTCGGGCGAGAAGTAGACCGTCGAGTGCAGCGGGTTGAGGGCATTGTGGCAGCGGCGTCCGGCGCGCGATGTCGGAGAACTCATGAGAAGCACGTTACCGACTGGTCGGTACGTAGTGAAGTGCAGGCCCATGGCAGGAAAGGTGGGGTACTCGTCATTGCGGCCGTCTCCGCCACGGCCGAGCATGGACACCATGACCCAGCGATCCGTACTCGTCGTTCTCTTCGACGACCTGCAGAGCCTCGATGTGACCGGCCCGGTCGAAGTCTTCGCGGGCGCGAGCCAGGCGGCCGGCGGCGCGTACGAGATCCGAACCGCTTCCCTGGACGGTGCCCCGGTCCGTACCTCCAGCGGGCTGACGCTCGTCCCGGAGACCAGCCTCGCCGACGCCGTCGCCCCCCACACGCTGTTGGTTCCCGGCGGCAACGGCACCCGTGCCCCGGACCCGCGCCTCGTCGACTGGCTGCGCCTCCACGCCCCGCGGGCCGAGCGTCTGGTCTCCGTCTGCACCGGAGCCCTGCTGCTGGCCGAGGCCGGTCTGCTCGACGGCCACCGGGCCACCACGCACTGGGCCAGCTGCGACCATCTCGCCCGCCGCTATCCGGCCGTCGACGTCGAACCGGACCCGATCTTCGTACGCGACGGAAAACTGGCCACCTCGGCCGGTGTCACTGCCGGTATCGACCTCGCCCTCGCCCTGGTCGAGGAGGATCTCGGCCGGGACATCGCGCTGACCGTCGCCCGCCATCTCGTCGTCTTCCTCAGGCGACCGGGAAACCAGGCGCAGTTCAGTGCCCAGCTCGCCGCACAGACCGCGCGCCGCGAGCCGCTGCGTGATGTGCAGCAGCACATCACCGAGCATCCGGAAGGGGATCTCTCGGTCGAGGCACTCGCCGCCCGCGCCAGGCTCTCGCCCCGCCATTTCGCCCGCGCCTTCCAGGAGGAGACGGGTACGACACCGGGCCGCTACGTCGAGCGGGTCCGTCTGGAGCATGCGCGCCGGCTACTGGAGGACAGCCCCGACGGCGTGGAAGAGATCTCGCGCGGCTGCGGCTACGGCACTTCGGAAGCCATGCGCCGCGCCTTCGTCAAGACCCTGGGCACGGCACCGGCCGAATACCGGCGCCGCTTCCGCACCCTGACCACGAAGTAGCCCGAAACCGAAGCAGCCTGAGAAACCGAAGCAGCTCGAGAAACCGAAGCAGCCGGAAGTGCCGAAGCGGCCGGAGGAGCCGAAGCGCCGGAAGTGCCGAAGCAGCCCGGAGGACCGGTATGAACCCGAACCGAGAGGGACCGACCAGCATGCAGATCGCCATTGTCCTCTTCGACCGCTTCACCGCCTTGGACGCCGTGGGGCCCTACGAAATGCTCTGCCGCCTTCCCGGCGCCGAGGTGGTCTTCGTCGCCGAGCACAGCGGCCCGGTCAGCAACGACCGCGGCGACCTCGCGCTCGTCGCCACGAAGACCTTCGCCGAGGTGAAGAGCCCGGACATCGTCGTCGTCCCCGGCGGCCCCGGCCAGAGCGATCAGATGGCGAACGAGACACTGCTGGACTGGCTGCGTGCCGTCGACGCCACCACGACCTGGACGACCTCGGTCTGCACCGGCTCGCTGCTGCTCGCCGCGGCCGGCCTGCTCGAGGGCCGCCCGGCCACCTCGCACTGGCTGGCGCTGGACTTCCTGCGCCGGTTCGGCGCCGAGCCCACCGGCGAGCGTGTCGTCACCGACGGCAAGTACGTCACCGCCGCGGGTGTCTCGTCCGGCATCGACATGGGGCTCACGCTGGTCGGCAGGATCGCGGACGAGGAGCACGCGCAGGCCGTACAGCTGCTCACCGAGTACGACCCTCAGCCGCCGTACGACGCCGGATCGCCGCAGAAGGCCCCGGCCGCGCTGGTCGAGGAGTTCCGTACGAAGAGCCGCTTCATCCTCCGGTAGGCCGTCGGGCGGACCATCGGCCGGGCGTTCAGGTGGTCCAGGTGAACCGGGGCGCTCTGCGCTCCAGGAAGGCGGCGACCCCCTCCGCGGGGTCGCCGCTGCCGCGCGCCTGCTCCTGCCAGTGCGCGTCACGGTCGGTGCGGCCCGTGGCGAACTCCTTCGCCGCGGCCTGGGTGAGCTGGGAGCGCGACGCGATGATCCTGGTGAACTCCGCCACCCGCTTGCCCAGTTCGGCGCCCGGCAGCACCTCGTCCACCAGACCGGTCCGCAGCGCCCGCTGCGCATCGATCAACTCGGCGGAGAACAGCAGATACTTGGCGGCGGCCGGACCCACCAGCGAGACCAGCCGCCGGGTGGAGGAGGACGGGTAGACGATTCCGAGTTTCGCCGGCGTCACGCCGAACAGCGCGCCCTCCTCCGCGAACCGCAGATCGCACGCCGCGGCCAGCTGACAGCCGCCGCCCACGCAGTACCCGCGCACTGCGGCAAGCGTCGGCTTCGGGAACTCGGCCAGCGCCTCCTCGGCCCGTACGGCCAGCGACTGCGGGGCCTCGCCGGGCTCACGGAGCGAGGAGATGTCGGCGCCGGCGCAGAAGGTCGGGCCCTCGCCTGTCAGCACCAGCACCCGTACCGCCTCGTCCGTCGCCAGCTGTCCGAGCAACTCGGGCAGGGCCCGCCACATCCCGGCGGTCATGGCATTGCGCTTGGCGGGATTGCTGATGCGGACGGTGGCGACACCGTCCGCGACGGCGTGCGTCAACTGCGGCGACTGCGACTGCGACTGCGGCTGCGGCTGCGGCTGCGGCTGCGGCTCGGACGACTGGGGCGGCTCCATGAGCCGGATGCTATCCGCCGGACCCGAACCTATGATCCTTTGGAGACCGTCGTCACGGAGCCGGCGAAGCGGCCAGAAGAAGATCAGGAACAGTCGCACACCTGACGCTGTCATGCGCACCCGGTCAAAAACCGTCGATTGGCGCTGACTTCCGTTCAGCAACCCGGTCCGGACCAACTGACTCCCAACACTTATTACTCGATGGTCAGCGGCAATCGATCCGAGGGTGGGTGCCGGCCTATGGAGAGCCGCGGGAGCGTCCCGGCCCGGCCACTGTCGTACGAGGGCGTCTGGCGATTCACCGCTCCTGCCGTCGACGTATCTGTTCCGCAGGCCAGGCATGCCGTACGCGATCTGCTGAACCGCCAGGGTGTACCGGCCCAGGACGATCTCGTCCAGGGACTGCTGCTGATCGTTTCCGAGCTGGTCACCAATGCCGTACGGCACGCGGCGCTGCTCTCGCCCGAGGTCGCCGTCGAGGTCGCCATCGGCGCGGAGTGGATCCGCGTCTCCGTCGAGGACAACCACCCCTACCGGCCCAAGGCGCTGGAGACGGACTACGCACAGACGGGCGGCCGCGGTCTGCTGCTCGTACGGGAGATCACCCTGGAGGCGGGCGGATCGTGCGACGTCGAGCACACCGCGAGCGGCGGCAAGATCATCTGGGCCGCGCTGCCGCTGAAGCCGGTCGGCGACAGCGCGCCGCTGTAGACCGCCGTACCGGGCCCGCCGCCGGCCCGGCTTGCCTCACCAGCCCCCGGACGGCCCCGTGAGCTCCCTGATCGCAGGCCGTGCCGCTTCCAGCACGGTCATGAACCACGCGGAGAACGGTGCCTCCGCGTGCCGGTCGGCCAGCTCCTTCGGCGTCACGAAGGCCGTCTCGCCGACCTCCTCCGGGTCCGGCCGCAGCGGAGCCTGCGCCATCCCGACGAAGAGGTGGTTGTACTCCTGCTCGACCAGGCCCGAGTCCGGGTCCGGGTGGTTGTAGCGGACCGTGCCCGCCTCGGCGAGCAGCGAGGGCGAGATGCCCAGCTCCTCGTGCGTTCGCCGGGCGGCGGCCGCGAACGGGGCCTCGCCGGGGTACGGGTGGCCGCAGCAGGTGTTCGACCAGACGCCGGGGGAGTGGTACTTGCCCAGCGCGCGGCGCTGGAGCAGCAGCCGCCCCTGCTCGTCGAAGAGGAACACGGAGAACGCCCGGTGCAGCTGTCCGGGTGCCTGATGTGCGGAGAGCTTTTCCGCGGTGCCGATGGTGGTGCCGTGCTCGTCGACCAGTTCGAGCAGGATCGCTTCTGGTGCGCCGTTCGACGAGCTGTTCGCCGCGGTGGCTGGTGTGGTCGGCATACCCATCCTTCGCTGTGGTCCTCGGCCCTGCGGGGCCTGCCCAGTCTGCCGTACAAAAGCGGCTTGTCCGCACTTCGACAGCTCGGGCATGTCCGCCCTCGCCGCGTGCACGCGGCGAGGGCGACCCTACTCACCAGAATTCATCAGAACTCATCAGACCCCGAAGGCCGCCGGACAGCGGATCATGCCGCGCGGCACGCCCCCCGAGCCGTCGGGCACGAGGACCATCATCGGCTCGTCGGCCACCTCGAAGGTTGGCCTGATTCCGTACCGTTCGGCCGGTTCGAAACCGAACCTCGGGTAGTGGTCGGGATGTCCGAGGACCAGGACGAGCCGTTCCCCGCGCACCCTGGCCAGATCCAGCACGGCCCGGACGACCGCCTGCCCGGCGCCCTTGCGCTGCTGTTCGGAACCGGGGCCCTGCCGCGGAAGACCGTGGTGCAGGGCGAAGAAAGCGTTGTGGAGAGCGTTGTCGGACAACGTGGGAACCCTTGATGTGTGCGGGCTCAGGCCGACGTGCGAGATCAGGTCGGGCCTGCGCGATCAGGTCGGAAGTGCCGGCTCGGGTCGGAAGTGCCCGATCAGGTCAGACGCACGTGATCGCGTGACGCGGGATCACCTGTCGGTCGAGAGCCCGGAAGCGAGGATGGACCGCGCGCTGCGCGGGGCAGCCTTCACCGTGACGGTCATCAACTCAGCTCCTCTCGAAGTTGGAGGCAAGACTGGCAGCGCTCAGTGGCAGAGCCTGGCCTCGTGCTCCGCATGACCGATGGGCTCCAACTGGAAGGTGCAGTGCTCGACATCGAAGTGATCTCCGATGCAGCCTTGCAGATTGTGCAGCATCTTCTCGTGGCCGACCGTGTCCAGGGCGTCCTGGCTCACCACCACATGCGCGGAGAGCACCGGCATGCCGGAGGTGATCGTCCAGGCGTGCAGATCGTGCACGTCTTCCACCCCGGGAAGAGCGACGATGTGTGCCCGCACCTCGCCCATGTCGACGCCCTTGGGAGCCGCCTCCAGCAGGACGTTGAGGGTTTCCCGCAGCAGTTTCCAGGTGCGCGGCACGATCATGAGGCCGATGACCAGCGACGCGATGGGGTCGGCCGGCTGCCAGCCGGTGGCGAGGATGATGCCGCCCGACACCAGCACCGTGAGCGAGCCGAGCGTGTCCGCGAGCACCTCCAGATACGCCCCGCGCACATTGAGGCTCTCCTTCTGGCCGTGCACCAGCAGGGAGAGCGAGATCATGTTGGCGACGAGACCGATGAGGGCGAAGGCGATGGTCAGCCCGCCCTTGGTCTCGGCCGGCGTGATGAAGCGCTGCACCGCCTCGTACAGCAGATACCCGCCGACGATGAGCAGCAGCAGACAGTTGGCGAGGGCCGCGAGGATTTCGGCCCGTGCGAAGCCGAAGGTGCGGTTCTGTGCGGCCGGGCGGTTGGCGAAGTGGATCGCCAGCAGCGCCATCGCGAGGCCGACGCCGTCCGTCGCCATATGGGCGGCGTCGGCGATCAGGGCGAGCGAGTCGGAGAGGACGCCGCCGACGACCTCCAGGACCATCACGCTCAGTGTGATGGCCAGCGCGATGCGCAGCCGTCCCTGGTAGGCCGCGGCCGCGGTGCCGGTCGGCGGCGGTCCGCCGTGCGAGTGCCCGTGGTCGTGCCCAGCCCCCATGAGGACGCCTCCTGGTCGTCGAAACGATCTGCCGAGACCTCAGTGAACTACGGGTGGGGGGTATCGGGCAAACACGGCACTGAACACCGTTGTCATATCGCCTGACCTGCGGAAATGACCGCAGGTCAGGGCGCTGACAAGATCATTTGATCCGGGCCTCGGGGTGCCGCAGGCACCAGCCGTCCCAGGCCGACTCGACCATCTCGCGCACCCCTCGCGAGGACGTCCAGTCCAGCTCCTTGGCGATCAGATCGACCGAGGCGACGGCCTTCGCGGCATCGCCGGGACGGCGCGCCTCGACGACCGGCTCGCCGGTGTATCCCGTGACATCGGCCACCAGATCGGCCAGTTCGCGCACCGAGACGCCGACCCCACGGCCGATGTTGACCGTCAGATCCCCGCCGCCCTCCTGCTCGGCCAGCCTGCGCGCGACCGCCAGATGGGCATCGGCCAGATCCGAGACATGGATGTAGTCGCGGATGCAGGTGCCGTCCGGGGTCGGGTAGTCGGCGCCGAAGATCCGCGGAGCCTCACCGCGGGTGATCCGGTCGAAGAACATCGGAATGATATTGAACACCCCGGTATCGGCCAGCTCCGGCCGCTCCGCGCCCGCGACATTGAAGTAACGCAGACAGGCGGTGGACAGGGAGTGCGCCCGGCCGGCGGCCCGGACCAGCCACTCGCCCGCCAGCTTGGTCTCGCCGTAGGGGTTGATCGGCTCGCACGGAGCGGACTCGGGGATCAGGTCCATCTCCGGTACGCCGTACACAGCGGCCGAGGACGAGAAGAGGAACCGCTTCACGCCGGCCTCGACGACCGCCTCCAGGAGCACCGTCAGACCGTGCACATTCTCCCGGTAGTAGTGCAGCGGCTGCTCGACGGACTCTCCGACCTGCTTCTTTGCCGCGAGATGTACGACACCGGTCACAGCGTGCTCGGCGAGCGTGCGGTCCAGCAGCTCCCGGTCCAGGACTGCTCCGCGCACCAGCGGGATTCCCTCCGGCAGCCGCTCCACGACGCCCGAGGAGACATCGTCGAGTACCACGACCCGCTCACCTGCCGCCGTCATGGCTCGCGCCACATGCGCTCCGATGTACCCCGCCCCACCTGTGATCAGCCACGTCATGCCGACCACCCTAGGCCCTGCCCTGCCGCGGTTTGTCGGCCGAGGCTTGGATCGACGATGATGATCGCGGCGGGCCCTTCGGGTCCGGTCCATGCCGAGCGGAACGTAAACGGCCAGTGAAATCCCGCTTCCGTACATCCGATAGCCTCTGCCGACGTGCCGCCGCCCGGGTAGGCCGGGCCGAGCCGCCGCGCACCCGCACTGTCAGTTCCAAGGAGTGAGTTCGTCTGTCGACCGCCATCCTCACCGGTCCGCCGGTACCCGGATCGTCGCTCGAGGGCGATCTGCGGTCGCTGGGCTTTGACGTACGGGCAGCTTCCGGTGCCGAGGGCACCGCGGCGCTGATCGACGCCGTACCCCTCGCCGACCGCGTCGCCGTCGTCGACCCCCACTTCGTCGGACATGTCCACGCCCTGCGGCTGGCACTGACCGATCCCCGCTTCCCGGCCGCCGCGGTCCCGGGCGCACTCACCGCGCAGCCCGAGGCGCGGACTGCCCTGAGCCGCGCCCTGTCGGCCGCCGCACGGGCCGACGGTGTGAGCGACGACAGCGACACCCTGTCGGCCGTCCGGACCGCGGTGCTGCCCGATGTGCTCGCCGACGCGCTCGACGCAGACGGCACTGCCGTGCACCGCCCCGAGCTGGGGTCGCTCGTCGCGACCGTCCCCGGTGACCCCCAGGCCAGGAACGAGGCCAGGCAGGCCGTCGCCTCGGTCGATGACGAAGCCGTACGCCTGCGCTCGGCCGTGAAGGCCCGCGACGGGTTCTTCACCACCTTCTGCGTCAGCCCGTACTCGCGCTACCTCGCCCGCTGGTGCGCCGGCCGCGGATTCACCCCCAACCAGGTCACCACCGCCTCGCTGCTCACCGCACTGATAGCGGCGGCCGGCGCGGCCACAGGCACCCGCGCCGGATACATCGCGGCCGGCCTGCTGCTGCTCTTCTCCTTCGTCCTGGACTGCACCGACGGGCAGCTCGCCCGCTACTCGCTGCAGTACTCGACGATGGGCGCCTGGCTGGACGCGACCTTCGACCGTGCCAAGGAGTACGCCTACTACGCGGGCCTCGCCCTCGGCGCCGCCCGCAGCGGTGATGACGTCTGGGCGCTGGCGCTCGGCGCGATGGTGCTGCAGACCTGCCGGCACGTCGTCGACTTCTCCTTCAACGAGGCGAACCACGACGCGACGGCCAACACCAGTCCCACGGCTGCCCTCTCCGACAAGCTCGACAGCGTCGGCTGGACGGTCTGGGTGCGCCGGATGATCGTGCTGCCGATCGGCGAGCGCTGGGCGATGATCGCCGTGCTCACCGCCGTGACCACCCCTCGGATCGTCTTCTACGCGCTGCTGATCGGCTGCGGACTGGCCGCCTGCTACACCACCGCCGGCCGCGTCCTGCGCTCGCTGACCCGCAAGGCGCAGAGGACCGACCGTGCCGCCCGGGCGCTCGCGGACCTCGCCGACTCGGGCCCGCCGGCCGAAGCCGTCGCGCGCTCCCTCGCGACGCGCGCGCGGAGCCTTCCCGGGTTCGTCCCGCTCGCGGCCGCCGTGACCGGCGGCGCCGTTCTCGTGGCGACCGCGGCCTTCACCGGCTACGGCACCGTATGGCCCGTCCTCGCCGCTGTGGTGTATGTCATCACTTCGGGCCTCGCCGTCGCCCGCCCCCTCAAGGGCGCACTCGACTGGCTCGTCCCACCGGTGTTCAGGGCCGCCGAATACGGCACCATCCTGGTGCTCGCGGCCCGCGCCGACGTGAACGGCGCGTTGCTCGCGGCCTTCGGCCTGGTGGCGGCAGTCGCCTACCATCACTACGACACGGTGTACCGCATCCGCGGCGGTACGGGCGCGCCCCCGCACTGGCTGGTGCGGGCGACCGGCGGGCACGAAGGACGGATCCTGGCAGTCGCGCTGCTGGCCGCCCTGCTCAACAACTCGGACTTCACCACCGCGCTGACGGTTCTTGCTGTGGCCGTGGCACTCGTGGTGCTCGTCGAGAGCATCCGCTTCTGGGTGTCCTCCGGAGCACCCGCCGTACATGACGAAGGAGAACCCGCATGATCGGCCTTGTACTGGCAGCCGGTGCCGGACGGCGTCTGCGCCCCTACACCGACACGCTCCCGAAGGCCCTCGTGCCCGTGGACCCCGCGGGAGTCGGGTCCACCACCGTTCTCGACATCACCCTGGGTAACTTCGCGGAGATCGGGCTCACCGAGGCCGCCATAGTCGTCGGCTACCGCAAGGAGGCCGTGTACGAGCGCAAGGCCGCCCTCGAGGCGAAGTACGGCCTCAAGCTGACGCTCGTCGACAACGACAAGGCCGAGGAGTGGAACAACGCCTACTCCCTGTGGTGCGCCCGTGACGTCATCAAGCAGGGCGTCATCCTCGCCAACGGCGACACCGTCCACCCGGTCTCCGTCGAGCGGACCCTGCTCGCCGCCCGCGGCAACGGCCAGAAGATCATCCTCGCCCTCGACACGGTGAAGCATCTCGCCGACGAGGAGATGAAGGTCATCACGGACGGCGACAAGGGCGTTCGGCGCATCACCAAGCTGATGGACCCGGCGGGCGCCACCGGCGAGTACATCGGCGTCACCCTCATCGAGCCCGAGGCGGCCGACGAGCTGGCGGACGCGCTGAAGACCACCTTCGAGCGGGACCCCGACCTCTACTACGAGGACGGCTACCAGGAGCTCGTGAACCGCGGCTTCACCGTCGACGTGGCCCCCATCGGCGACGTCAAGTGGGTCGAGATCGACAACCACGACGACCTCGCGAAGGGCCGTGAGATCGCGTGCCTGTACTGACCCGACTGATCCCGTCCCCCGTCGTCGTCGACATCGGGCCAGGGGCGCTGGACGACCTGGCCGGTCTCCTCGCCGACCAGCGGATCTCCAGCTCCGGCCGGCTCGCCGTCGCGATCAGCGGTGGCTCCGGCAAGGCGCTGCGCGAACGGCTGGCACCGGTCCTGCCCGGCGCAGACTGGTACGCGGTCGCCGACGGCACGATCGACTCGGCCGTGCAGCTGGCCGACGACATCAAGGGCAAGCGATACGACGCGGTCGTGGGCCTCGGCGGCGGAAAGATCATCGACGTGGCGAAGTACGCCGCTGCCCGCGTCGGCCTGCCGATGGTCGCAGTCGCCACGAACCTCGCGCACGACGGACTCTGCTCCCCGGTCGCCACGCTCGACAACGACAATGGCCGGGGCTCCTACGGAGTCCCCACGCCGATCGCCGTCGTCATCGACCTGGATGTGGTCCGCGACGCCCCGGTGCGCTACGTGCGTTCCGGCATCGGTGACGCGATCTCGAACATCTCGTGTGTCGCCGACTGGGAGCTCTCCCACCGGCTGACCGGCGAATCCATCGACGGACTGGCCGCGGCAATGGCCCGTCAGGCCGGCGAGGCAGTGCTCCGGCATCCCGGTGGCGTCGGCGACGACGCCTTCCTCACCGTCCTCGCCGAAGGGCTGGTCCTGACGGGTATCTCGATGTCGGTGGCCGGCGACAGCCGGCCCGCCTCCGGCGCCTGCCACGAGATCAACCACGCCTTCGACCTGCTGTACCCCAAGCGCTCAGCGCTCCACGGCGAGCAGGTGGGCCTCGGCGCCGCCTTCGCGATGCATCTGCGCGGTGCCCGCGAGGACGCGGGACTCTTCGCCGAGGTGCTGCGCAGACACGGCCTGCCAGTGCTGCCCGAGGAAATCGGGTTCTCCACGGACGAGTTCGTCAAGGCCGTGGAGTACGCACCGCAGACCCGTCCGGGCCGCTTCACCATCCTCGAGCACCTTGACCTCACCACCGATCAGATCAGGGACGCGTACGCCGACTATGCCAAGACCATCAGTAGCTGAACTCCGTCCGGTCGTTCACCCGGAGGGAGTGAAGGACCGGCGAAGCGGCGAGCACTGGGGCGGCCGCCTGTACATGCGCGAGGTCTCCCTGCGCATCACCCGCCGCCTGGTCACCACCAAGGTCACGCCGAACCAGCTGACCTACCTGATGACCCTCTGCGGCGTCCTCGCGGCCCCCGCCCTGCTCGTGCCGGGCGTCTGGGGCGCGGTCCTCGGCGTCGTGGCGGTCCAGCTCTACCTGCTGCTCGACTGCGTCGACGGCGAGGTCGCCCGCTGGAAGAAGCAGTTCTCGCTCTCCGGCGTGTACCTGGACCGCGTCGGTGCCTACCTGTGCGACGCGGCGGTCCTGGTCGGCTTCGGCCTGCGCGCCTCCGACCTGTGGGGCCCCGGGCGGATCGACTGGCTGTGGGCCTTCCTCGGCACCCTCGCCGCGCTCGGCGCGATCCTGATCAAGGCCGAGACCGATCTGGTCGGGGTCGCCCGCCACCAGGGCGGGCTGCCGCCGGTCAAGGAGGCGGCGTCCGAGCCCCGCTCGTCCGGCATGGCACTGGCCCGCCGGGCCGCCGGCGCGCTGAAGTTCCACCGGCTCGTCCTCGGTATCGAGGCGTCCCTGCTCATCCTGGTGCTCGCCGTCCTGGACGCGGTCCGGGGCGACCTGTTCTTCACGCGCCTCGGCGTCGCCGTGCTGGCCGGCATCGCGCTGCTCCAGACGCTGCTGCACCTGGTGTCCATCCTGGCCTCGAGCAGGCTCAAGTGAGTACGCCCATGAAGCTCGGCGCGGTCATCATCACGATGGGTAACCGTCCCGACGATCTGCGCGCCCTCCTCGACTCGGTCGCCAAGCAGGACGGCGATCCGATCGAGGTGGTCGTCGTCGGCAACGGCGCCCCGGTGACCGATGTCCCCGAGGGCGTACGCACCGTGGACCTGCCCGACAATCTGGGCATTCCGGGCGGTCGTAATGTCGGCATCGAGGCCTTCGGCCCGTCCGGCTCGGGCGTCGACGTACTGCTGTTCCTGGACGACGACGGACTGCTGCCCAACAGCGACACCGGCGAGCTGGTGCGCCGGGCCTTCGAGGCCGATCCGAGGCTGGGCATCATCAGCTTCCGGATCGCCGACCCGGAGACCGGACTCACCCAGCGCCGGCACGTCCCGCGGCTGCGTGCCTCCGACCCGATGCGCTCCTCGCGGGTGACGACCTTCCTGGGCGGCGCCAATGCCGTGCGTACGAAGGTCCTCGCCGAGGTCGGCGGACTGCCCGACGAGTTCTTCTACGCCCATGAGGAGACGGATCTCGCCTGGCGGGCGCTGGATGCCGGCTGGGCGATCGACTACCGCTCGGACATGGTGCTGTTCCACCCGACGATGCCGCCCTCCCGGCACGCGGTATACCACCGCATGGTGGCCCGCAACCGGGTCTGGCTCGCCCGCCGGAATCTCCCGGCGCCGCTGGTCCCCGTCTACCTCGCTGTCTGGGTGCTCCTCACGCTGGCCCGGCGCCCTTCGGTCTCCGCGCTGAAGGCCTGGTTCCGCGGCTTCGAAGAGGGCTGGCGGACGCCCTGCGGTCCCCGTCGGCCCATGAAGTGGCGTACGGTATGGCGGCTCACCCGACTGGGCCGACCACCCATCGTCTGACAAGCTCGGGTCTGGGACCATCGGGCGTACTCCCAGGACCGGGGACGTCCGAAGCAGAGCACGACCTGCCGCGCATCTTGAACACGAAAGTTTCAACTTGTGAGTGACACAACCCATGACGGTGCGATTGCGATGAGCGCCCCGCCATCTCCCGACGAAGGCCTGACCTCGGCGCAGCTCGCGGCCAAGTACGGCCTGTCGGTGAGCGGTGCCCGACCGGGGCTCGTCGAATACATCAGTCAGCTCTGGGGCCGACGCCACTTCATCCTGGCGTTCTCCTCGGCGAAGCTGACCGCGCAGTACAGCCAGGCCAAGCTGGGCCAGCTCTGGCAGGTGGCGACCCCGCTGCTGAACGCGGCCGTCTACTACATGATCTTCGGCTTGATCCTCAACTCGGGCCGGGGAATGGACAAGGCCGTCTTCATCCCCTTCCTCGTGACGGGTGTGTTCGTCTTCACCTTCACCCAGACCTCGGTGATGGCCGGTGTCCGGGCGATCTCGGGCAATGTGGGGCTGGTGAGGGCGCTGCACTTCCCTCGCGCGGCGCTGCCGATCTCGTTCGCGTTGCAGCAGCTGCAGCAGCTGATGTTCTCGATGATCGTGCTGTTCGTCATCGCGGCCTCGTTCGGCAGCTATCCCTCGCTCAGCTGGCTGCTGATCGTGCCCGCGCTCGCCATGCAGTTCGTGTTCAACATCGGACTGGCCCTGATCATGGCGAGGCTGGGCAGCAATACACCGGACCTGGCGCAGCTGATGCCGTTCATCATGCGCACCTGGATGTACGCCTCGGGCGTCATGTTCTCCATCTCGGTGATGCTCGAGGGCAAGCCGCCCTGGATCGCCGAGGTGCTCATGTACAACCCGGCGGCCATCTACATGGACCTGATCCGGTTCGCGCTGATCGACGGGTACGACTCGTCCAACCTGCCGTCGCACGTCTGGCTGGCAGGCGCCCTCTGGGCCGTGCTGCTGGGCATCGCCGGCTTTGTGTATTTCTGGAAGGCTGAGGAGCGGTACGGCCGTGGCTGACAACAACCAGGGACGCATCCCGACCGTCATCGCCGACGATGTGCACATCGTCTACCGGGTCAGCGGCGGCAGCGGCGGCAAGGGCAGTGCCACCGCGGCGCTGAGCCGCATTCTCCGCCGCGAAAAGGGCGAGGCCCGCGGTATCCGCAAGGTGCACGCGGTACGCGGTGTCTCCTTCACCGCGTACCGCGGCGAGGCGATCGGTCTGATCGGCACCAACGGCTCCGGCAAGTCGACCCTGTTGCGGGCCATCGCGGGTCTGCTGCCGACGGAGAGCGGCAAGGTCTACACCGACGGCCAGCCGTCCCTGCTCGGCGTCAATGCCGCGCTCATGGGCGATCTGACCGGCGAGCGCAATGTCATTCTCGGCGGACTGGCCATGGGCATGACGCGTGAGGAGATCCGTGACCGCTACGAGGGGATCGTGGACTTCTCCGGTATCAACGAGAAGGGGGACTTCATCACCCTTCCGATGCGCACGTACTCCTCCGGCATGGGGGCGAGGCTCCGCTTCTCCATCGCCGCGGCCAAGAACCACGACGTCCTGATGATCGACGAGGCTCTGGCGACCGGTGACCGCAAGTTCCAGATCCGCTCCGAGGAACGGATCCGGGAGCTCCGCGAGGAAGCGGGAACGGTCTTCCTGGTCTCTCACGGTGCCAAGTCGATCAGGGACACCTGCGACCGCGTCCTGTGGCTGGAGAGGGGCGAACTCCTGATGGACGGCCCGACCGACGAGGTCATCAGGGCGTACGAGAAGGAGACCGGCAAGTAGTCCGGTCCGGGAGCGTCGGTCAGGGTTCCGCTCAACGTTCCGTTCACAGTCGCGTTCAAAGGCTCCCGTCGTGGCATCCAGGCGGGGGCCTTTCGCGTCCTTCGGGGGGACGGCCGGACAGGAGCCGTCGACGGCACCGGGCGGGGACCGTCGCATCAAGGTCAAGTTCCGGGGTGCCAGGGATGGTTGGACGGGATTGACGTGTTCTTGTAACGCGCGCAACACCCCGACGTATCACTGGGCGTTGTACAACGTAAGCTGTACCGGTGCTGAATTGCGGCAAGTAGGGCGATACTCCCTAGGAATCCTGTCCGCCGGGCGGTCTCTCAGCGGGGAGGACGGGCGGCGTGTCCGAAATAGGATGTATTGGGTCGGCAGTGTAGAACGGGAGATGTGACGGCAATGACGGAAAATCTCCAGCTCCGCGAGGCTTTCGCCGTCCCCGCACCGGGCAGCGCGCCATGACTGGCACCCGGGCAGCGCGCCCCCAGACACCCGCGCGCGCCACACTCGACAAGGCCGCGGACGAGAACTTCCCCGTGGCCCCCTTCTTCCTGCCGCGCGCCTGGCGCGACGACCTGATGGCCGTGTACGGCTACGCCCGCCTGGTCGACGACATCGGCGACGGTGACCTCGCTCCCGGCGGCGCGGACGCCCGTCACCTCGGCGTGGACCCGGCACTGGCCGAGGACCGGCCGGCCGTGCTGGACGCCTTCGAGGCCGATCTGCGGCGCGTCTTCGACGCCACGCCGCGTCACCCCCTGCTGCGTGCCCTTCAGCCGACGGTGCGCCGCAGCTCGCTCCCCGCCGAGCCCTTCCTCGGCCTGATCGAGGCCAACCGCCAGGATCAGCTGGTACGGCGCTACAAGACGTACGACGAGCTCCTCGCCTACTGCGAGCTGTCCGCCAACCCCGTCGGCCGCCTGGTGCTGCAGATCACCGGGACCGCCACCCCCGAGCGCGTACGCCGCTCCGACGCCGTGTGCACCGCGCTCCAGATCATCGAGCACCTCCAGGACGTGACCGAGGACCTGGGGCGCGACCGGGTCTATCTGCCGGCCGAGGACATGGAGCGGTTCCGCGTCACGGAGGCCGACCTCGCCGCGGGAACCGGGAGCGCGTCGGTGCGCGTCCTGGTCGCATACGAAGCCGAACGCGCCCGGCGCCTGCTGGATGAAGGCACCCCGCTGGTGGGTAGCGTCCACGGCAGGCTGCGGCTGCTGCTTGCCGGTTTCGTGGCCGGCGGGCGCGCCGCCCTCACCGCGATCGCGGACGCCGGACACGATGTCCTGCCAGGACCGCCCAAGCCCACCAAGGCGAATCTGCTGCGTGAAGTGGGAGCGGTCTTGCGAAGAGCGCGTAGAGAGGGGTGAGCCGGACGATGGAGGGACCGACGGAGGTGTCCGCACCGGTGCAGGCCGCGTACAGCTACTGCGAGGCCGTCACCGGACAGCAGGCGCGTAACTTCGCCTACGGCATCAGGCTGCTGCCGACCGAGAAGCGCCAGGCGATGTCGGCGCTGTACGCGTTCTCGCGACGTGTCGACGACATCGGCGACGGCTCGCTCGAGCCGAAGGCCAAGCAGGACAGGCTCGAGGGCACCCGTGACCTGCTGGACCGGATCCGGCAGGACGCGGTCGACGAGGACGACATCGACCCGGTCGCCGTGGCGCTCGCGGACGCGGCGCGCCGCTTCCCGATCCCGCTCGGCGGGCTCGACGAACTCATCAACGGCGTGCTGATGGACGTGCACGGCGGGACGTACGAGACCTGGGACGACCTCAAGGTCTACTGCCGGTGTGTCGCGGGTGCGATCGGGCGGCTCTCGCTCGGCGTGTTCGGCACCCAGCCCGGTGCGCCTGGCTCCGAGCGCGCAGCCGAGTACGCCGACACCCTCGGACTCGCCCTCCAACTCACCAACATCCTCAGGGACATTCGCGAGGACGCGGGCAGCGGACGCACCTACCTCCCCGCCGACGACCTCGCCAAGTTCGGCTGCTCCGTGGGCTTCCACACCGCGACCCCGCCGCCCGGGTCCGACTTCGTCGGCCTGGTGCACTTCGAAGTCCGGCGCGCCCGCACCCTCTTCGCCGAGGGCTACCGGCTGCTGCCGATGCTCGACCGGCGCAGCGGCGCCTGTGTTGCGGCGATGGCGGGCATCTACCGCCGCCTGCTCGACCGCATCGAGCGCGACCCCGAGGCGGTGCTGCGTGGCCGGGTGTCCCTGCCCGGACGCGAGAAGGCGTACGTCGCCGTGCGCGGCCTGTCCGGACTCGACGCCCGCCACATCACCCGGCGGACCCTCAGGGGGCGTTCCTGATGCCGGCGTACGCGCACAGACGGCGGGCAACCGTCCGCCGCGGCGCGGCGTCCCTGACTGCAACGGCCGGAGGGGAGGTCGCATGACGGACGACGACAACATGCGGTCCCGGCACGCGGTGGTGGTCGGCGGGGGACTCGCCGGAGTCACCGCGGCACTGCAGCTCGCCGGCGCGGGAGTCCGCGTCACGCTGGTCGAAGGCCGTCCTCGTCTGGGCGGCCTCGCCTTCTCCTTCCGCCGCGGCGACCTCACCGTCGACAACGGCCAGCATGTGTATCTGCGCTGCTGCACCGCGTACCGCTGGTTTCTCGAGCGGGTCGGCGGTGCTCATCTCGCCCCGCTCCAGGACCGGTTGGACGTACCCGTACTGGACGTCGCGCCCGCGCGCGGCCCGCGGCTCGGACGGCTGCGCCGCACCGGGCTGCCCGTGCCACTGCACCTGGCGGCCGGCCTCGCCTCCTACCCGCACCTCTCGCTCGCCGAGCGGGCGAGTGTCGGGCGCGCCGCGCTCGCTCTGGGGAAGCTCGACCCGGCCGACCCGGCGCTGGACGGTATCGACTTCGCCACCTGGCTGGGCCGCCACGGCCAGTCCCGGCGCACCATCGACGCACTCTGGGACCTCGTCGGCATGGCGACCCTGAACGCCACCGCGCCGAACGCTTCGATGGGCCTTGCCGCGATGGTCTTCAAGACCGGGCTGCTCTCCGAGCCCGGCGCCGCCGACATCGGCTGGGCGCGTGTGCCGCTCGGAGAACTCCATGACACGCTGGCTCGCAAGGCCCTCGACTCGGCAGGTGTACGCACCGAACTGTCGACCCGTGTCAGGGACATCTCCCGGGCGGGGCACGGGCGCTGGCGCGTCGAGGTGGACGGCGAGCAGCTGGAGGCGGACACCGTCGTGCTCGCCGTACCGCAGCGGGAGACCCACGCGCTGCTGCCCGAAGGGGCGCTCGAGGACCCCGACCGGCTGCTCGACATCGGCACCGCGCCGATCCTCAACATCCATGTCCTGTACGACCGCAAGGTGCTGCGGCGGCCCTTCTTCGCCGCGCTCGGCACTCCGGTCCAGTGGGTCTTCGACCGCACCGAAGCCTCGGGGCTGCGGCATGGCCAGTATCTGGCGCTGTCCCAGTCCGCCGCCGAGGCCGAGATCGACACGCCCGTCTCCGTACTGCGCGAGCGGTATCTTCCCGAGCTGGAACGGCTGCTGCCCGCCGCGCGGGGCGCCGGCGTATGCGACTTCTTCGTGACCCGGGAGCGGACGGCGACCTTCGCCCCGGCCCCGGGAGTCGGCAGGCTGCGACCCGGCGCGCGGACCCGCGCCCCCGGCCTGTACCTTGCGGGCTCGTGGACCGCCACCGGCTGGCCCGCGACCATGGAGAGTGCCGTACGCAGCGGTTTCAGTGCCGCGGGTGCCGCACTCTCCGCGCTCGGCCGCCCCCATGAACATCCGCTCAAGGAGGCGGCGTGAGCCTGAGTACTGGAACAAGAGGAGAGACCGTGCCGACTGTGCCCTCGGCGAATCCGGCTGGTGACACCACAGCCGGAGGAGAGAGCCTGGACACCCTTGCGCTGCTCGAACGCGGGCGGACCATGTCCACCCCGGTGCTGCGCGCCGCCGTGGACCGGCTCGCGCCGCCCATGGACACCGTCGCGGCCTATCACTTCGGATGGATCGACGCGGAGGGACGGCCCTCGGCCGGGGACGGCGGCAAGGCCGTACGGCCGGCACTCGCACTGCTCTCCGCGGAGGCGGCCGGAGCAGCGCCCGAGGTGGGCGTGCCCGGCGCGGTCGCCGTGGAGCTGGTGCACAACTTCTCGCTGCTGCACGACGACCTGATGGACGGCGACGAGCAGCGCCGCCACCGCGACACCGTCTGGAAGGTCCACGGCCCGGCCCAGGCGATCCTCGTCGGCGACGCGCTCTTCGCGCTCGCCAACGAGGTCCTGCTCGAACTCGGCACGGTCGAGGCGGGGCGCGCCACCCGCAGGCTGACCACCGCCACGCGCAAGCTGATCGACGGCCAGGCCCAGGACATCTCCTACGAGCACCGCGAGCGGGTCACCGTCGAGGAGTGCCTGGAGATGGAGGGCAACAAGACCGGCGCGCTGCTGGCCTGCGCCGTCTCCATCGGCGCGGTGCTCGGCGGGGCGGACGACAAGACCGCGGACACGCTGGAGGCGTACGGCTACCACCTCGGCCTCGCCTTCCAGGCCGTCGACGATCTGCTCGGCATCTGGGGCGACCCCGTCTCCACCGGCAAGCAGACCTGGAGCGATCTGCGCCAGCGCAAGAAGTCCCTGCCGGTCGTCGCCGCGCTCGCCGCGGGCGGTCCGGCCTCACAGCGTCTCGGAGAGCTGCTCGCGGCCGACGCCAAGAGCCATGACTTCGACAGCTTCTCCGAGAAGGAGTTCGCCACCAGGGCGGCCCTGATCGAGCAGGCGGGCGGCCGCGAGTGGACCTCGCAGGAGGCCCGCAGGCAGCACGCCGTCGCGATCGAGGCCCTCAGCGGTGTCGACATGCCGGAACAGGTGCGCGCGCAGCTCGTCGCGCTCGCGGACTTCGTCGTCGTACGGAAGAGATGATCGATATCGCCTGCCTCATATGAATCGCAGTCGCCGGCCGGTGTACGGGCAACCGTGCACCGGCCGACGGAGACCCCAGCACGGCAGAGAACCACTGCATCGAAGGGGAAGCCATGACAGCGACGACCGACGGAAGCAGCGGGCCCGCGGGGGCCGCCGTAACCGCGGCCAGTGAAACAACCGGGACGACAACCGCAGCGAGCGGCATTCTCGAAGCCGCCGGGCGGGCCGCGGAGCGCTCAGTGGAGCATCTGCTGGGTCGGCAGGACGCCCAGGGCTGGTGGAAGGGCGACCTCGAAACCAATGTGACGATGGACGCGGAGGATTTGCTGCTCCGTCAGTTCCTCGGCATCCAGGACGCGCTGACCACCGAGGCGTCCGCCCGTTTCATCCGCGGCGAGCAGCGCGAGGACGGCACCTGGGCCACCTTCTACGGCGGTCCCGGTGAACTCTCCACCACCATCGAGGCGTACGTCGCCCTGCGGCTGGCCGGCGACCTGCCCGAGGCCCCGCACATGGCTCGCGCCTCCGGCTGGATCCGCGAGCAGGGGGGCATCGCCGCGAGCAGGGTCTTCACCCGGATCTGGCTGGCCCTCTTCGGCTGGTGGAAGTGGGACGACCTGCCCGAGCTGCCGCCCGAGCTGATCTTCCTGCCCAAGTGGTTCCCGCTGAACATCTACGACTTCGGCTGCTGGGCCCGGCAGACCATCGTTCCGCTCACCGTGGTCTCCGCGAAGCGGCCGGTGCGGCCCGCGCCGTTCGCGCTCGATGAGCTGCACATCGATGCCCGGGTGCCGAACCCGCCCAAACCGCTTGCCCCCGCCGCGAGTTGGGACGGGTTCTTCCAGCGCGCGGACAAGGCGCTGCACGCGTACCACAAGCTCGCACCGCGCCGGCTGCGGCGCGTCGCGATGAACGCCGCCGCTCGCTGGATCATCGAGCGTCAGGAGAACGACGGCTGCTGGGGCGGAATCCAGCCGCCCGCCGTGTACTCCGTGATCGCCCTGCATCTCCTCGGCTACGACCTCCGGCATCCCGTCATGCGGGCGGGTCTGGAGTCGCTGGACCGCTTCGCCGTGTGGCGCGAGGACGGCGCCCGCATGATCGAGGCCTGCCAGTCACCGGTCTGGGACACCTGCCTCGCCACCATCGCGCTCGCCGACGCCGGGGTGGCAGCGGACCACCCCGCGCTCGTGAAGGCCGCCGACTGGATGCTGGGCGAGGAGATCGTACGGCCCGGCGACTGGTCCGTACGCAGGCCCGGACTCGCCCCGGGGGGCTGGGCGTTCGAGTTCCACAACGACAACTACCCGGACATCGACGACACCGCCGAAGTCATCCTCGCCCTGAGAAGGGTCAAGCACCCCGACCCGGCGCAGGTCGATGTGGTGATCGGGCGGGGCGCGCGCTGGACCATGGGCATGCAGTCCAGGAACGGTGCCTGGGCCGCGTTCGACGCCGACAACACCAGCGCGTTCCCCAACCGGCTGCCGTTCTGCGACTTCGGCGAGGTCATCGACCCGCCGTCGGCCGACGTCACCGCGCATGTCGTCGAGATGCTGGCCCACGAGGGCATGGCCCACCACCCCCGTACCCGGCGCGGCATCGAGTGGCTGCTCGCCGAACAGGAGTCCAACGGCGCCTGGTTCGGGCGCTGGGGTGTCAACTACGTATACGGGACAGGGTCGGTGGTGCCTGCGCTGATCGCGGCCGGTATGTCCGCCGCGCACCCCGCCGTCCGCCGTGCGGTCCGCTGGCTCACATCCGTTCAGAACGACGACGGAGGCTGGGGCGAGGATCTGCGCTCCTACCTCCCCCAGAGACTTCGTCCTGGGGGGACCCCCATGGAGCAGTGGATCGGCCACGGCGCCTCCACCGCGTCCCAGACCGCCTGGGCGCTGCTCGCCCTGCTCGCGGCGGGGGAGCGGGAGAGCACGTCGGTGGAGCGGGGAGTGGCCTGGCTCGTCGAGACCCAGCAGCCGGACGGCTCCTGGGACGAGCCGCACTTCACCGGCACCGGCTTCCCCTGGGACTTCTCCATCAACTACCACCTCTACCGCCAGGTCTTCCCGCTCACGGCGCTCGGCCGCTATGTGCACGGAGAGCTGTTCGCCGGCCCTACGGACAGCCGCAAGGGGGGCTGATGGAAGCGTCCTCGGAACCGTCCGGCTCCGCCGTGCCGCTGCTGATCGCCTGTGCGCTCGGCATCGAGAAGCTCGCCCTGCGCAGCGGCGACCACAGTGGCAACCGCGGTGGCGCGCGCGGCCCGGTCACCGTGCTCCGTACGGGTATGGGGCCGGACAACGCGGAGCGCGCCGTTCTCGGTGCGTTGCGCGACGGTCCGCTGGGCGGAGCGGCCGTGGTCGCGTCCGGTTTCTGTGCGGGCCTCGCCCCGGGCATGCACCCGGGGGATCTCGTCGTGGCCGACGAGACTCGCGACACCACCGGCGTCACGGCCTGCACAAACACGGAAGTGCTGGTCGAGGCGGTGGCCCGGGCCGTACCCGGACGCGCCGTTCACACCGGCACGCTGACCGGGTCCGACCATGTCGTACGCGGTCAGGAGCGTGCCGCGCTGCGTGCCACCGGGGCGATTGCGGTGGACATGGAGTCCGCTGCCACGCTGCGCGGCGCTCTGAGCGCCGGGCCCCGCCCGGTTGCGGCCGTCCGGGTGGTCGTGGACGCTCCGGAGCATGAACTGGTCCGTATCGGCACGGTGCGCGGTGGAATATCAGCCTTCCGCGTTCTTCGCGCCGTCCTTCCCGCTTTCTATGAATGGCACCGTTCTTTGCTGCTCCCCAGGAGGTGAGCTAGATGGCCATGCCGCTCCGTCAGACCATCAGGGTCGGGACGTACCTCTTTGAACAGAAGCTCCGCAAGCGTGAGAAGTTTCCGCTCATCGTCGAGCTGGAGCCGCTCTTCGCCTGCAATCTGAAGTGCGAGGGCTGCGGGAAGATCCAGCACCCGGCCGGGATTCTGAAGCAGCGCATGCCGGTCGCGCAGGCGGTCGGGGCGGTGCTCGAGTCGGGGGCCCCGATGGTCTCGATCGCGGGCGGCGAGCCGCTGATGCACCCTCAGATCGATGAGATCGTCCGGCAATTGGTGGCCAGGAAGAAGTACGTATTCCTCTGCACCAATGCCATGCTGCTGCGCAAGAAGATCGAGAACTTCACTCCTTCTCGCTATTTCGCCTTTGCCGTGCACATCGACGGGCTGCGCGAGCGGCACGACGAGTCGGTCGCCAAGGAAGGCGTGTTCGACGAGGCGGTGGAGGCGATCAAGGAGGCCAAGAAGCGCGGCTTCCGGGTCACCACCAACTCCACCTTCTTCAACACCGACACCCCGCAGACCGTCATCGAGGTACTCAACTACCTCAATGACGACCTGAAGGTGGACGAGATGATGATCTCGCCCGCGTACGCCTACGAGAAGGCGCCCGATCAGGAGCACTTCCTGGGCGTCGAGCAGACCCGTGAGCTGTTCAAGAAGTCCTTCGCGGGCGGCAATCGGCGACGCTGGCGGCTCAATCACTCGCCGCTCTTCCTCGACTTCCTCGAGGGCAAGGCGGACTTCCCCTGCACGGCGTGGGCGATCCCCAACTACTCGCTCTTCGGCTGGCAGCGCCCGTGTTATCTGATGGCCGACGGATACGTCCCCACCTACCGGGAGCTCATCGAGGACACCGACTGGAGCAAGTACGGCCGCGGCAAAGACCCGCGCTGCGCCAACTGTATGGCGCACTGCGGCTACGAGCCCACCGCCGTCCTCGCCACCATGGGCTCCCTCAAGGAGTCGCTCCGGGCGGCGCGCGACACCGTCTCGGGAAACCGCGGGTGACGTGATGTCTGCAGGGAAGCCAGTCGCACTGGGGCTGCCCGAGCTGCCGGCCAGGCCGATCGCGGTGCGCCGCACTTCGCGGCGCATCCAGGTCGGCACCGTGGCCGTCGGCGGGGACGCTCCCGTGTCGGTGCAGTCGATGACGACCACGCGCACCTCCGACATCGGCGCGACGCTGCAGCAGATCGCCGAACTGACCGCGTCCGGCTGCCAGATCGTACGGGTCGCCTGTCCCACCCAGGACGACGCGGACGCGCTGGCCACCATCGCGCGCAAGTCGCAGATCCCGGTGATCGCGGACATCCACTTCCAGCCGAAGTACGTGTTCGCCGCGATCGACGCCGGCTGCGCGGCGGTCCGGGTCAATCCGGGCAATATCAAGCAGTTCGACGACAAGGTCAAGGAGATCGCCCGTGCGGCCGGCGAGGCCGGCACCCCGATCCGTATCGGGGTCAATGCCGGATCGCTCGATGCCCGGCTCCTCGCCAAGTACGGCAAGGCGACGCCTGAGGCGCTCGTCGAGTCCGCGCTGTGGGAGGCGTCCCTCTTCGAGGAGCACGGCTTCCGCGACATCAAGATCTCCGTCAAGCACAACGACCCGGTCGTGATGGTGGGCGCCTACCGGCAGCTGGCGGCCGCCTGCGACTATCCGCTGCATCTGGGCGTCACGGAGGCGGGACCGGCGTTCCAGGGCACCATCAAGTCGGCCGTCGCCTTCGGCGCGCTGCTCAGCGAGGGCATCGGCGACACCATCCGGGTCTCGCTCTCCGCCCCGCCCGCCGAAGAGGTCAAGGTCGGCATCCAGATCCTGGAGTCGCTGAATCTGCGGCAGCGCCGTCTGGAGATCGTTTCCTGTCCCTCCTGCGGCCGCGCGCAGGTGGATGTGTACAAGCTCGCCGACCAGGTCACGGCGGGTCTCGAGGGGATGGAGGTGCCGTTGCGCGTCGCCGTCATGGGCTGCGTCGTCAACGGCCCCGGCGAGGCGAGGGAAGCGGACCTCGGTGTGGCGTCGGGCAATGGGAAGGGTCAGATCTTCGTGAAGGGCGAGGTCATCAAGACGGTGCCCGAGTCGAAGATCGTCGAGACCCTCATCGAAGAGGCGATGAAGATCGCCGAATCCATGGAGGACGCGGGGGTGGCCTCCGGGCAGCCTGCCGTCACCGTGAGCTGAACAGCATGTGAAGGGGGTCCGACCAGTGACGATTCTGGAGAATATCCGGGGGCCGCGCGATCTCAAGGCGCTGACAGATGCGGAACTCGAAGAACTCGCGAAGGAGATCAGAGAGTTCCTGGTCCAGGCGGTGGCCCGAACCGGGGGCCATCTGGGACCGAACCTCGGGGTGGTGGAGCTGACCGTCGCCCTGCACCGGGTTTTCGACTCGCCCGTCGACCGCATCCTCTGGGACACCGGGCACCAGAGCTACGTACACAAACTGCTCACCGGCCGGCAGGACTTCTCCAAGCTGCGCGGCAAGGGCGGTCTCTCCGGCTACCCCTCCCGCGAGGAGTCCGAGCACGACGTCATCGAGAACTCCCACGCCTCGACCGTGCTCGGCTGGGCGGACGGCCTGGCCAAGGCGCATCAGGTGCTGGGCAGCAGCGACCATGTCGTCGCGGTCATCGGCGACGGCGCGCTCACCGGCGGTATGGCCTGGGAGGCGCTCAACAACATCGCCGCCGCCAGGGACCGGCCGCTGATCATCGTGGTGAACGACAACGAGCGGTCCTACGCGCCGACCATCGGCGGTCTCGCCAACCACCTCGCCACACTCCGTACCACCGACGGTTACGAGCGCGTCCTGGCCTGGGGCAAGGACGTTCTTCAGCACACACCCGTGGTCGGGAAGCCGCTGTACGAATCGCTGCACGGCGCGAAGAAGGGGTTCAAGGACGCCTTCGCGCCGCAGGGGATGTTCGAGGATCTGGGCCTGAAGTACGTGGGGCCGATCGACGGGCACGACATAGCGGCCGTCGAGTCCGCGCTGCGCCGGGCGAAACGCTTCCACGGGCCCGTGCTGGTGCACTGCCTGACCGAGAAGGGGCGGGGCTACCAGCCGGCGATGGAGGACGAGGCCGACCGCTTCCACACCGTCGGGATGATGGACCCGCTCACCTGCGAACCGCTCGCACCCTCCAACGGGCCTTCCTGGACATCGGTGTTCGGGGACGAGATCGCCGAGATCGGCGCGGAACGGCCGGACGTCGTGGCGATCACCGCCGCGATGCTGCATCCCGTCGGGCTGAGCAAGTTCGCCGAGCGGTTCCCCGGGCGGGTGTGGGACGTCGGCATCGCCGAGCAGCACGCCGCGGTCTCCGCGGCCGGGCTGGCCACCGGCGGACTGCACCCGGTCGTCGCCGTGTACGCCACCTTCCTCAACCGCGCCTTCGACCAGCTGCTGATGGATGTCGCCCTGCACAAGTGCGGGGTGACCTTCGTGCTGGACCGGGCCGGCGTCACCGGGGTCGACGGGCCCTCGCACAACGGTATGTGGGACATGTCGATCCTGCAGGTCGTCCCGGGGCTGCGGATTGCCGCGCCGCGCGACGCCGACCGGCTGCGCCAGGAGCTGCGCGAGGCCGTCGCCGTGGATGACGCCCCGACGGTGCTGCGCTTCCCCAAGGAGTCGGTGGGCGAGCCGGTCGAGGCGATCGGGCGGATCGGCGGGATGGACGTACTGCACCGGGCCGACGACCCCGAGGTGCTGCTGGTCTCGGTCGGCGCGCTGGCCGCCGTCTGTCTGCAGGCGGTGGAGCTGCTCAGGGGCAGCGGTCTCCGCTGCACCGTGGTGGACCCGCGCTGGGTCAAGCCCGTCGACGAACAGCTCGTGCCGCTCGCCGCACAGCACCGGCTGGTGGCGGTGGTCGAGGACAACAGCCGCAACGGCGGCGTCGGCTCGGCCGTCGGGCAGTCGCTGCGCGACGCCGGCGTGGATGTGCCGCTGCGCACCTTCGGCATCCCCGAGCAGTTCCTCGCGCACGGCAAGCGCGGCGAGGTGCTGGCCGACATCGGACTCACCCCGGTCGAGATCGCGGGACGGATCAGTGCCGCCATGGCAGTCAAGGAGAGCTGAGGAATGACCGAGCCGCTCAAGGGCTTCGATCTGGCGAGACTCCTCGCGGAGCGCGGAGCCGAGCGCTACGAGCTGCATGCGCGACATCTCAACCACCAGCTGCCACGCATGCTGCACACCATCGGCTTCGACAAGGTCTACGAGCGAGCCGAAGGGGCGTACTTCTGGGACGCCGACGGCAACGACTACCTCGACATGCTGGCGGGCTTCGGGGTGATGGGGCTCGGGCGGCACCATCCCGTCGTACGCAAGGCGCTGCACGACGTCCTCGACGCCTCGCTCGCGGACCTGACCCGCTTCGACTGCCAGCCGCTGCCGGGGCTGCTGGCGGAGAAGCTGCTGAGGCAGAGTCCGCACCTGGAGCGGGTGTTCTTCGGCAACAGCGGTACGGAGGCGGTGGAGACGGCGCTGAAGTTCGCCCGGTACGCGACCGGGAAGCCGAGGATCCTCTACTGCTCGCACGCCTTCCACGGCCTGACCACCGGGTCGCTGTCGGTCAACGGGGAGGCCGGCTTCCGGGACGGCTTCGCGCCACTGCTGCCCGACACCGCGATCGAGCTCGGCGACCTGGCAGCGCTGGAGCGGGAGTTGACGCGGGGCGATGTGGCGGGCCTCGTGGTGGAGCCGATCCAGGGCAAGGGCGTGCATGCGACGCCTGCCGGATTCCTTTACGCCGCACAGGAGTTGCTGCACAAGCACAAGGCGCTGCTGATCGCCGACGAGGTGCAGACCGGCCTCGGCAGGACCGGTGACTTCTACGCGTACCAGTACGAGGCGGGGGTCGAGCCGGATCTGGTCTGTGTGGCGAAGGCGCTCTCGGGCGGGTATGTGCCGGTCGGCGCGACCCTCGGCAAGGACTGGATCTTCAAGAAGGTCTACTCGTCGATGGACCGGGTGCTGGTGCACTCCGCCAGCTTCGGCTCCAACGCGCAGGCGATGGCTGCCGGGCTCGCGGTGCTCTCGGTGCTGGAGGACGAGCATGTCGTGGCGAACGCGCGGGTGACCGGGGAACTGCTCAGGTCACGGCTGGCCGCGCTCGTCGAGCGCTACGAGCTGCTGCACGAGGTGCGCGGCCGGGGACTGATGATCGGCATCGAGTTCGGCCGCCCGGACTCGATCAAGCTGCGCAGCCGCTGGACCATGCTGCAGGCGGCCCGCAAGGGTCTCTTCGCGCAGATGGTGGTGGTGCCGCTGCTGCAGAAGCACCGGATCCTCACCCAGGTCTCGGGCGACCACATGGAAGTGATCAAGCTGATTCCGCCGTTGACCATCGGAGAGCGGGAGGTCGAGCGGTTCGTGGTGGCCTTCACCGCGGTGATGGACGATGCGCACGGCGGTGGCGGGCTGATGTGGGACTTCGGCAAGACGCTGGTGAAGCAGGCGGTCGCCAACCGCTGACTTTTGCCTCCGGGGCAAGAAATTTGCCTCGGAGGAAAGTCCCTGGCGCAATGGAGGCATGAGCTCTCCCGGAGAAGCCGCCACCCCGCTGCCGGATGTCGCGCCGCGGCTTCGCGACCTGCGCCGCCGCCGCGGCCTGACCCTGGAAGCCGCAGCCCGGCGTGCGGGGCTTTCTCCCGCCCACCTCTCCCGGCTCGAGACGGGCCACCGTCAGCCGTCGCTGCCGATGCTGCTCGCTCTCGCCAGAATCTACGGTTCGACAGTGGCGGAGCTCCTCGGCGAGCTCGCGCCGGAGCGCGAGCCGATCATCCGCGCCGGCAGCCGCGAGCCCTCCGAGGCGGACGGCTGGACCTACCACCAGACCGGCGGCGCCGGCCGGGCGATGCAGGCCCTGCGGCTGGTGATCCCGTACGGCAGTCAGGGCGAGCTCGTCCGGGTGCACCCCGGGGAGGAGTGGCTCCATGTGCTCAAGGGCCGACTGCGCCTGGGTCTGGGTGACGCTGTCCACGAGCTGGCTCCCGGGGACAGCGCGCACTTCGACTCACTGACCCCGCACCGCCTCGCGGCGGCCGGGCGTGAGGGGGCCGAGCTGCTGTTCGTCCACACACTGCTGCAGAGCCCCGACCTCCATGCGCACAACTGACTTCAGAGAGGCCCGCGATGCCCGAGCGTAAGACCGCGATGACCAGAAGTGACAGTGAGGAGCGGAAGTTTCCCCGAGGACTGGTGATCCGGCTCTTCGCCTATCTGGTGGCGGGCCATCTGTTCGCCGGGTTCCTCTACCTTCTGTTCACGCTGGGCGGTCAGAACTAGCTCTCGGGCTCCGCGGTTGCCTACGCCTCGTCGATGAGACGTTCGCGCAGGCGCTCGCGTGTCTCCGGGGTGACCTTCAGGCCCTCGGTGAGGTACCGCTCCGTCGTGCCCCAGGTCTCCTCGATCGTCTCGAAGGCCGCCGCGAGGTACTCGGCGCGCGCGTCGAAGAGCGGGCTCAGCAGCTCCATCACCTCGGGGGACATCCCGGCCGGGGAGTTGTCGCTACGGCGCACCAGGTAACGGCGGTGCGGGTCATTGGACTTGAGGTAGTCCGCCTCGATGGCCTCGCGCTCGACGCCGACCGCGAGCAGCGACACCGCGATCGAAATGCCGGCGCGGTCCTTGCCCGCCGCACAGTGCATCAGCGCCGGAACGCTGTCCTCCGCGAGCGCGTGCAGTACGCGGCTGTGCTCAGCGGTGCGCTGCTTGACGATCGCCCGGTACGACGCCGACATCCGGCCCGCCGCCTTGCCGTCCGCGAGGATCGACTTCAGCTCGTCGAGATTGCCCTCCCGGACCATCTTCCAGAACTGGGCGCCGTCGGCCGGGTCGGTGAGCGGCAGATTCACATTGCGCACGCCCGGCAGCTCGACGTCCGGGCCCTCCAGCTTCTGGTCCGCGGCATTGCGGAAGTCGAAGATCGTGTGCAGGCCCAGGGTGGAGAGGAACGCGGTGTCGCTCGCCGTGGCGTTGGCGAGATGGCCGCTGCGGAAGAGCCGTCCGTACCGCACCCGCCGTCCGTCCACGGTCGGCAGGCCGCCCACATCCCGGAAGTTGCGCACTCCGGACAGCTCAGGCTCTGTCGACGGGACCTGCGGCAGCTGCTGTGTCACGGGGGCTCCTGAAGTGACAGCCGTCGGCGCTGCTCGCCGACGATGGCGCGTTTCCCGACGATACGACATTGCTTCATCGGGCAATCATCTCGGTCCGTCCCCGCGAGGGCGTTGCACCGGCCGCGGCTTCCGTCGGATGATGTGCGGGTCTGTGCGGACCTGTGAGAATCTGAGGGGTTGGGATGATCGAGAGCGTTGGCAAGGGCCGTACGTGGGTTCTCTCCGGACCGACGAGCAGTTATGCGCTGAGCCTCACGGAAGCCGACGAACTGCTCCATCTCCACTGGGGGCCACGGATCTCCGGCGCCGACGCGGAGGCCCTCGCGGCCCAGAGCCTGCCGCCCTACTGGCCGTTCGAGTCGCAGCTCGACGGACACGAGGAGTATCCCGTCGAGGGCGGGCCACGCTTCGTACGGCCGGCGCTCTCCGTCCGTACGGATACGGTGCGCGGCACCGAGTGGACCTTCGCCGGCACGGAGAAGGTGGCCGGCGACGAGTTGAGGCTCCGCTTCACCGACGCCGTACACGGCCTCGGGCTCACCCTGCATCTCCGGATGCGCGACGACACGGACGTCATCGAGCGCTGGGTCACCCTCACCCATGAGGGCGAAGGCCCCGACCTGGAACTCCTGCGCGCCGATGCCGCCACGTGGACACTCCCGCAGCGCGACAGCTGGCGGCTCAGTCAGCTGCACGGCCGGTGGGCGGCCGAGTCACTGCTCGTACGCTCGGAGCTGACGTACGGCGAGAAAGTGCTGAGCAGCAGGCGCGGCCACACCGGCCACCAGCATCTGCCCTGGGTCGCGCTGGACGCGGAAGGGGCCACGGAGGAGCGGGGCGAGGTGTACGGCGTCGCCCTTGCCTGGTCCGGGTCCTGGCGGATCTCCGTGGCGCGGCTGCCCGACGGACTCGTACAGATAACAGGCGGGGCCGGCTACGACGACTCCGGGCTGCTGCGGCTCGCACCGGGCCAGTCGTACACCTCGCCCGTCTTCGCCGGACTGTGGAGCGAAGGAGGGTTCGGCGGAGCCAGCAGGGCCTGGCACGCCTGGCAGCTGGCGCATGTGATCCCGGACGCCCGGGCCGACCGGCCCGTGCTCTACAACTCCTGGGAGGCCACCGGCTTCGATATCTCCGAGAAGCAGCAGCGGGCGCTCGCGCAGCGGGCGGCGGCCCTGGGCGTCGAGCTCTTCGTGGTGGATGACGCCTGGTTCGGGCAGCGCACCAGCGACCGCGCCGGACTCGGCGACTGGACCCCCAACACCGAGCGTTTCCCGCGGGGACTGAAGCCGCTCGCCGACGAAGTGCACGCGCTGGGTATGCAGTTCGGGATCTGGGTCGAGCCGGAGATGGTCAACGCCGACAGCGATCTCTACCGCGCGCATCCCGACTGGGTCCAGCACCACCCGGGCCGGGCACGGACGGAGTTCCGCAACCAGCTCGTACTGAACCTCGCGCGCGAGGACGTACAGGCCTACCTCTGGGAGCAGTTGGACGGACTGCTCGCCGGCGCGCCCATCGACTATGTGAAATGGGACTTCAACCGCTGTTTCACGGATGCCGGCTGGCCCGGCGAGAGGTATCCGCAGAAGCTGTGGGTCGAGCATGTGCACGCGCTGTACGCGCTCCTCGACAGGCTGCGCGCCGCGCATCCCTCGGTCGCCTTCGAGTCCTGCTCGGGCGGCGGCGGCCGGATCGACCTCGGGATCCTCTCCCGCACCGATCAGGTGTGGACCTCCGACAACACCGATCCGCTGGACCGGCTCGCCATCCAGCAGGGCTTCACCCAGCTGCACCCGGTACGGGCCATGGCGGCCTGGGTGACCGACAGCCCCAACGTCCAGCTCAATGGCCGCGTGAGCACACTCCGGTTCCGCTTTGTGAGCGCCATGGCAGGAGTGCTCGGAGTCGGCGGCGATCTCACCGAGTGGAGCGCGGAGGAGCTCGCCGAGGCGCACGGCTGGGTGGAGCTCTACAAGAAGATCAGGCCTGTGGTGCAGCACGGCGAGCTGTACCGGCTGCGGGCGCCGGAGGGCGGACTGAGTGCCGTGCAGTACATACGAGGTGACGAGACAGTCGTCCTCGCCTGGCTCCAGGCGCAGCACTACGGCGAACAGCCGCCCAGGCTCAGGCTGCGCGGGCTCGATCCGGCAGCCGTGTACGAGTGCCCGGACTCGGGCGCTGCGCATCGCGGATCCCTGCTCCTGCACCAGGGGCTGCACACCGGGCTGAAGGGGGACATGGACGCCACGGTGATCCGGCTCCGGCGCCGCTGAGTCGGCGCGGCTGACAGGAGCGGCCCCGGCTGCAATGAATTCCGCCGGCTGCTCCGGCTCAATCCCCGACGAAATTCCGATGGGCGTGGCATGAATTGGGCGGTAAGGGGGGCCGCGGGCTATAAGCAGACCATTGCTATTAAATGCCTGTTATGTCCGAATTGGACGATTAGGCATAACGTGCCCTGTCTGTGGGGGAGAGGTGGCACGGTCCGTGAGCGGGATCATATTCGTGACGGTGCGCGACGGCGCGAGGAAGGTGAATTCCGTTGCCGGGGCGGACGGTGAAGATCATTGATTTACGGAGGGTGACGGGAATTTCGCGGTGATATCAGACGGATCATTGGCGGGCGAAAGCGACAGCTTGTCCCGGTCCACCCATTCGTTTACGGTCACGACCAATCCGGACGGACCGCCTAATCCTGCCGCCGTCCGGAATTCCACCCAACAACGTGCGGCAGGAGCGGGGGACCCAGGTAGTACGCCGATTCCGGACTTCCGGACGGCTTGGGGTGAAGTCGCGCAACTGCGCGGCCGGGCATCTCCAGCCCGAACCCGACAGCTCACCACGCCGGCGCCGGAGAGGAATTCGCCATGCCCAAGAAGGGCAAGCACCGTCGCCCCAAGGTCAGCCCGATCGCGCGCGGATTCGTCACCGCCGGTACGGGTGGCGCCGCCATCGCACTTCCGCTGATAGGCGCCACCGGCGCCCATGCGGCAGAAAAGGCCGCTCCGGCCGTGGCACCGGAAAAGACTGTGACCGCCGCCACATCCTCTCCTTTCTCCGCCGGGTCTGCCACCGCCCACGTGGCGCAGAAGAAGGCCACTCCCACCACCTACTCAGTCGTCCCCGGCGACTATCTGGCCAAGATCGCCGACGAGCACGATGTCCGCGGCGGCTGGAAGAAGCTGTACGCGGACAACCGGGAGCGGGTCGGCGACAACCCGTCGCTGATCCACCCCGGCCTCAAGCTCACCCTCGGCGCGAAGGCGAAGGCGAAGGCTCCGGAGAAGTCGCAGAGCCCGGCAGGCCCGGAGCGGTCCTCCTCGAAGCCGTCCTCGAAGCCGTCTTCGGACTCGGGCTCCTCGGACTCGGGCTCGGCCGTGCAGTCCTCCGCGCCGTCCTCGTCCGGCGACTCGGCGAGCAGCGGCGCCGCCACGCAGACCAGCGCCTCCGGCTTCACCGCCCCCGTCGACGGCGCGACCGTCATCACCCCGTACCACCTCGCCGGTGCCATGTGGGCCAGCGGTTACCACACCGGTCTCGACTTCGCGGCATCCTCCGGCACGACCGTCAAGGCCGTCGGCCAGGGCACTGTCGTCTCCGCCGGCTGGGCCGGTGCGTACGGCAACCAGATCGTCATCCAGCAGAGCGATGGCACCTACTCGCAGTACGCCCACCTCTCCTCCCTCGCCGTCTCCTCCGGCCAGAGCGTGAGCGGCGGCCAGCCGATCGGCCTCTCCGGCACCACCGGCAACTCCACCGGCCCGCACCTGCACTTCGAGATCCGCACCGGCCCCAGCTATGGCTCGGACATCGACCCGGTGGCCTACCTGCGTCAGCACGGCGTCTCCATCTGATCCGTCCGACGCGCGTCGTCGCCCGTCCTCCCCTCGTGCCGCCGCCCGCGGCGCGGGGGGAGTCGGCGTATTCCGGGTTGGACGAATCTTGACCGGTGGTCTATATCACCCCTCGTCAACCCCTCCTTACGGTCGCGTAGGTCACATCCGTAAGGGAAAAATGAGTTCTCGTGTCAGACGATTCGAGAACAGAGAACAGTGGCGTATTCGGGTCGTACGCGGCGATCGGTGACAGCTTCACCGAGGGCGTCGGCGACCCGGGCCCCGACGGGAGGTACGTCGGCTGGGCGGACCGGTTCGCGGTCCTGCTCGACGACCGGATGCCGGAGCACACCTTCCGGTACGCCAATCTCGCCGTACGCGGCCGTCTCCTCGACCAGATCGTCGAGGAACAGGTCCCGCGGGCAAAGGAACTCGCCCCGGATCTGGTGACCTTCTGCGCAGGCGGCAATGACATCATCCGGCCCGGCAGCAACCCCGACGACGTGGCCGAGCGCTTCGAGCGGGCCGTCGCCGACCTCACCGGCTCGGTCGGCACCGTCATGGTGACCACCGGCTTCGACACCCGTGGCGTGCCGGTACTGCGTCATCTGCGCGGCAAGATCGCCACGTACACCGCGCATGTACGGGCCATCGCCGACCGCTACGACTGCCCCGTACTCGACCTGTGGTCGCTCAAGTCCATCCAGGAAAGGCGGGCTTGGGACGCCGACCGGCTGCATCTGTCGCCCGAGGGCCACACCCGGGTCGCGCTGCGTGCCGCCCAGGTGCTCGGACTCGAGGTGCCCGCCGACCCCGACCAGGCGTGGCCGCCCCTGCCGCCGCGCGGACCGTTCGAGGTGCGCCGCGACGACATCAACTGGGCGCGTGAGCACCTGGTGCCGTGGATCGGACGACGGCTGCGCGGCGAGAGCTCCGGCGACCATGTCGAGGCCAAGCGCCCGGACCTGCTGCCTCTGTGACAGCGGAGGGCCGGGGCGTAGCGGGCCCGCCCCGGGTCACCGGGCGTACGGCCCTGGTCACCGGTGCCAACCGCGGGATCGGCTTCGCGGTCGCCACGGGGACTCGCCGGAGCCGGAGCGCGGCTGCTCCTCGGCCGCCCCTCGGCCCGGAGTGCGGTGCGGCCGCCGTCGAGCGGCTGCGCCGGCAGTGATCGCGCCGCCCCGCCGCCGCACCGGATCATCAACTTCGCGGTGCGCGCCTTCGGTTCGGACGCGGTTGGCCGCCGCCCTCCCGGGGCTGCGGGCCGCCGCCGACCCGGACGCGCGGGCCGGGGAGTGCCACGGCCCTTCCGGCCTCGGCTCCTTCGAAGGCGCGCCGAAGCGCACCACGTTCTCCGCGCGCGCAGGATCCCGCAGTCGGGCGCCGGCTGTGGCATGAGTCGGCGAGGCTGACAGGCCTCGCCTTTCCCGCCCCGTACGGCGACCGAGGCCGTAAGAGACTGAGGTCGTGTGACGGATGAGGCTCGGTGGCGTACGAACCGGTGCGTCAGGCCACGGCCGACGACAACAGTTCCTCCGGTCCGATCAGCGCCGTACTGCCCTCGCCTGTACAGGCATGGGCACCGGCCACCGCACCCAGTCTCGCGCTCTCCTCCAGATCGCGGCCCGACAGCTGCCCGTACAGAAAGCCGCAGACGTAGGCGTCACCCGCGCCGTTGGAGTCGACCACCGGAGCGGGCGGGACGACCGCCGGGACCGGGCGCGGGGTGCTTCCCCCGTCCCGGCTGAGGAGGTACGAGCCACCGGCACCCGCTGTCGCGACCACCGCCTGTGCCCGGCCGTCGCGCAGGATCTCCCGCATCACCGACGCTATCCGCTCGCCCGCGCCGGCAGCGCTGAGGAAGACCAGGTCCGAGCGGAGTGCGAACTCCTTCTGGTGGTCGGCCAGTCCGTCCCAGTCGTGCAGATCGGTGGAGACCGGCACGCCCAGGGCTTCGATGTCGTCGTAGAGGAACCGCGCGAAGTTCATGATCGAGAGATGGATGTGGCGAGCGCGACGCAGATGAGGGAGGTAGAAGTCGCGCGGCATCCGCAGCTCGCCGGGATCCCGGGCGTCGTAGAAGGACATCCGACGGCCGGCGGGGTCGACGAGGTTGACCGCGCGCCGCGTCCCCGCCGGTGAGATCAGAGGCTCGAAATTCACGCCTCCCGAGGCGAGTTGCTCCCTGACCTGGCGGCCCGGCCAGTCGTCGCCGATGTAATCGATGAGGGTGGCATTCAGCCCGAGGGCCCGGCAGCCCAGGGCCACATTGCCACCGGTGTGGCCCGGCCATTCACGGATCGGGCCGACGCCGACCGAATCCGCGAGCGGGACCGGCAGGGAGTCGACACGGACGACCGTGTCCACACCGCTGCCGCCGACCACCAGCACATCGTGCGGGAGGCGATCCGTCGGCTGTTCGGGCTGCTGGGACGTCTGATGCTGCGACTGGTGAGACACAGTTGCCCAGTATGGGGGCTGCGGGCCCTGGGCGTTCAGCCGTTCGGCGTTCAGGCGTTCAGGCGTTCAGCGTGCCGCGGCGGTCAGCGCGTCACGGTGGACGCCGAGCTCCCGGGCGAGCGCGTCGTCCGTCCACTGCAGCATCGCGGCGCGCGACAGCGACCCCGCGTACGAAGTCATCTGCACAGCGAGCCCGTCCAGGAATGCCGTCAGCCGCCAGGCCGTTGCCGCCGGGTCCTCGCACGGGAACTCGCCCGCCGCCGCACCCTCCGCGATGACCTCGGTCAGGGCGGCTTTCCACTGCTGGTCCAGATCGCGGGCGACGTCCCGCAGCGCCGGCTCGCGCAGCGCGGCCGCCCAGCCCTCGATCCACAGCCGCCAGCCCTTGGCCTGTCCGGTCGGCGCGTACCAGCGGACCGCGGCGCGCAGCCGGCGCAGTGCCGAGGTGCGGCGGCCCAGCAGTTTGCGCAGATGCGCGAGGTCACCGTCGGCGGCGTAGGTGAAGGCGGCCGCGACCAGCTTCTCCTTGGTCGAGAAGTGGTAGAGCACCAGGGCATTGCTCACACCGAGGGCCGACGCGACGTCGGCGATCCGCACGGCCGCCACACCGTGTTCCTCGATCTGTTCGACGGCAGCCCTCAGCAGCTCTTCCCGCCGCTCCGCCACGCTCAACCGGACTCTTGTCACATCGTCACCCTACACAGGCGATCTTGGATACCATCCCTCTCCGCCGGTCGCGGTGGCCCGGCCCGCGTCGGCGATCTGCACGGCCCGCCGCCCGCCTCGGTCCTGTGAGCCGGTCCCAACGCCTCGAGGACGAGCGGATGCCCGGTGCCGCGAGCGGCTTCGGCGGCCGCCTCTGCGAGCGAAGCCGTCATCTGTACCAGCCGAAGCGCTCGGCGATGACCGGCAGTCGGTCGGCGACGATCGCGTGCGCGGCGGCCCGCGCCGTGGTCCCGTCAGCCTCCGCGCGCGCCAGCATCTGGCCGATCAACGCGCGCATCGATTGACGGGTGTACGCGAAGGCCTCGTCCGCGTCGGCCCCGATGTCCCCGAACAGGGTCCACCACCACCAGGCGTTCGTACCGGAGTTGACGACGACGTCGGGCAGCACCGTGATGCCGCGCCGCGCGAGCAGCTCCTCCGCGTCGGGCAGCACCGGCATGTTCGCCGCCTCGACGATCCAACGCGCGGTGATCTGGGCCTGATTGGCGGTGTCCACGGCGTACGAGACCGCGGCAGGCACCAGCACCTCCGCGTCGACCGACAGCCACGCGTCGCCCGGCAGCTCAAGATCGTCCGGGCGCAGCGCCGTACGGTCGACCGTCCCGTACGAGTCACGGGCCGCGAGCAGCGCGTCGACGTCCAGCCCGGCCGGATTGGCGACGGTGCCCTTGATGTCGGCGACGGCCACGATCTTCAGCCCGGCGCGGGCGAGGAACCGGGCTGTCGCCCCGCCCATCGTGCCAAGGCCCTGGACACAGACGCGGGTCCCTTCGTACGCCACGCCCGCCCGGTCCAGCGCGACCAGGACCGACTCGGCGACACCGCAGCCGCCGACGAGTTCGTCGAGCCCGATGCCGTCCACCTCGACGGCGAACGCGTCCGCGAGGCGACGGCGCGCCGTCACCTCGTCGTCCAGCAGCGGATAGACCGCCTGGATGGAGGAGACCAGACCGGCTTCGGCCGCGGCCCTGTCGACGATGTCCTGAGTCAGCCCGAGGTCCTCGCCGGTGGTCCACATGTTCTCGATGTACGGGCGCACGGCGCGCAGATAGCGGACCAGGATCCCGTACGCCTGCGGATCCTGCGGGTCGCAGTCGATACCGCCCTTGGCGCCGCCGAGCGGGATGTACCTGGCCGTTGGGTCGTCGGCGTTGTAGTGGAGGGCCTCCTTCATCGTCATCCCGCGGGCCAGCCCGGCCACCTCGTCCAGCGTGCAGCCCTCGCGCATCCGCAGGCCGCCGCTGGAGACCCCGCGCACCAGCCGGTCGATCACCAGGTGGCCCCGGCGGCCGGTGACATGGTCTGTCCAGGTGAGCGACAGCAGGGGAGTGGTCATCCGGTGGTCTCCTCGGGAACGGTGATCACGGTGGGGCCGGGTGCGGCGAGGGCCCGGTTGAGGGCGGCGGCGAGCGCTTCGGGGGTTCCGGCGTGCTCGCCGTGCGTGGGCCCGGCCGGTGCGGCGATCCGTACGTCTCCCACCGGCTCCGCCGTCTCCAGCAGATCGAGCGGGATCTCGATGTGCACGGGCCGCGGCCGCTCGGAGTCGAAGTGTGTGAAGGCGCGGGCGACCGCCGCACCGATCTCCTCGACCGTCGACACCCGGTGGCTGAACGCCGTAACACCGCGCAGCGCCTCGGTCCGGCTGCGCATCTCGTGCAGCAGCCCGGTCGACTGGCGGGGATGGCGCAGCGGCATCCCGGGAGAGGCGACGAGCAGTGGCGCGCTGTCCGAGTACGCCTGGCCGACGGCGGCGGCGGTCTTCAGCAGCGCGGGCCCGGTAGTCGTGATCGCGACTCCGGGCCGGCCGGTCACCCGGGCGTACCCGTCCGCCGCGTATCCCGCGCCCTGCTCATGGCGTGGCGTCACATGCGCGACGCCGTACACCGCGAGATGCCGGTAGATCTCCAGGTTGTGTGTACCGGGAATCCCGAAGGCCTGCGTGACGCCGTGCGCGGCCGGCGCCCGTACGACGGCTTCACCGCCCGTCAGAACCGTCGACGCCATCTCACATGCTCCTCGAGAGAATCGGCCGCATGATGTCCGAGGCCGTCGTCTCCGAGGTCATCAGCCGCGCCTGCTCGATGCGAAGGTGCGGCCGGCTTCGACGATGTCGCGCTGTTCCGCGATGAGCGGGACCAGCTCGGTGGGGAGCTCGGACATGCTGTCTCCAGACGCGACGACGACAGATTAACTGAATCGTCAGTCAGTATCTGGAGCTGTGAGCTCCCCTGTCAACATGATCGTCAACAATTTGCCGAGCGGGGGTCCCGCGGCACGCGGCTCAGCGGGCGGGGGTTCCCTCGCCGGCCGGAATGTCGCAGTGATCCTTGAAGCCCTGGCTGGTCAGACCCAGTGCTGCGTTCATCCGCGAGCGCAGGTTCTCCACCGCCACCATCGCGGTCAGCTCGACGAACGCGGCCTCGCCGAGGGCGCTGAGCAGCCTGGCCGCCGACTCGTCCCCGACCTCCGGCGGATTGGCGGTCATCGCCTCCGCGTACTCCATGACATCGCGCTCCAGCGGGGTGTAGACGTCGCTCTCGCGCCACACCGGCACATCGCGGAGCTTGCGCACGTCCATGCCGCGCTGCCGGCTCTCCCAGTGCCCGAAGTCCATGCACCAGCTGCACCCGATCGACGCCGCCGAGGCCATCACGGCCAGTGCCTTCAGATCGGAGTCGAGCTCCTTCCACTTGGCGAGCGACTGCTCGAAACGCAGATCGCTCCACAGCACCCGTGGGTTGTGAGCCAGCGCCCTCGCGGGGTCGATGACTTTTCCGTACGCGCGCTTTGAGTACCACTCCACCGCACGGAACAGGAGCGAGCGGCGTGGGGTGAGGGAGATACGGGCCATGACGGGCCTCCAGGAGTAGGGGCAATGTCCTTGCACGCGTATGACGGACCGGGTGCACCCGGATGTGACATCGGAGAGGAAAGATCTTCAGGAACACCCGTGCCAGGTGAGACGTTGCTGTGGTCATGACGGACATCGACGCTCCGCAGGACCCCGAAAGAGACGCGCAGCAGGAAGCCCTGCTGAAGCTGGTCGCCGAGTGTGAGGGAGGGGTACTGGTCACGCTCAAGCGGGACGGCAGGCCCCAGCTCTCCAATGTGAACCACGCGTACTACGCCGACGAGCGGACCATCCGGGTGTCCGTCACCGATGACCGGGCCAAGACCAGGAACCTGCGCCGCGACCCGCGCGCCGGGTACCACGTCACCAGCGGCGACCGCTGGGCATGGACCGTCGTCGAGGGCACCGCGGAGCTCTCCCCGGTCGCGGCAGACCCGTACGACGCCACCGTCGAAGAGCTGATCACCCTCTACCGGGACGTCGTGGGCGAACACCCGGACTGGGACGACTACCGGCGTGCGATGGTCCGCGACAAGCGCCTCGTTCTCCGGCTGCGCGTCGAGCGGGCCTATGGCCAGCCCCGCGGCTGAGCCGGTCATGGCGCCCGCGCTCCGGCCTCGACATGTGCGATGTCCCGTCAGGGAGGCCCATGGCGCCGAGGCCCGTAACGGGCCCGTTCCCGTCCTGTCGTACCCCCCGCTCATAATGAAACAAGACACCGACACCAGGAGGTGCCGTGACCGGCACTGGATCCCCCCACAGCCCGATGAGCTCCCGGCTGCGCGCGCTGCGACCCGCCGCATTCGGCGCGGACCCGTCCGGAGAGCGATGGGAGCGGATCCGCCGCTCGCCGAACTTCGTGGACGGCGCCTTCCAGAACCCCGTAGGGGCCAGGACCAGGCCGTCCGGCGCCTCCATGATCGAATTCGCGAAGATCTACTTCCGGAAGGAAGCACGGGCGCACCGGTCCCCGATCGGGCTCGTGCCCATCCACGCCACCACTCTCGCCGATATCGCGAAGCCTCCGGCCTCGGGGCTGCGGCTCACCTGGATGGGGCATTCGAGCGTTCTCGCCGAGATCGACGGCCGGCGGGTGCTCTTCGACCCGGTCTGGGGTGAGCGCTGCTCCCCCTTCCCCTTCGCGGGCCCCAAGCGGCTGCACCCCGTGCCCGTACCGCTGGCCGCCCTCGGCCCGGTCGACATCGTCGTGATCTCCCACGACCACTACGACCACCTCGATCTGCCCACCATCCGCGCTCTTGCCTCCACGGACACGGTCTTCGCCGTGCCGCTCGGCGTGGGCGCGCACCTGGAGCGCTGGGGTGTCCCCGCCGACCGGCTCCGCGAGCTGGACTGGAACGAGTCGACCGAGGTGGCCGGTCTCCGGCTGACCGCCACCCCCGCCCGCCACTTCTGCGGCCGTGGTCTGCGCAATCAGCAGCACACCCTCTGGGCGTCCTGGGCCGTCGCGGGCCCCGAGCACCGGATCTACCACAGCGGCGACACCGGGTACTTCCCCGGCTTCAAGGACATCGGCGCCGAGCACGGCCCGTTCGACGCCACCATGATCCAGATCGGTGCGTACAGCGAGTACTGGCCCGACATCCATATGACACCCGCCGAAGGTATGCGCGCCCATCTCGATCTGCAGGGCGGTAAGCCGTCCGGCGCGATGCTGCCGATCCACTGGGGGACGTTCAATCTCGCGCCGCACCCGTGGGCCGAGCCCGGCGAGGGCACGGTCGCGGCAGCGGCCGTGGAAGGGGCGCGCATCGCGCTGCCCAGGCCCGGCGAGCCGTTCGAGCCGATGGTCGAGGGCATTCCGTCCGAGCCGTGGTGGCGCGCGGTGGCGACCGCGCCCGCCACGGGCTGGACCGAGTCGGCCGGTACGGGCAGCCACGAGGTGGCACCGAGCGCCTGACCCACGACGCCTGACCCCGCGGCCTTCGACGCGCGACGCCTGACCCCGCTTTGACGCGCGACGCCTGACATCGCAGCCTTCGACCCGCGGCGCCCGACCCTGCTGCGGCGTCCGAGGCGTAGCGCCCGATCCCGCGCGTTCGACGCGCGGCGGCGGACTGCGTGGCGTCCGTCCCGTGGCATCCGCCCCCTTTGGCCGGCGTCGCGGTCAGAGGGGGCACTCCGCATTTTCGGGCTGGCGTACGAGGCCTCATACCAGAGCGGGACGAATGACGGGCAAGTTTGTCAACTGCTCGTCGCACGTGCGCGCTTGGCGACTACCGTGTGTTGCCGGTGATCAGCGGTGGGCTCATGTTGTGCATGACGAGTCCTCCGGGAGCCGAAGCTGACCACTTGCAGTACGCCGATTCCTGGGGCCCACGTACCAAGGACGCTGATGTCTCAACTACGCGCACCCGCCGCGCGGCCGGACCGCCGTGAGGGCGGGCGCCACGGCCGGCCAGGCGCCCGCTCCCTGTCATCGGCGGGGAGGCCGCATTCCGTGCCGTCGTCACCGGAAGCCCGTATACGCCCTCGACTCCTGCGCACCGCAGTCCTGCCCGCGGTCGTCACCGCGCTCAGCGGCACGACCGCGGTGATCTTCGCGATCCAATACGACGATTCCCAACCCTCCACCAACCTGTGGGCCGTGCTCACCGGTTCCGCCGTGCTGGCCATCGCTTCCGTGGCGGCGGCGGCGATGGGCGCGGACCGCATGGCCAGATCCGTGCACGACCGCTGCGCCGAGCTGCGCCGGTCCACCGTCCGAGGACAGACCGAGCTGCGCACCGTGGTCGACCAGCTCAGACGGGGCGAAGGGCCGCCCGCTCGCCGCACACCACAGCCCGCACCGCCGGGCGGGGACGAATTCGATCTGCTGACGGAGGAGTTGAGCCGCTCCCACGAGGCCGCTGTGGTGGCGGTGGTGCAGGCGTCCCGGCTCTCCAGCAGCGTCGGCAACGAGCAGAAGGTCGAAGTCTTCGTCAATCTGGCTCGCCGGCTGCAGTCACTGGTCCACCGCGAGATCCAGCTGCTCGACGAGCTGGAGAACGAGGTCGAGGATCCCGAGCTGCTCAAGGGCCTCTTCCACGTCGACCACCTGGCCACCCGCATCCGCAGGCACGCCGAGAACCTCGCCGTCCTCGGCGGCGCCATCTCCCGCCGGCAGTGGTCCAACCCGGTCACCATGACCGAGGTGCTCCGATCTGCCATCGCAGAGGTGGAGCAGTACCCGAGAGTCAAGCTGGTACCGCCGATCGACGGCACCCTGCGCGGCCACGCCGTCGCCGACGTGATCCACCTGCTGGCCGAACTGGTCGAGAACGCCACGCTGTTCTCCGCCCCGCACACCCAGGTGCTGATGCGCGCCCAGCACGTCACGGCCGGGCTCGCCGTCGAGGTCGAGGACCGTGGCCTCGGTATGCCCGCCGCCGAACAGAACAAGATGAACGCCCTGCTCGCCGACCCCGACCAGGTGAATGTCGCCCATATGCTGCAGGACGGCCGGATCGGCCTGTTCGTCGTCTCCGCGCTCGCCCGCAGACACGGCATCGCGGTACGGCTTCAGACCAATATCTACGGCGGTGTGCAGGCCATCCTCGTACTGCCGCAGGGACTTCTCGGTGCCGAGCCCGATGGGCTCTCACAGCCCGAGGCCGCCGCGGCGCACGAGGGCGCAAACCACCTCGCGGCCCGGCCCGACGCGGCTCAGGCGGCCGTGGCCCCACCGCTGATCCCGCACCAGCTTCACTCAACGCCTCACCAGCCACCGGCCTTTCAACCACCCGAACATCCACCGCACTCACGGCCGCAACCGCACTTACAACCGGAGTCGCAGCCACAACCGCAACTTCAACAGCCGCAGCGCGCACCGGTGCACGCCGCGCTCGGCGCGGACCTGCTCCCCGTACGCGGAGAACAGAGCGACCGCCCCAACCCGGCCGCCGCCCGCCCCGGCGTCGATCACTCGGCGCCCGCGGAGACCTCGTCCGCCGAGCGGTTTGTCCACACCACCGCAGGACCGCCCTCCGACGCAATGGTGCCCGGCCCCACGGGCCGCCCCCAGCTGCCAAAGCGCCGCAGCCAGGAGCACCTCGTCCCCCAGCTCAGGGACGCCCCAACGCCCCGCAAGGACGACGAGAACACCCTCCACGACCCGGGCCTGATGGCGGCTTTCCAGCGCGGCATCGGCCTGGCCGAGTCCCAGTCCGTCGCGGATCCCGCCCCACAGCGCCGCGACAACACCCCCAAGGAGTAGATGCACCATGGTGAGCGATGTGCCCAACGGCCATGTCTCGGACCTCGACTGGCTGCTCAGCGGCCTGGTCCAGCGTGTGCCGTACACACGCAATGCGGTGCTGCTCTCCTCCGACGGGCTGGTGAAATCGGTGCACGGCCTGGATGCCGACAGCGCCGACCACATGGCGGCACTTGCCTCCGGCCTCTACTCACTGGGCCGCAGCGCCGGAGCGCGTTTCGGCGACGGCGGCGAGGTGCGTCAGGTGGTCGTGGAGCTGGATTCCACGCTGCTGTTCGTCTCCACCGCCGGCTCCGGCACCTGTCTCGCCGTGCTCGCCGGGCGCGAGGCGGACGCTGCGGTCCTCGGATACGAGATGGCGATGCTGGTCAAGAGCGTACGGCCGTACCTGACCACCCCGGCCAGACAATCGGCGGGGGCGCCGAGCGCCGCGGGGCAATGAACGTGCCGGTCCCCAAGGACGGGCCGTTGCTCGACGACGCGGCCGGCCGGCTCATCCGCCCCTACACGGTGAGCGGCGGTCGTACCCGCCCCACGGCCACGCTGGATCTGCTCTCCCTGGTGATGGCAACGGGAAGTGTGCCGCAGACGCATCTCGGCCCCGAGCACGCCTTGGCGCTCGGGCTGTGCGACGGGCCGACCTCGGTCGCCGAGATCTCGGCCCACCTCAGACTCCCGGCGGTGGTCACCAAGGTGCTGCTCTCCGATCTCGTGGACTGCGGGGCGGTCACGGCGCGGGCACCTCGCCGCCACCACGACTCACCCACCGACCGATCTTTGCTGGAGGCGGTGCTGGATGGCCTACGACGACGACTGTGAGCTTGCCGACCCCTTTCCCGCCGCGCTGAAGATCCTCGTCGCGGGCGGATTCGGGGTCGGCAAGACGACCTTCGTGGGCGCGGTCAGTGAGATCGAACCACTGAGTACGGAGGAGCTCCTGACCCAGGTCAGCGTGGCGACCGACAGTCTGGAGGGCATTGAGTCCAAGGCCACCACAACCGTCGCCATGGACTTCGGCCGGATCACCCTGGACCGCAGTCATGTGCTCTATCTCTTCGGAACACCTGGCCAGGAGCGCTTCTGGTTCATGTGGGACGAGCTCTCCGAAGGCGCGCTCGGCGCGGTCATTCTCGCCGACACGCGCCGCCTCGAGAACTCCTTCGCCGCAGTGGACTTCTTCGAGCGGCGCGGCATCGGATTCGTCGTCGCCGTCAACGAGTTCGACGGCGCCTACCGCTATGAACCGGAAGAGGTACGGGCCGCGCTCGATCTCAAACCGGAGGTGCCGGTCGTGCTGTGCGACGCGCGGATCGCCAGCTCGGGGATAGGGACCCTGGTCACCCTCGTCCAGCATCTGCTCACCACCACCGCGGTGCCGGCCATGGCACCGAGCTACGGAGCACCAACATGACGTACGACCCGACCGGCCATCTGCTGCTCACTCCCGTAGACCGCGAAGCGCCCGTCCGCGTAAGGCGGCTGCGTCAGCTGGGTTTCGGGGACCGGCCGGACCCGGCCTTCGACGAATTCGCGCACAAGCTCGCCGAGGTGACCGGCGCGCCGTACTCCATGGTCAACTTCATTGACGAGAACCAGCAGTTCTTCGCCGGTCTGCACACCCCGTCCGGTGCGCACTCCGGCACCGACCTGGGTGCGACGGCCGCGACGGGCGGCGGTGGTGTCAGCCGGTTCATGGCGCGGGACCACGGCTACTGCCCGCACGTGGTCGTACGGCGCAAGGCGCTGGTCCTGGAGGACGTCTGCGACTATCCGCGGTTCGCGGGAAACCCGGTCGTGGACGAGATCGGCATCCGTTCCTATCTCGGTGCGCCGTTGATCGACCGTACGGGGATCGCGCTGGGCACGATCTGCGTGGTCGACACCGAGCCGCGGCCCTGGGGCCGGGCGGGGCTCGAGACCATCAAGTCGCTCGCCGCGGAACTGATCGACCAGATCCACCGGCGTGAGGACGGCAGTATCTGAAGTCCCAACGATTCTGGTGAAGTGACGTCCCCGGGCTGCCCGACGCGCTCCCGGGGACGTCACCCGCTGCGGGTCGGTCAGACGGCGGCGTCCAGCCGGACCACGTCGGACAGCTGCTGCGACCACTGGCCCTTCGCCGTGCCCAGCGCCACCTCCGCCAGGCGCAGCAGCTGTACGTCGGACGTGCCGGCCGGGGCGAACATATGGAGCGCGTCCCGCAGATACCGCTCGATGGGGCGGTCGGTGAAAAGCCCTGCCGCGGCATGGATCTCCATGGCGTTACGCGCTGAGTCGATCGCCGACTCGACATTGACCAGCTTTGCGTTCATCAGCTCCGCGTCGCACGGCAGCCCCTCGTCGAGCAGATGCACGGCGTGGTACGCGGCGAGCCTGGAGGTCATCAACCGGGACTGTAACGACCCCAACTTCAGCTTGACGGACGGCAGTTCATGGAGCGGCTTGCCATAACGCCGCCGATCGGAGCAGAACCTCGTGGTCTCCTCCAGGATCGCCTGGTGGATGCCGAGCGATACGGCGGTGAGATTGGCGCGTCCGTAGAGCACGCTGGAGGAGTACGCCACGGCCAGCCCGTCGCCCTCCTCGCCGAGGCGGTTCGGCGCGGGGACACGGCAGTTGTCGAAGTGCAACTCGCCGAAGCTGAAGCCGTGCAGACCCATGGTCGGCCGCTGCTCGCCGATCCCGAAGCCCGGCCGGTCCGACTCGACCAGGAAGGCCGTCAACCCTCTGGATCCGGGTCCGGTCCTGACCACCACGCCGTGCAGGTCGCCGATATGGCTGTTGCCGACGAACACCTTTCGGCCATTGAGGACGTAGTCGTCGCCGTCCCGTACGGCGGTGGCGCTCATGCCCAGCACATGGCCGCCCGACTCGGGTTCGGTGACCGCGATCGTCGGGAGGCAGTCGCCGGCGGCGATGGAGGGGAGCCAGGTCTTCTTCTGCTCGTCGTTGCCGAAGTGGACAATCTTGGCAACGCCCAGCTGGGAGGCCTGCACCATCGCGCCCATCGCGCCGCTGACCCGGGACAGCTCCTCGATGATGATGGTCTTGGCGAGGTGTCCCATCCCCATCCCGCCGTGCTCCTTGCCGATCGTGGCACCGAGCCAGCCCTGCCGGGCGATGAGCCGGGACAGTTCGTGGTGGACGGCACGGGCTGCCTCCATCGCGGGGATCCGCGGACGTATCTCCTTCTCTGCGAAGTCACGCACATGATCACGTAGTTGCTGATGTAGTCGACTGGCGAAGTAACCGTCCATCGCGAGCCCTCCTCTGCGAAACGCCTGCTCGGGCGGTTGTTCGAGCAGGTGGTGCATCGGCAGTGGTCCCGTCCCGAACAGGCCGACCACATCATGGTGTTGATCGTTTCAGGGTGGCACAAGATCGACGCCAACTCTGGCCAAATTGCGGACCGTTGACGTTTGATTGAGGCTGCTTTCCGTGTGGTACGGGCCCGTCCGGTCCTGCCGTACGGCATTCCCCTTCTGTGTCTTACTGCCACATGCCAACGGCAAAGGTTTCGTGGGTATATGGCACTGAGGGACAAGAAGGCACTTCGGACCTGCGCAGCGGTGACATCCGCGAACACCAGCAGAACCGATACGGCTCAGACCTGGACCGAAAAGAGCGCACTCCGGCCCGGCGGGCCGGCTGGGCCCCGGCGCTCATACGCGCCCGTCCGGCGCTCGGAGCACAAGAAGGTGGCAGAGGCGCGCGCCCCGGCGCGTACAACAGGCGGGCGCTGTCACGCCTGGTGCTCCAGACGAGGAAACGGTGAAGGGGATCGTGTCGCCGAAGCTGAACATGACATGGGTCGGGTTCGCCTCCGTCGAGTCGACGGATGTCACCGAATTGCCGTCCGGTAGCCCGGACCGTGGCGTAGAAAGCGCTATCTGCATACGTTTCGCAGCGTGGGTTCCGGCTTTACAGGGGGTCATGGGTCGGAAGGGTCCTGTGTGGCAATGAGGCGAGTGTCAGTGTCGCGTCGTACCGTCTTCGCATGGCCACTGCTGACGATGTGCGCAGACTCGCGCTCGGCCTCCCCGGCGCGATGGAGAAGCTCGCCTGGGGCAGGCCCACGTTCCGCCTGGAGGGCGGCGGCAAGATCTTCGCCTCGCTCGATGACGACGACAGGGCGATGGGTGTGAAGTGCCCCCAGGAAGACCGGGAGGAGCTGATCGCCTCCGAGCCCGAGAAGTTCTTCATGCGCGCCGGGCATGACGACAACTACGCCTGGCTGCGGGTGCGGCTGGCCGCCGTGGAGGACGACGAGGAGCTGTACGCGATCCTGCTCGACTCCTGGCGCCAGGCCGCACCCCGCAGACTGGTCGACGCACACCCCGAGCTCGGACGGCCTTCGGCGGGTTGACCGCGTCAGGTCCGTACGGGCTGTGATGCCCCGGGGCTCACCGGTCCGCCGACCACCCTCCGTGCGTGTTCGATTGCCTCAGGTAAGGGCGGTGGCAGCCCGCGCCGACCCGCCGGCTGCTTGCCGACTGTGATCATCCGGTCCGGCCGCCGGAATGGGGTTCGTGACCACCCGCCGAAGTGCGGTATTGTTCTCATGCGTGTTCGGCCGGGGGAAACCCCAGGTCAGACGGGCACCGGGACGTGGCGCAGCTTGGTAGCGCACTTGACTGGGGGTCAAGGGGTCGCAGGTTCAAATCCTGTCGTCCCGACGGTGCTGAGGGTCTTCACAGGTCAGAGCCTGTGGAGGCCCTCTTTTCGTGCCCTGCCCCGGATGCCGGGGTCGGGTATGTCGCTCATGTCCAGCCCGGACACACCACCGACAGCGAGTCGGACAGGCTCTCCCCACAGGGTCCCTCCGGCGGTGGCGGGGCGAGGGCGGGTGGGCGTACCGGGTCGGGCAGTGCCGTGGCTGCCGCGGGCGCCTCCCGCCGGTCCGGCACCGACGTGTCAGGCCATCCAGAAGAAGACCGCTGTCATGCGCTTGTCTTCCAAGGTGCTGCCCCAGTAACCGGTGGCGCTGTGCATCATGTTGGCGGTGTAGAGGAGCAGACGGTTGTACCGGTGCGGCACGCGCACATCCTCGGTGAAAGAGTCGGGCGGGACGAAGCGTGTGCCCAGGGCGTCGACAAGGTTGTTGTGTGGCGCCGTCACCAGGTTTCCGCCGAGTCGTCCGCCAGGCAGACTCTGCCGGTAGAAGCTGGTTCCGCAGTCCTTGGGCACGTTCGGATTGAGATAGAGCACCGCGGCGTAACGGCACAGCGCGCGTGAATCGGTGTGCGGGCGCGGCTCGCATTCGTCCTTGCCGACGATCTGGATGCAGTTGTGGTTGAGCGTGCCGCCACCAGGGTTCGTCTGCTGCCATATCCGGCGCACGCCGATGGCCTTCTTCGCCAGTTTTTCGACCTGGGAGAGTTCCTCCGGTTCGAGCCCCGGCATCGTGCGCAGGCCGGGCCAGCTCTCGGGCTTGTGCGGGTGGCCCTCGACCCAGTCCTCCTTGGCGAGACAGCGGGCCCGGACGGCATCCACGTCGGGCAGCACATCGTTCAGCACCCAATAGTCCCGGCCGGGTGTGGGTTTGCGGTAGGGGAGTACCGGGAGCGCCGGGGTCTGCGGGGGCTGTGGGGGCATGCGGCAGACCCTAGGGTCTCCGTGCGTCACCGCTCCCCTGTGAATTGGCCAATCTTCCGCCAACTCAAAGCGGTCGTACGTCCCTTGGCCCTCCAGTTGGTGAGTCATGGGCGCCGAAGTGGTCCGCTCCGGCTCCGAGCCCTGGAGCGAGCGTCGTGCGTGGACTCGTCGAGGAAGTCGGCGGTACCGACGCCGCGGTCGCCCCCGGGTGAGCCACTCCTCCCCGTAGGAGGTGGACCGGTCGGCGGGCTGTGCGGTCTTGGCCGTGGCCATCGCGCGCGACCTGTCGGCGCTGGGTGGCTGTGTCCGGGCGGTCTGCTCGCGGCCTGTCGGTCGGCACCTGAGTCCCAGGCGCTCCACCCGGGCAAATGCCGTCAATACGTGATATTTGGGCCTAGTGTTCGGCATTGGGCGGCGGCCTGCCGTTCCGTGAACCGCACGAGGGATCCCATGGGCGACACGTACGGCAAGGACGAGCCTTCCCCGAAGGATGAGCCGGCCGCGAGCACGGGCGAGTCGGGAGTGCGCGGCGCGGACGAGAGGTCGACGCGGCGAGGGGAGGCGACGAACGTGCACCCGGGCGGGGTGAGCGGCGCCGCGTCGTCTGCGGGACACGAGGGATCCGGCGGCCGGGGTCACGGTCCCGCCGCGGGGGAGCGGCCCGACGGGCCCGAAAGGGGTGCCCGCTCTCCGGCGACTCCGGCGGCCGGTTCGCGCCCGACGGTGTCGAGGGCGCGCCTTGCGGACATGCTGCGGGAAGGCCCGCCCTCCGGTCCGTCACGGCCGGGCTTTTGGCGCAGTCCTCTGCGGGGGCCGTGGCTGACGTCTGTTTTCGGCGCGGTTCTGCTCGTCGGTATCCCGGTGTTGTTCGTGACCGGGCTGCTCTCCTACGCCGCCTACAACCCGGACCTCGCGGGCAATGACCAGACCCCCGACAAGGGGTGGCTGGGCTTCTATCTGTTCGCCTGGCCGACCGATCCCTACTGGCTCTACCGCCTCAACCAGGGCGTCCATGTCACGCTCGGCATCGTCCTGATCCCAGTGCTCCTGGCGAAGCTGTGGTCGGTGATCCCCCGTCTGTTCGCCTGGCCTCCTGTGAGCTCGGTAAGCCAGGCGCTCGAACGGCTGTCGCTGCTGCTGCTCGTGGGCGGGGTGTTGTTCGAGTTCGCCACGGGTGTGCTCAATATCCAGCTGGACTACATCTTCCCCGGCTCCTTCTACGTTCTGCACTTCTACGGGGCCTGGGTGTTCGTCGGCGCCTTCGTCGTGCATATCGCCTTCCGCACGCCCCTGGTGATCCGGACACTGCGCAGCGGCGGCCTCCGCAATGAGCCGCGCATGGCCGGCCGCACGAACGCAGCACCAGGGGACGAAACCGGCCTCGTGAGCCCGAACCAGGCCCCGCCGACGATCTCGCGGCGGGGTGCTCTGGGCATGGTGGGTGCGGGCTCCCTGGTACTGCTCGCAGTGACGGCCGGGCAGAGCATCGGCGGTTCCCTCAGATCCACCGCCCTGCTTGCCCCGCACGGCCAGGAGCCCGGGCCCGGTCCGAACGGCTTCCAGATCAACAAGACCGCCGCAGGCGTGGGCATTCGTGCCCGCGACATCGGCCCCGGGTGGCGCCTGGTCGTACGGGGCGGGGGCCGCGAAAGGATTTTCACCCGCGAAGAGGTGCTGGCATTGCCGCAACACGGCGCGGCGCTGCCCATCGCCTGCGTGGAAGGGTGGTCCACCGATGACCAGGCGTGGAGCGGGGTGCGGCTGGCCGACCTGGCCGCACTTGTCGGCCTCGCGGACCGAGTGCCGGGTGTGTTCGTCGAATCCGCCCAGCGCGGCGGGGCCTTCCGCTCGGCCATGCTGCGCGACAACCAGGTCCGCGATGTGCGCTCGCTGCTGGCCCTGCGGGTCAATGGAGCCGACCTGTCGCCGGATCACGGATATCCGGCGCGCGTCATCGTCCCGGCCAACCCGGGTGTCCACAACACCAAATGGGTCACCCGGCTGACCTTCGGGGAGAGCGCATGAGCGGTTTCCGGGCGCGCTACGGAGCCTCCCCCCTGCACCTGCTGCTGGTGCTCTGCTCCTTCGCTCTGACCGCCTACGCGGGAATCCGGCTGCTGGCCGGAGGCCAACCCTGGATGGTCGTGGTGTGGTTCGTCGGAGCGGCTCTCCTGCACGATCTGGTCCTGCTGCCCCTCTACACGGTCACCGACCGCGCCGCCCAGGCCGTACTGGGCCGCCGTCGGGAACAGTCGGTCGAGAGCAACCCGCCGATGCGGGGACGGATCAACTACGTCCGGGTGCCGGTCTTCCTCTCCGGCATCCTGCTGCTGACCTACTTTCCCCTGATCCTGGGACGGGTGGACAACTTCACCGCTGACACCGGTCTCCCCGATGATGTGTTCCTCGGCCGCTGGCTACTGATCACCGCCGTACTGTTCGGCCTCTCCGCTCTCCTGCTGCTGGCCCGCATGTGGTCCAGCCGCCCGGTCCCGCCGCCCCCCTAGCCCGGCGCGCCGAGGAGCTCGTGCGACAGATGGGGGCGGGCTCCAGCGCGGTAGCCCCTCGGTCGCAGGGGCAGAAGGGGCCGTGGAGTTCGCCGAGCCGGTCGGTCAGTCGCAAGTTCTCGGAGTAGTCGATGCGGCGGCCGATCACGGACGACCCCGTCGCCCGGCCGGCTCGGGGGCCAACTACCCTGCCTGCTTTGTCAGTTCATGCGCGCCGCGGACCGATGGCCACAGACCGGCAGTGCCCCTTCCCGATGTGGCGGGGCTCCGGCACCATGGCCGGACGTGCCCTGGCCGGACATCCGGACGACCGGTGCGCCCACAGTGCAGGAACCTTCCTTCCGACCCGGAGGCGCCGCGTGGCGAGCAAAGATCACGCCAGGCTCGACGAGCTGCAACGCGATCCCTATCCGCTCTACGCGCGGGCGCGCCGGGCCGAGGGCCTGACCTTCGTTCCCGAGCTGGATGCCTGGCTCGTCGCGCGGGACGCGGACGTACGGGAAGTGCTGCGCCGGCCCGAGGAGTTCTCATCGGTGCGCGCGCTGCTCCCCGATGTCATGCCCTCGCCCGCTGCGCTGGAGGTGCTGGCCAAGGGCTACGGGAAGCGCCCCACCGTCGTCTCCACCGACGGCCCCGCCCATCAGCGCCACCGGGCTCCGCTCAACAGCGGCCTGTCCGCCGTCCGGATCGCCGCGCTGGTGCCGTACGCCGCCGAGCGCGCCGAGGCACTGGTCGACGGCTTCGCGCAGGACGGCGGAGTCGAACTGATGGAGGCGTACGCCCGACAGCTGCCCGGCCAGGTGATCGGGCGGCTCATCGGGCTCGACCCGGCGGACGTGCCGGCCGCGGTGCACGGCGGCTACCGCGCCGAAGATCTGCTGTTCCGGCCGCTGGACCCGGACGAGCAGGTCCGAGCCGCCGAGGATGTCGTCGCGCTGCAGAAGCTCCTCGACACCTATGTACGGGACCGGCGGGAGAGCCCGCGCGACGACCTCTGCTCGGTGATGGTCGCCGCGCTCGCGCCCGGAAGCGGCGATCTCACCCTCGACCAACGCCATGAGCTGGTGTCGAACCTCCAGAACTTCCTGATCGCCGGACATCTCACGACCACCGCGCTCATCGGTACGACGCTGCTCCATCTGCTGAGCGACCGACGGCAGTGGGAACTGGTCTGCGCCGACCCGGAGCGGATACCGGCAGCCGTGGAGGAGGCCGCGCGGTTCGACAGCGCGGTCCAGGGCTTCAGGCGGACCACCACCCGGGCTGTGACGATCGCCGGCACCGAACTCCCCGCCGGGGAAACGGTGTTCGTGGCGTACGGCTCGGCCAACCGCGACGAGGAACGTTACGAGCGGCCCGAGGTCTTCGACATCACCCGGCCCCTTTCCCGGCAGCATGTCGCCTTCGGCCACGGGACCCACGGCTGCCCCGGCTCCCAGCTCGCCCGTGAGCAGCTCCGGCTGACCATCGGGCTGTTCGCCCGCAGGCTGCCCGGCCTGCGGGTGGAGGAGGACCGGCTGCCGGTCGCGATGCGGCCCACCCTGATCCATCGCTCGCCCGAAGCACTCCATCTGACCTGGTGAACCGATCCGTCCCGGACGGTGCGCGTCGGCCGCACGTCTGCCGGCACCCTGCGCGCGCCCCTGATCCCACCGGCCGCTGCCCGGCGGCACCGCTGTACGTACCGACGGCGGCGGCCGGAGGTCCCGCAGGACTCCGCCCAGGAGCGTCACGAGCTGCTGAAAGCGCTCCTGGCCCGCGACGAAGGGGCGGTGCACACGGTCGTGACCCCTTACCTCGCGCACGTGCACACGGTCGTGACCCGTCACCTCGCGCACGTACGCGCGGTCGTGACCCGTCACCTCGCGCACGTACGCGCGGTCGTGACCCGTCACCTCGCGCACGTACGCGATCTGTGGGCGAAGTAGCCTCGATGCCATGCCCGGCACGCACATCCTGATCCTCGGCGGCACGGCCGAAGCCCGGCAGCTCGCCGCCGAGCTGACCGGGCGCGGCGGCCTCCGTGTCACCACCTCGCTCGCCGGTCGGGTGGCGCGGCCCCGGATGCCCGCCGGAGAGGTACGCATCGGCGGTTTCGGCGGGCCGGAGGGTCTCGCCGACTGGCTGCGCGAGCACCGCGTCCATGCCGTTGTCGACGCCACGCACCCGTTCGCCGCGGTCATCAGCGCCAACGCCGCGCAGGCCGCGGCAGCCGTCGGCATCCCGCTCTGCACGCTGCGGCGGC
>NZ_JBSFUK010000032.1:0-54345 GCF_053591755.1 Streptomyces sp. NPDC002926
CGGCGGGCGCCGAGGCGCGGCTGCCGCGGCTGGTGGTCGCCCTGCACGCCGACCTGAGCGGCAGCGGCCGTACGACGGGCCGCGCCCACGAGAACGGCGTACGGCTCGCCGTCGACCACCTCAACTCCCGCGCCGGCCGCGGCTTCGACCTGACACTCCAGGTGCACGACGACGAAGGCAGCGCGACCCTGGCACGCCAGGTCGCCCGGCGACTGGCGGCCGACGAGCGTGTCCGCGCGGTGCTCGGGCCGACCACCGATGCCTGTGCGAAGGCCACCCTCGGCCTCTACCAGCAGGCACTGCTCCCGATGGTCTCCGTGTCGGTCGGACTCGACGATGTCTCCCCCACCACCTACCGGGTGTACACGGCCACCCGCCCCAACGACACGACCCTGGCGGCGCCGGTCGTCGCGTACCTCGTCCGCACCGCCGGGACCCACAACACGGTGCTGATCGACGACGCCGCTGAGGGCGACTTCAGCTGGCGTCTGTGCGCGGGCGTCGACGAGGCCGTGCGATCCGGGCAGCGCACCACGGTTCGGCGCACCCTCGCCACCGAGGACGACTCGGCCGACGGCTTCCGTATCCTCGCGGAGTCGGTGACGGATGCCGGAGCGGACGCGGTGGTGTTCGCCGGCGGGTACGCGCGGGCCGCGCGGCTGGCCCGCGCGCTGCGCTCCGCCGGCTACTCCGGTGCGCGGCTGGCCACCCAGCGCGCCCTCGACTCCCGCTTCCTCGCCTCGGCGGGCGATGCCGCCGAGGGCTGGGTGTTCGCCACCGCCTTCCTCGATCCGACCACGGTGACTGCCGCGAAGTCGTTCGTCACCGCCTACCGCGCACGCTTCGGCACCGCCCCGCCCTGGTACTCCGCCGAGGCCTACGACGCGACGCACTTCGTGGCCCGCGCCATGACGGCGCTGGGCGCGGCGCGCGCGGAGCGGGGCGCGATCGTGGGCCGGTTGCGCGAGACCGACTACCGGGGGAACACCAAACGGCTGCGCTACGACTCGTCCACCTACCGCTACACGGACGCGATGTACCTGTTCCGGGTGTCCGGGGGCGCCTTCCGCTGCCTCGGCGACTACCGGGACGCCACGGCCTGAGCCATGCGTCGTTCCTCAACTGTGGTGCGTTGTTCACGCGCGACGGTCCAGGGCCGCACGCGTCATGAGGCCTGCCAGTGCCGAGCGGGACGGCACGGTGGTCTTCCGGTAGATGGCCGACAGGTGGGTTTCGACCGTGCGGCGGCTGAGGTACAGCTTCGTCGCGATGGCTTGGTTGCTCAGACCTTCGGCAACGAGTTCGGCGATCTCCCGTTCACGTGCGGTCAGTTGGTCGAGCTCCGTGGGTGCGCGCACGGATTCCTCGGCCTGGGGGCGCACCATCGAGGCCAGGTCGGACAGCAGGCGCGCGCCGCCGTCGTCGGCGAGACGGCGGGCCCGCTCCCACATGGCGACGGCGCGCGAACCGTCGCCGGCGGCCTGCGCCTGGGCGGTCGCCAGCAGCAGGGAGTACGCCTCCCAGAGCGTCGCACCGGACGGCGCGTACGCCTGCGCGGCGCGCTCGAAGAGGTGTGCTGCGGCGCGGCTGTCACCGTGGTGCTGGGCGAGCGCCGCCTCGGCGCGCAGTGCCGCCCCGCGCTGACCGTGAAGACCCATCCGGTCGGCTTCCTCGACGGCTTGTGCGGCCCAGCGCGCGGCCTGCTCGGCGTCGCCGATGGCGATGGCGGTGCTGACGAGGGTGTCCAGCTGGCCGGGGCGTATGGAGGGCTGCAGCCCCAGCAGTTCGGGACCGCCGGCGTTCAGGATGGCGTCCTGCGCACGGTGCGGGTCGCCGCTCACGAGCGCCGTGTGACCGAGCATGCACCTGGCCAACGACGCCCACCAGTGTCTGCTTCCACCGGCCGCGGCCACGGCCTCCTCGGCGGTCGTCAAGGCCCTGGTGTCACCCAGGGGGCTCCGCACGAGGAGGATCAGCGCCTTGAAGCACAGAGTGAAGGCCAGGAGGTCGCTGCTGCCGATGGCTCGTGCGACGGCTTCCGCCTCCTCGGCCGACTCCAGGGCGGACGGCAGCCGACAGGTGTTGAGGTGCACGAAGGCCTTGCTGCTCAGCAGGTGTGGCAGGACGTGGACCTGACCGCTGCGGCGGGCGATGTCCAGACCCCGGTCGGCGTGGCGTTCCGCGTCGGCGTAGCGCTCGAGCAGGGCTTCCGCCCAGGCCAGCCACACCAGCGACTCGCACAGTTCCGTGAGGTTGGGGTCGGTGAGACCGTCTGCGAGCCCGGCGGCGACATCGGCGAACCGGCGGGCAGCCGCCGTCTCCCCTTCGTATGCCTCTCCCAACGCCCCCAGCGCCAAGGCCCCCAGCTCTCCCATGAGGTCGCCGTGGGAGCGGGCCACCGCGAGCGTCCGCTCGATCTCGTCACGTACGTCGGGGTAGGAAACGGTGTTCAGGGCGGCCATGCCCAGCGCGAGTCCCATGGAGACCGCCTGGCGGGGCTCGGGGCCGGGACTGCGGGCCAGTTCCCGCTGCAGCAGGGCTGTCGCTTCCGGGGAGTGTCCGAGATGCCGTTCCATCATGGCGCACAGTGCTATCGCATCCCTGCGCAGCGACGCGTCGTCCTGCCCGGACCTACTGATCAGCGTGTGGAGCAGGTCACGGCTTTCCCGCAGGCTGCCGCCCACAGCGAGTGCTCTGGCGCGCGACAGCGTCAACTCTCCACGCTGCTGTGCGCAGGCGGGCGTGTCCGGCATGAGCCGGAGGACGACGTCCAGCAGATGAGCGGCCGTCGCGGGCGCCGTGTGGGCGCACTGGGCGGCCGCCTCACTCAACACGGCCGCCGACACGGGATCCCAGCCGACCAGCGACCGCTCGACGTGATGAGCACGCTCGGCGGCGGAGGCACCTGCCCGGGCCAGTTCGTCCGCCGCGCCACGGTGGATCTCGGCACGGCGTGGTGCGGCGGTGTTCTCGTAGACCAGTGCCCGCAGCAGCGGGTGGCGCAGTGTCCAGCGGCCGTCGGACCCCATGCGCAGCAGATCGCGCCGCGTCAGTGCACCGATGCAGTCGTCGAGTTCCTCCGGCGTGGTGTGTCCGGTCGTCAGGCTCAGCATTGTGGGCGTGGCATGGTCGCCGAGGACCGCCACGGCTTCGGCGGTACGGCGCTGCGTCGCGGTCAGCGCAGTCAGTTCGGCCAGAAGCAGGGATCCCAGTCCGCTCGGCACTGCGGACGCGATGTCGTCGTGGGCCCGGACGGTCGTGCCACGCGACGACGCGCCATGCCGGTAGGCGTGCAGAAGGCAGTGGAGGTACAGCGGGTTGCCCTCGCTGGATTCATAGATCTGCTTCGCGTCGCCCGGTGGCAGGTCGGAGGCGAGCGCCTCGATCGACGCCTGCTCGGGCAGCGGTCGCAGCGCCATGCGCAGTACGGCCCCACTGTCGACGCCGCGTGTCAGAGCAGCGGCAAGGGAATGCGGCGTCTGCCGTTCCCGTCGGGCCACGACCAGAAGCACCCGGCCGCCCACCGGGTGCCGGATCACATGGTCCAACAACTCCAAAGACGCGGGATCCGCCCAGTGCAGGTCGTCCAGGGCCATCACCAACCCGCTGCGCTCCCCGAGCCTGGTCAGCACTTCCGCGACGGCGCGATAGAGGCCGAAACGGTCACGGTTGCCCGAACCCGAATCCGAGCCCTGCACACCGTCGGCTCCGCGCAGCACCGTTGCCGCCACCTCGGGCACGGCATCCGAGTCGAGAAAGGCACGATCGACGTCGGCGAACGCATCCGTGAACGTCTGGAACGGAGTGTGCTGCTCGTACTCCGTGGCCCTGCCGCGCAGCACGGTCAGCCCATCCTGCCGCGCCCGCGCACAGAGCTCGCTCAGCAGCCGGCTCTTCCCCATGCCGGCTTCTCCGGCGATGTCTACGACAGCGGGAACGCCGTCCTGCCCCAGACTGCCGATCACCGAGATGAGCCGCTTCAGTTCGTCAGCTCTGCCGACCAGCATCGTGGCCGTCTGGTCCCACGCCGGTTCCACCGCGTCTCCATTCCCCCACCACATCCGCGTGTTCATTCCCGAGTGGTCGCTCCTCCGCAACCCTGACTGCACAACCAGCCGATACCTTCATAGAAACGTCATCATCCCCGTAGAGAGCCGACTGCACAGTCCCTCGGGGCGTCATTCGACCAGGTTGATTCCGGTCTGGCCTCCGTGTCCCACCGTAATGCCCGGCTGACGGTTCGCGGCAGGCGGCTGCTGGTCGGACGTGTCTGTGCCGGCCGCCCCATCGCACATGTCGCAGCCGAGATGGGCATCTCCCGCGCCACGGCCCACAAATGGACCCGCCGCCGGCGAGCCGAGGGAGATGGAGGGCCTGGACCGCTCCGGCCGACCCCGAACCACACCGCACCCCCGGATGACGGAGCAGCGGCTGCTGCCCGTCGTTCCGGCCGACGACGAACTCGTCTTCGTGTACTACGCGTACAAGCTCAGGACGGGCGCCCGGCTCCACAACGTCGAGGCGATCACCGTCCAGGACGGCCGCGGATGCGCCGATCCGAAGTCCACGGTCCCGGCCGAACCGCTGAGCGCCGTCCATCCTCCCTGGCGGTACCCGCCGAGGAGGATGATCTACGACCTGATTCCTCCCCGGCCGACAACAGAGCGCTCCCATCGGCCAAGCCGTCCGGAGTCGAGGACGTGGCCCCGGCCGGACACTCTCCCGGGCCTGGAGCCGGTGGCCAAGGTCAAGGCCCCGGCCAAGCCCGGCCGTTCGCTGGAGGACATTCGGGCGGCCGTGGCTCCCTGCAGGCGGACGGCCAGGACGTCAACGGCACGACGTACGCGGAGCCGGTGGGCGTGTCCGCCCGGACGGCCCGCCGGGACCTGGCCGCCTGATCCCGGACACAACACGGGCCCTCCAGGCTCACCGGGGGAAGTGGCGTGAGGATGGACGTATGACTGACACCTTCAGTACGCGAACCATCGACGTGACGACCGGCTCCAGTGAAACCGTGCACGACTTGACCGACGCATGTACGTCGTTCCTCCGTGAAGTGGCCCAGGCTCGGGACGGACTGCTCAACGTCTTCACACCCCACGCAACTGCCGGGCTGGCCCTTATCGAGACAGGGGCGGGGAGTGACGCGGACCTCCTGGCGGCCCTCCACCAGCTACTCCCGGCGGACAACCGTTGGCAGCATCGGCACGGTTCACCGGGACACGGCCGGGACCATGTCCTCCCCGCCATCGTCCCGCCCCACGCGACACTCCCTGTCATCGGTGGAGCGCTGCAGCTGGGGACCTGGCAATCCGTGGTCCTGGTGGACACGAACAGGGACAACACCCAACGTCAGGTCCGGCTCTCCTTCCTGGGGTGACCGCCCTCCGCCGGACACGACGAAGGGCCCCGATCTCCAGGTGGGGCCCAGGTGTCCGTCCGGGGCCAGGCATCCCCCCAGGCGGACACGTCTCATGTCCGGCCGGTCACTCCCGGCCCACGTCCGGAGGGGAGCCCGGCCAACCACCGATCAGCCGTGCAAACAACGCTTCAGGTCAATACACCTAGAGCTTTGCGATGTCCTTGTGGATCACTTCCATCCCGCCGTCGTGGTAAGCGGCTAGGCGCACCTTGAGCTGATGGCCCTTGGGTGCCTTGATGATCCGGTTGAGCGTCTCCCCCATGCTGCCGCCGTAACACGGAGGCTCGGAGTTGAGGGCGGCCCAGCCGTCCCCCACGTCCTTCGGGTCGTTCCACTCCACCCAGACGCAGTCGGGCTCGCCGGAGAAGGCCTGCAGCGAGATGATCTTGACCGAGTTCACCGCGCCGTCGACACGCTCATAGGTCACAGTCGCGGAATTGTGGTGAAGGCCGGCACCGGCCTCCAGGTTGACCGTGCTGGCCGCGGTGTCGGCAGCGGCTGGAGCCGCTCCTCCCGCTACCGTCGCGGCCAGGACCGCGACGGTGACAGACAGGGCAGGTAAGCGCATGATCCGTCTCCACGAAGCTAGTTGAGGAAGACTCACCTTGCAAGGTTGACTTCCGTGGGAAACGCGAAGCCTCCGGCTCCGCCGTCACACGACGAGCGCGTCGGAATTATCCCGCCTCCCAGAACGCCCTCACCCTCTCGCAGAGTAACGGCCGAGCGCATCGGTGAAACCACTTAGTTCGACTACGTAAGCGCGCGTTAACCTCGGTGTTTCATGACGGTCCGTCGGGTGTTCGGCGGGCCGTTTCGGCTGTTCAGGCTGAGTGTGGGCAGGTTGGGGAGCCGGCTGACGCGCGGTGGGCGGCGGGTTCCACGGCTCCGCCGGGTGGTGCGGGTGGCGTGGTTCAGGCAAGAACCGGAAGCCAGCTTTCCGTCCGGCTGAGTGTCCGGGACCGGCCGCTCGATGTTCTCCTCGTCCATGACAACGACGCCCAGGCCAAAAGGCGGCCACGGCGGACGCCATGACGGAGAGGGTTACGGACCTTTGTGCTCACGATGCGGCCCGGAGTGAAGTTGCACTTTCAACAACTCATTTACGCCTTTGCGGCGAGTAGACAACGCGAAGCGACCCGCCCACATGTCCCGGGGGAGAGACACGTGAGCAGGCCGCAAAATAGGAAGGAAGGGGCCCAGGGCACTTTCCTTGCCCCCGGACACGCGAAACGGCCCAGCCCCGTGATCGAACGGGGCCCGGGAGTGGGAGCGGGTCTCCTGGCGTCAGTCGTCCAGGGAGTCCAACTCCTGGAGAGCCGCCTCCGCCTGGTCCCGGGTCGCTTGCATCTGCTCCCGGAAAGTCCTTCGCTGGGCCGGGGACATGACCCGGAGGGAGGTCGTGGAGAACACGGCCACGCCGTGCTCGATCTGCTGTGCGAGCGTCACGAGCTGGGCCCCGGTCGCTTTTCCCTTGCGGGCCTCCTCGGCGGTGGCCTTGGCCGTGTCGGAGACCTCCGCCAGGGCCCTGGCCGCTTTCTTCTCCAGGCCCGCGCGTTCGCCACGCGTCAGCGGCTCCACACCGAACTTGTCCCACTTGGCCGGAGGGATGATCTCCCGCTTACGGTCCTCGACGTGGTGGAGGATGGCCCGCTGGGCCGACTTGTCCGCGCCCAGGTCCTGATACAGGAGGGCCGCCAGGGCCTGGTACTCCGATGACTGGCCGTTGTAGTCCGGATCTCCCCGGTACGTGAACATCTGGCGTAGCTCCATCAGCTTGGCGGACATGGCCCGCTTGGCCTCCGTCGCGCGGCCCTCCGCGTCCAGCCACTGACGGCCCAGAGTCTTGGTCTCCTGGTACGCCTGGGCCACATCCGCCCGCTTCAGCGCCCGCTCCGCATTGGGGTCCACGTGCTCCGTGACCACGCGGGTACCCTCCAGGACCTGGGGAGTGTGGACGACTACGGCCGCCGCTTTCTCCCTGGCCTCGGCCGCCGTACGGGCCTCCAGCTTCTCCGCGGATTCCGTGACGACCGGGGCCGACAGTTCCGCAGCGTCACGGCCGGCTGAACCCTCCATGTCCGCCGGGATCAGGCCCTCCGCCACGTTCCACACGTCCCCGTCGGCCACCACCACGCCGTCATCCCCCAGGAGAGCAAGGGCCCGGGACACCGTGGCCTGGGTAGTGCCGTACTTCTCCACGAGCTCCGCCACGTCCAGGCCCACGCCCCCCGCGTAGGTCCCCGCCCGGATCTCCTGACGGATGCCCTCCGCCACGGTTTCATACTTGGCTGACTTGGCCATCGCGCTCTCCCCCTGTCTCGATGGAGCGGGGCCACCGTACCGCCGGAGACCCCGTCGTCTCCCGCGTTTCGATGTCCCAGCCGATCCGAAAGGGGTTACACCCCAGGCCAATTCGGAGATCCAGGACGAGACGGACGCCCACTCGATTGCCGCTCAGGAACAGGCCCACATAAACGCGTCCCGCTTCAGGACCTGAGCTCTCAGGGCACGCCAATTACGGGGGAGCCTGGAGCGTCTGTCACTGCCATGCCACGCCACTGCCAACTCCCCCGAGGTCGGAACATGTTCTGAGACTCAACCCCGCACAGCATGCGAATCGCGGTTTCTCATCGAGCTGCGTTCGCGGACTTCCGCACCATGGCGAACGGTGGCGAATACCGCCATCCCAGGTCGCGGCCCCGCCTGCAGTCACCTACCGCAAGCCGTTCGCCACCCCAGGCATGCCCAGGTGCGTACGCAGTTGCGTACGCACCTGCGAGTTCCCTGAGGAACTGCTCGATCTCCCGGGGAACTTATGAGTCAATGAGATGCACGCGGCCGGGGCGCATCGAGGATTACGCACTCATCGGAGACATGCAGACCTCAGCGCCGGCCTGCCGGGACGGGACAGCGGACTGGCTGTGCCTGCCCCCCGCCTCCGCACCCGCCCTCGCGGACCTCTTGCCCAGGACCGTTGTCCCCGGCCGGGCCCCGCGACTCTTTCGAGTTACGGGCTACACGGCTAATGAACGACGCGCACCGCCAAATAGGCCGCCGGGAGTGGTCGATTTGCACGCCGACCTCTCCACCAGCCGTCGGAAACCGTCAACCTGAACGACGGTCCACTCTGCCGCTCGCCGACAGCCGCCGAATTGGAAGCCGATCCGGTCCATCCCCCATCAGGAGTCGTAGATTTGAAAGATCCACCTTGCGGGTCGCAGATTTGAAGGACACCGCTCCCATCACGCGCCAGGAGTCGCGGACATGAAAGATCCCCAACGCCGGCGGGTGACAGATTCTCAGTACTGCGAATCCGTCACCCGTTGACTGGCTCCAGGGCAACCAACTCCCCCCAACCAGTGGGTAGTCAAAAGCAGGTGAACGAGTTCACGCGCCTGACCAGCGCGGCTAGTCAACGCACATGAAACGTGCTGAAGTTGAACCGCGCGCACCGTTCCCGCGATGATGCGAAAGAAAGGCATGTCGTGAACCCGGAAACACCTTCGCCGTACTTTGTGCTGGTGGTGGGCACCTTTCGCGTGACCGCCGACCGGCTCCCGGTCCGGATCATCACGGCCATGGCGGGGGCAGCAACTTCCGCCCTCGGTACGTGGTTGTTCATGCGGTAAGTCAAGTGATGGGCTCAACACCCCGCTCCACCCGAAGGAGAGTACGGGGAGCGGGGGCGGAGCTGGGCCGAGCCGCTGCCACCTCCACGTCAGACGCGGGAGCGTGAGCCGGTGACCCGCCTTCATATGCACTGACTGGTGACGGTGACACATGGTCAGGCACGTTCACATCGCCAGGAGTTGGGCTCTCCGGCCAGGGGGCAGGAAAAGAGCCCATGGTCCTTCTTCTCCGCACACGCGTATAGCGAAGAAGGGTCCCAGGGCGCTTCTTGTGCCCTGGGACCCCGGTTCTTCACTGCCGGCTCGGCCGGCCATCGCAGAACGCAAGAGGGGTCGGCTCGTTGGCTGGGCTGACCCCCTCAATTCGCAAGACAAGCGTGGTGCCATGCGATGTCCTGGGCATCTTCCCGCGCGCTCCACCAGCACAGCGAAGATGATTCGCCGGCCGGGGACACTGGAGTCCAGGCCCTCCTTCACTACCCGGAGGCACACCCTCCGCTTTTCCGTTCGTCCGGCTGGAACCGTGGGCCCTCCGCTCAGGGCAGACTGAGCGACTGCCAAGGGGTTCGGCACGGAGGTTCGGTCGGCAGGTTCGGTACGCAGGTTCGCCACCGAGGTCCGGCACCCCGCCACCGGACGCGGTGACCGGTAGCCGCACATGGCGTCAGGGCTCGGCCCTCGCCGCCCGCCGCAGTGCCTCGATGAGCACCTCCACCGACGGCCGCCCCCGCGAGGCGGCGCGTACGGCCACCACGACATGGCGTTCGACCAGGTCGTCCAGCGGCACCGAGGCGATGCCCTCCGAGCGCAGCCTCAGCATCAGCCCGGTCAGCGGCGCCACGCCGAGCCCCGCCCCGACCATGGCCAGGGAGGTGGCGGTGTCGGTGACCTCGTGCGCGACGCGCGGTTCGAATCCGGCCCGGCGGCAGGCCGTACGTACGGCACGTCCGTAGTACGTGCGGTGCGCGGGCAGGATCCAGTCCCGGTCGGCCAGCTCGGTCAGCCGCCAGGACGTCGCGGCGGGCGGCGCCTGATCGGCCGGCACAGCCACAGTGAAGCGCTCCGAGTGGAGTCGTACGAGCTCGGAGACCTCGTCCCGGGCCAGCGGAGCGTCCGGATAGTCGAGTCCGAGCGCCAGGTCCACCCGACCGGCTGAGACCTCCGCGTGGGCCTGGTCGACGTCCACTTCCTGGCTCACCACCTCGACGCCGGGGTGGTGTTCGGCGAGCCGGCGCAGGGCGGGCGGCAGAAAGGCCGCAGCCGCTGTGCCGAACACGCCGAGCCGCAGCCGCGCCGAGATCTCCGTGCGGGTGCGCTCGATGGCGGCCGCCGCCTCGGCCTGGGCCCGCAGGATGTGGCCGGCGTGGATGACCAGGGTGTGCCCGGCGTCCGTGAGCTCGACCCGGCGCCCGGCTCTGCGTATCAGCTGCGCGCCCGCGGTCCGCTCCAGCTGGGCGATCTGCTGGGAGATCGCGCCGGGGGTGTAGCCGAGCGCCGCGGCAGCCGCCGTCATGGTGCCGTGGCGGGCGAGTTCGGCCAGTGCGCGCAGATGTACTCCGCCCAGTTCCATAGAGAGGATCTAAAAGATCGACTGCTGAAACTGTCAATGGACGCGAAGAGTCGGTGGCGTCCACCATGGATTCACCGCACTGGTTCCGCCTCATGCCGCGATGTACCGCGATGTGTCGAGCAGAGGGGACGGCTCTTTCATGGTTCACAGCGCTGAGGTCGTCATCGTCGGCGGTGGCGTCGTCGGGGCGAGCGTCGCCTTCCATCTGGCCGAGGCCGGGGTGCGGGACATCCTGGTTCTGGAGCGCGACGAACCGGCGTCGGGCTCGTCGGGCAAGCCGATCGGCGGGATTCGCGCCCAGTTCTCGGATCCGCTCAACATCAGGCTGGGGCAGCGCAGTCTGGAGGCCTGGCGGGCGTTCACCACCCGCCCCGGGGCCGACATCGGCATCGAGAGCGTCGGCTACCTCTTCCTCCTCGGCAGCGAGGAGGAGGTGGAGACATTCCAGCAGGCCGTCGACGTGCAGAACGAGCTCGGCGTCCGCAGCGGGATCATCACACCCCGCGAGGCGCACGAGCTGTGCCCCTACGTGGATCCGCGCTCCATCGTCGCCGCCGCGTACTCCCCCGACGACGGCTATGCGCTGCCGAAGGCGGCCGTGCACGGCTATCTGTGTGCCGCCCGGCGCCTCGGCGCGACCCTCCGTACGCACTGCACGGTCACCGGCATCGATGTCGACGGCGGGCGGGTGCGGGCGGTGCGTACGACGTCGGGGACCGTACGCACAGCGGCGGTGGTCTGCGCCGCGGGCCCCTGGTCCGCCGCTGTCGGCGCGATGGCCGGGGTCGAGCTGCCGGTCACCCCGCTGCGCCGGCAGATCGGACTGACCGGGCCACTGAGTCCGGTGCCGCCCCGGGTCCCCTTCACCCTCGACTTCGGCTCCACGCTCTACTTCCACAACGACGGAGCGGGCGGGCTGGTCCTCGGCCTGTCCGACCCACGTCAGGAGCCTGGATTCGGGCGCGAGTTCAGCCAGGAGTGGCTGGAGCCGTTCCGGGAGGCGGCGGCCCGGCGGGCACCAGCACTGGCCGGTCTTGAGGCCCGGAGCGGCTGGGCGGGTCTGTACGAGATGACTCCGGACCGCAATGCGCTGATCGGCCGGGCGGGCGAGGTGAGCGGCTTTCTGTACGCCACCGGATTCTCCGGACACGGATTTCTGCAGGCGCCCGCGGTCGGCGAGATCGTGCGTGACCTCTACCTCGACAGGACGCCCTTCATCGATGTCGGGCCGCTCTCCGCGGCCCGCTTCGGGGGACATGCCGCGGCCGTCCGCCCCGAGGCCCACATCATCTGATCCCGCGGTACACCGGAAGGGAAGGAGGAACGCATGATTCCCACCTGGCGGCTGCGCGCCGCGTTCGCCCGCCGTCTCTCCGACATGTACGGCGTGGAAGTTCCCGCGTACACCACGCTTCTGGAGGTGTCGGCGCAGGTCAACGACGAGGTGATCAGCAAGGACGGCGACGCGGGACGGCTGGGCGGCATCGAGAGGGTCACCGCGGAGCGGCACGGTGCCATCCGCGTCGGCACCGAGCACGAGATGCGCCAGGCCGCCCAGGTCTTCGCCGCGCTGGGTATGGAGCCCGTCGGCTTCTACGATCTGCGCGAGGCCGCGGCCAGCGCCGTCCCGGTCGTCTCCACCGCCTTCAGGCCCATCGAGGCCGAGGAGCTGGAGCGCAACCCCTTCCGGGTCTTCACCTCCATGCTCACCACGGCCGACCGGCGTTTTTTCGACGCCGGGCTCGAGGCCCGGCTGGAGTCCTTCCTCGGCCGCCGCGAGCTGTTCCCGCCGGAGCTCCTCGACCTTGCCTCGCGGGCCGAGCGGGAGCAGGGCCTCGACGAGGCCCCGGCGATGCGCTTCCTGACTCTGGCGGTCGCCGCCTTCGAGCTGTCACCCGAGCCCGTGGACCGTTCCTGGTACACGGAACTGGAGCGGATCTCCGCCGTCGCCGCCGACGTCGGCGGCGTCACCAGCACCCACATCAACCACCTCACCCCCCGCGTACTCGACATCGACGAGCTCTACCGGCGGATGGCGGACCGCGGCATCACGATGATCGACCGGATCCAGGGCCCGCCGCGCTGGGAAGGCCCGGATGTGCTGCTGCGCCAGACGTCGTTCCGGGCGCTGGCCGAGCCCCGCCGGTTCCGCGAACCCGACGGCAGTGTCGCGGCCGGTTCCCTGCGGGTCCGTTTCGGCGAGGTCGAGGCACGCGGCATCGCGCTCACCCGGTCGGGCCGCGCCCTCTACGACGAGCTGATCGGCGAACCGGCCGAGGTCTGGACCGGCCGTTTCCCGCGTACCGAACACCAACTGGCCGTCCAGGAAAAGGCGTTCTTCCGCTACGAGCCGGAAGAGAGCCGACCCGGCGACGGCCGGCGCCCGCCGGAGGATCTCGCGGGCCTCCTCGACGGAGGCTGGGTGAGCGCACACCCCATCGTCTACGAGGACTTCCTGCCCGCGTCCGCCGCCGGGATCTTCCAGTCGAACCTCACCGACGAGGGCACCCGGGACACCACCGTCACCGGCGCCCACTACGACCAGCAGCGGCTCTCCGGCGTGCTGGAGCGCACCGTCCACGACCCCTTCGACCTCTACGCCGCTCAGCAGGACACTTCACTTCGGCAGGCCCGCCGGGCCCTCGGACTCTCCAAGGACACGCCTTGACCACCAACGCCATCACGCTCCCCGACACCGACTCCCTGCGCACCCGGGCGAAAGAGAGTCTGCTCCGCTGCGGTGCGCAACTGCCCGCGGACGGTGGCGGTCTCATCGCCCGCACACCGCTGACCGGCGAGGCTCTCTTCACGCTGCCCGCCACGCCACCCGAGCACGCCGACGCGGCGATCGGCGCTGCCGAGGAGGCGTTCAGGCAGTGGCGTACCGTTCCCGCCCCGCAGCGTGGCGCGCTGGTCAAGCGGCTCGGCGAGCTGCTGACCGAGCACAAGGAGCACCTGGCCGACCTCGTCACCATCGAAGCCGGCAAGATCCGTTCCGAGGCGCTCGGCGAAGTACAGGAAATGATCGACATCTGTGAGTTCGCCGTCGGACTCTCGCGTCAGCTGTACGGGCGGACCATGGCCTCCGAGCGGCCGGGCCACCGGCTCTCGGAGAACTGGCACCCGCTGGGTGTCGTCGGTGTGATCTCCGCCTTCAACTTCCCGGTCGCCGTCTGGTCGTGGAACACCGCGCTCGCACTGGTCTGCGGTGACACAGTCGTCTGGAAGCCCTCGGAATTGACCCCGCTGACCGCTCTCGCCTGCGACGCCCTGCTCGCCAGCGCCGCCGCCGACACCGGTGCGCCCTCGGGCGTGCACCGGCTGCTGCTCGGCGGGCGCGGGGCAGGTGAGCGGCTGGTCGACGACGCGCGCGTGGCCCTGGTGAGCGCGACGGGATCGGTCCGTATGGGACGCGAGGTCGCTCCGCGTGTGGCCAGCCGCTTCGGCCGCTGTCTGCTCGAGCTGGGCGGGAACAACGCGGCGATCGTCACTCCGTCCGCCGATCTCGACCTCGCCGTGCGCGGGATCGTCTTCTCCGCCGCGGGCACGGCGGGCCAGCGCTGTACCAGCCTGCGTCGGCTGATCGTCCACGAGGACATCGCGGACCAGCTGGTGGAGAAGATCGTCCATGCCTACGGCCAGCTGCCGGTCGGCGACCCGTTCCAGGGGACCACCCTGGTGGGCCCGCTGATCTCCGGCACGGCGCACCGGGCCATGACCGAGGCACTGGCGGCGGCCGAGGCCGACGGCGGGAAGGTCCTGACCGGCGGCGACCGGCAGCTGGAGGAGCAGGCGCCGGAGGCGGCGTATGTACGGCCCGCGGTCGTGCGGATGCCCTCGCAGACCGCCGTCGTGCGCCGCGAGACCTTCGCCCCGATCCTGTACGTGCTCAGTTATCGGACCCTGGCGGAGGCCGTCGCGCTGCAGAACGGGGTCCCGCAGGGCCTGTCCTCCAGCATCTTCACGCAGGACCAGCGGGAGGCGGAGTGCTTCCTGGCCGCCGACGGCTCCGACTGCGGTATCGCCAATGTCAATATCGGCACGTCGGGCGCCGAGATCGGCGGCGCGTTCGGCGGGGAGAAGGAGACCGGCGGCGGCCGCGAATCGGGGTCGGACGCCTGGAAGGCGTATATGCGCCGGGCCACGAACACGGTGAACTACTCGGACAGCCTGCCGCTGGCCCAGGGGGTCAACTTCCTCTGACCCTTCGAACTCTCCGGTCCCTCGGGCCCATCCGAATCATCCGGTCCTTCCGAATCCTCGGAGCGGAGCGGGAAGGTCCATGCCCCTGACGCAGTTAGTAGAACCGTGAACAACTTCGGGGTGCGCGACGTGGCCGTCATCGTTATCGGCGCCGGACAGGCGGGGCTGTCCGGCGCCTACCATCTGCGACGCGCCGGACTGGAGCCGGACCGCGACTTCGTGGTGCTCGACCATGCACCGCGGGCCGGCGGCGCCTGGCAGCTCCGCTGGCCCTCGCTGACGTACGGCAAGGTCCACGGCATGCATGCGCTGCCCGGCATGGAGCTGACCGGAGCCGATGAAGGGCGCCCCTCCTCCGAGGTGATCGGCGAGTACTTCACGGCGTACGAGGAGCGCTTCGGCCTGAAGGTCCACCGGCCCGTCGATGTCACGGCGGTGCGCGAGGGCGCGGGTGGGCGGCTGCTCGTCGAGACCTCGGAGGGGACGTGGTCGGCGCGGGCGCTGATCAATGCGACGGGCACCTGGGACCGTCCGTTCTGGCCGCGCTACCCCGGCCAGGAGACCTTCCGGGGGCGGCAGTTGCACACCGTGAACTACCCGGGGCCCGAGGAGTTCACCGGGCAGCGGGTGATCGTGGTGGGCGGTGGCGCCTCAGGGACGCAGCATCTTATGGAGATCTCGGAGGTGGCCGCGGACACGACCTGGGTGACGCGCCGGCCCCCCGTTTTCCGCGAGGGGCCGTTCGACGAGGACGCCGGCCGGGCGGCGGTGGCCATGGTGGAGGAGCGGGTCCGGCTCGGACTGCCGCCGATGAGCGTGGTCTCCGTCACCGGGCTGCCGGTCAACGACGCCGTACGCCGCGCCCGCGCGAACGGGGTTCTCGACCGGCTGCCGGTGTTCGACCGGATCACTCCGACCGGGGTCGCCTGGGACGACGGGCGGACGGTGGAGGCGGATGTGATCCTCTGGGCGACCGGTTTCCGCGCGGCGATCGACCATCTCGCACCGCTGCGGCTGCGCGAGCCGGGCGGCGGCATCCAGCTGGCAGGCACCCGCGCAGTCCGGGACGCCCGCATCCATCTGGTCGGATACGGGCCATCGGCCTCGACGATCGGCGCCAACCGGGCGGGCCGGGCGGCGGTCCGTGAGATCCAGCGGTTGCTGGAGGGCGAACGTGAGATCGAACCGGCTCTTGGCTGAAGGTTGTCAGCCGCTGCTGCTCGCGCTCGCACGCTTGGCGTTGAAATCCTCGACGTTGCGCTGGTGCTCTCCGTAGCTGGAGGTGAACCGGGTGTCCCCCGGCGCCACGGTGACGAAGTAGAGCCATGTACCGGACGCAGGATTGACCGCCGCGTTCATCGCCTCCTCCCCCGGGTTGTCGATCGGGGTGGGCGGCAGCCCCTGGCGGTCATAGCTGTTGTACGGACTGTCGATCTTGATGTCGCTCGCCGTGGTGTCCAGGGTGCTGCGGTTCAGCGCGTAGTTCAGCGTCGAGTCCATCTGCAGCGGCATCCCCTGGGCGAGCCGGTTGTAGATGACCCGCGCCACCTTCCCCATGTCCTGGGGCGTATCGGCCTCGGCCTGCACGATGCTGGCGATGTTCACCGTCTGGTAGTCCGTCACTCCGCCGTGCTGGGCGCCGTTGCTGATGCGCTTGGCCCCGAACCGCTCCCTGGCCGTGTTGACCATGTAGCTGAGCAGGGTCGTGGGCGTGGTCTTGGAGTCGACCGGATAGGTGGCCGGGAAGAGATAACCCTCGGGATTGCCCTTGGCGTCGGCGGGCAGCTGCAGTTTCGCCGCACCTGCCGCCTTCCGGGTGGTGCCCGGTACCGCGTCGAGGGCCTTGTCCACCGCCGCGTACACCTGCGAGGCGCGCCAGCCCTCGGGCACGACCAGTGTCACCTTCTTCTCCTTCTTCTCCTTCTTCTCCGTGGTCTCCTTCAGCAGCGGCGGCACCAGCACCGCGGCGGCCGCGACGAGACCCGCGCTCAGCACGATCAGGACCAGTCGGCCACGGCGGGTCAGGCGGAACCTGCGCCCGGGCTGTGCCGACGAGGGTTCGTTCTTCATATAGGCACGCTAACCCGGAGCCTGTGCCGATCCCGGCACCCGGCGCGGCGACGCGAGCGGGGCGCCGGGAACCGTACGGCAGGAGGCCCACCGCGCGGCGTATGGCGGGAGGCCTCCCGCGCACGTCTACCGCACGAAGGGCGGCAGTGCCGCGAACTCCGGTACCACCTGCACGGCCTCGGCGAGGGTGTCGAGGGCGCGCCTGACCCTGGTCAGCGGGTGGTCGGGGAACTGCGCGTCCCACTGGGCACGGTCGGCGGCGTGGAAGGGCAGACCGCCCTGGACCTCCGGCGCGTACGGGTGCGGCCCGAAGTACTTGTCGGTGCCGACCTGGGCCATCACCATCGCCCTGGTCGTTCGCCCATACGTCGTTGTCAACGGGCCGGTATCCGGGCAGTCCCACCCCAAGAAGAGCTCTCATGGGCGGTGATCATGCCGTAGGGCACGGGGCACGGGGCCCGGCCCGTGTCAGGGTGCGACGGGGGCCAACTGTGCGTCCCTGCGCACCAGAGCGGCGTAGCGGCCGTCCCGGTCGAGCAGCTCCTCATGGCTGCCGCGCTCGGCTATGCGCCCGGCGTCGAGAACGACGATCTGGTCGGCGTCCCGGACCGTGGAGAGCCGGTGGGCGATGGTGATGGTCGTACGGCCTGCGGAGAGCGCGTCGATGGCCTGCTGCACGGCGTGCTCCGTACGGGTGTCGAGGGCGCTGGTCGCCTCATCGAGGATGAGGACGGGCGGATCGCGCAGGATGGTGCGGGCAATGGCGAGCCGCTGCTTCTCACCTCCGGAGAAGCGGTAGCCACGCTCACCGACCAGGGTGTCGTAGCCGTCGGGCAGGGACGCGATGTGGTCGTGGATCTGCGCGGCGCGGGCGGCCGCCTCTATCTCCGCCTCGGTGGCGTCCGGTTTGGCGAAGCGCAGATTGTCGGCGACGGAGGCATGGAAGAGGTACGTCTCCTGGGAGACGACGCCGACGGCCCGGGCGAGACTGTCGAAGTCGAGGTCGCGCACGTCGACGCCGTCGACTGTGACCCGGCCGCCGGTGACGTCGTACAACCGGGGCACGAGATAGCTGAGCGTGGACTTTCCGGAGCCGGTGGGACCGACGACGGCGAGGCTGCCACCGGCCGGCACCGTGAGGTCTATCCCGTCGAGGGTCGGCCGCGCCTGCTTCGGCTCGTAGGCAAAGTCGACGTCTTCGAAGCGCACTTCGCCGCGGACCTTTTCGAGGCGGACCGGTTCGGCCGGCTCCGTGATGTCCACCGGCAGGTCCAGATATTCGAAGATCCGCTGGAAGAGAGCGAGCGAGGTCTGCATCTGCACTCCGGTGGAGAGCAGGCTCACGGCGGGCCGGAACAGGCCCTGCTGGAGCGAGACGAAGGCGACGAGCGTGCCGATGGAGATCGCGGGCCCGCCGGACTGGAGCGCCAGGCCCGCGGCCCAGTAGATGAGGGCAGGCATGGCGGCCATCACGATGCCTATGGTCGACATCCGCCACCGGCCGGCCATGCTGGAGCGCACTTCGAGGTCGACGAGACGCTCGGACTCCTCGGCGAAGGACGTGGTGAGCGAGTCGGCCCGGCCCATCGTGCGGCCGAGGAGGATGCCGCTGACGGAGAGCGACTCGGTGACGGTGGCGGCCATGGCGGCCATCTGCTTCTGCCGCTGCGTGGTGATCTTCTTGCGCTCGCGGCCGACCCGGCGGCTGATCCAGACGAACAGCGGCAGCAGGAGCAGCGAGACGGCGGTGAGCCGCCAGTCCAGCGCGAGCATCGCGACGACGGTGGCGACCACGGCGGTGAGGTTGGAGACCAGGGAGGTCGCGGTGGAGGTCACCGTCGCCTGCATCCCGCCGATGTCATTGGCGATGCGCGACTGGACCTCTCCGGTGCGGGTCCTGGTGAAGAAGGCGAGCGGCATACGCTGCAGCTGGGCGTAGACGGCGGTGCGCAGGTCGTGCATGACGCGCTGGCCGACAGTGGTGGAGATCAGCGTCTGGAGCACACCGAAGACGCTGTTCATCACCGCGGTGAGGATCATGCCGAGAGCGAGCAGACTGAGCAGCCCGGTACGGCCCTGCGGGATGGCGGTGTCCAGGATCTCGCGCAGCAGGAACGGCGAGGCGACCGAGACGATCGACGCCGCGCCGACGAGCAGCCCGACGATCGCGAGCCGGCCGCGGTAGGGACGGAAGAGCCGGAGGATGCGCCGCACCTCGGCGGGCGGCTGCTCCGGGTCCGTGGGCGGGGGTGTCCAGGTGACGGGTTCGGGGTGCATGGGCTCCTTCGACAGGGGCTGAGGCGGGGTGGGACAGGGGCAGTTCAGCAAAGATTTGGAGAGCTTAGCTCACTGTTACCTATATTCACAATGAGCCTGCTCCTGATATTGTTCCGGCATGCTGTACTCATCTTCCGGGGCATCCGACGCCGACGGCCTGCTGGCGGAGCAACTGCTGCGGCTGACGCGACGACTCCACCGCAGTCAGAAGCGGCAGCTGGAGTCGGCCGACATCGCGATCACGCCCGCGCAGTCCCGGCTGCTGCGCACCGTCGCGCATTACGACGAGCCGCCGCGCATGGCCGATCTCGCCGCGCGTCTGGAAGTGGTGCCCCGCGCCGTGACCAGCCTGGTCGACGGCCTGGAGACGAGCGGCTGCGTCCGCCGCGTCCCCGATCCGAGCAATCGCAGGGTGACCCGGATCGAGCTCACCGACACCGGCCGCGCCACGCTCAGAGCGCTGCGCAGCGCGCGCCGCGCGGCCGCGGAGGACATCCTGGCCCCCTTGACCGCCGAACAGCGCGAGGTGTTCGGCGGTCTGCTGTCCGCCCTGGTCGACGGCCCGGGGCCGCGCTGCTGAAGCAGGCGATGGCACCGCGCCATGCGCTGCTGGGCCGATGCCGGAGGCTCTGTGTCCCGGTGCGGAGCGGACGCCGTCACCCGACAGGATGCCGCGACCGGCAGGCTCCGCCCCGCACAGGGTTCCGCGACCGGCAGGCTCCGCTCCGCGCGGCCGACGCGCTGCCTGTGAAGCCGTGCCCGCTTCAGCAGCGCAGCCGGTCCTCGGTCACCGTCCCCTGGACGGTCCGCAGGCCGCGGTCGTAGCAGCCACCGGAGCCGTACAGCCGGTAGCGCTCAGCCGTCGTCCCGACCGCGTGCCGCTGGTCGCGCGGGACATTGGCGGTGTAGGTCGCATCGCCGCTGTACGTGTCGTCGAGCCGCGTCCGGGCCGACCGCTTCCCGCGCTGTGCGACGACGGTGTCGGCCTTGTCCCCGAGAGTGAGGACGGTACGCAGCCGGTCGCCCGCGCCCAGCGTGGTGACTCCGTCCATCGTGTACGTCCGATGTGCGGCCGTGATCCGGAGTCCGCTGGTCACCGTCTCGTCGTCCGTCCAGGTGCCAGCCAGCGCGTCCAGGTTCTCGCCCTCGGTCCAGCGGTGTACGGAGGTGTTGCCCAGCACACGGGTCACGGTCGTCGCGACGCGACCGCGCGAGGTGTTGAGGTGACCGGCCACGGTGAGCCGGTGACCGCCCTCGGTGTCGAGCCGGTGCTCCGAACCGGGCGTGTACGTCACCGAGTTGACGGGCGCGCCCTCCTCGTGACGGGTCAGCGCGCCGGTGACGACGTCGCTCCCCTTGTCCTGCCATACCAGCACATTGGTGGGCGTGCTCCAGCCGGTCCGGCCGGCCGGGACTCCGACGACGGACACCTCGACGCGGTGCGGCCGGCCGTCGTTGAGCTGCGCGGCGAAGGGCGTGAGGTCGTACCGGATCGGCTGGATGTCGAAGGCGCGCGGCCCCGGAATCACGTACCAGAGGAAGGGGTTGGACCAGCCGCCCGTCCAGACCGTCGGAAACGGCGCGGCGATTCCCGCGAGTTGTCCGTCGACGCTGATCTGCACCTCGCGGTAAGGACCGCCCGCGGCCTTGCACGAGTACGGGGCGGCGTCCGGGACGGTCAGATACCAGTACTCCTCGCAGCCGCCACCGGACCCGGTGGCGTACACCTCAGCAAGGATCCGCCGGGAGTTGCGCGGAGTGGTGAGCGACGTACCGTCCAGGGCAAGCACCCTGTCCGGCACCTCGTCGGCCGGCGCCGCCGGCTGCGCTGCGCGCCCGGCCGCGTAGAAGGTCAGTGTGACCTTGACGTCGAAGACGCCGGTGTAGGTCTCGTTGACGACGTTGCCGATGAACATCTCGACCGGCCCGGTGCGGCGCAGTGTGTCGCTGTAGCGCGTGACGTCCTTCTCGACCGACCAGGCGATGCCGTCCGGCGAGGGCTGCGGCGTTGAGGTGCGCAGGATCTCCACGCCGCCGACGCTGAGATGACCGAGCCGGTCGTACTGCCGTCCCTTGACGCTCCCGTCGAGCCGCAGCACCACCTTGCTCCAGCGCTCGCCGCATCCCTTCGGCGGTGCGTAACTCCCTCTGTACGGCGTGAAATCGCGGAACTGCGCCTCGGCGAGGGTCACTTGGCAGGACTTCGCCCGTGGGCGGGCGACGGGCGGCGCGGCGGTGACCGGGTCGTGCCAGTCGGTGCCGAACTCCTCGGGCGGCGTATCGGCCGCGGCGGCGGGTCCGGCACCGAGCAGCGATCCCGCCGCCAGCGTCAGTCCCGCGATCATGGACATGATCTGTTTCTTCATGCGTCAGGAGTGAAGCGTGCGGCAGGTCAGGTGCGCCAGAGCGAGTGGCTGGATCTTGGCGCGTTCTGTGTCCCCCTCCGCAATATTCGATTGCCGCGGAGGGCTTCGAAAGGCGAACCTTGCACGGTTTGGGCCACACTTTCGAGCACTGGGACGTCATGCAGATTCGCGATCTTCCGTATCCCGATCCAGGCGATCCCGACGTCCGGTCCGGCACCCATTTTCTGCTGTGGCTCGGTCGGAATCAGCTGGGCGGTCAGCTCAAGGCCCTGCTCTGGGGGTTGATGCACCAGCTCGGCATCGCCGGGCTGCCGCTCGGGGTGGGCCTGGCCGTCCAGGCCGTGGTGGACCGCTCCGGCGAGCGGCTGGCGTACGCGGGCGGGCTGATCGCACTGCTCGGCGCGGCCGTCTCGCTGGGCGACACGATGCTGCACCGCACCGCCGTCACCAACTGGATCACCGCGGCCGCCCGTGTCCAGCAGCTGCTGGCCCGCAGGACCGCGGAGCTCGGCGCGGTGCTGACCCGCCGGGTCGCCGCGGGCGAGGTCGTCGCGGTCTCGACCGGCGACGTGGAGAAGATCGGCTGGTTCGTCGAAGCGCTGTCGCGGTTCGCGGCGGCCGCCACCACGCTGATCGTGGTCTGCGTCGGTCTCGTGATCTACCAGCCCGCCCTCGGGTTGATGGTCGCGATCGGCATACCGGTACTGGCCCTGGCCGTACTGCCGTTGCTGCCCCGCGCCACCCGGCGCGCGGACATCCAGCGCGAGAAGGCGGGCAAGGCCACCGAGCTGGCGTCCGACACGGTCGCCGGCCTGCGGGTGCTGCGCGGTATCGGCGGAGAGGAACTGTTCCTCGGCCGCTACCGCCGGGCGTCGCAGGAGGTGCGCAGGGCCGCCGTCCGCAGCGCCCGTATGTGGGCGCTGATCTCCGCGATCCAGGTGCTGCTGCCCGGTCTGCTGATGACCGCGGTGGTCGGGTACGGCGCGCAGCTCACACTCGACGGCCGCATCGAGGTGGGCCAGCTGGTCACCGTCTACAGCGCGGTGCTGCTGACGCACTACCCACTGCGGAACTTCGAGGAGATCGCCATGGCCTTCTCCTTCTCCCGGCCCTCCGCGAAGCGGGCGGCCCGGGTGCTGGCACTGCGCCGCACGACGGAGCCGTCCGGGGTCGCGTACGGCCGCCCCAGCGGTGATCTGTACGACCCGGTCACCGGTGTTCTCGCTCCGGCCGGCCGGTTCACCGCCGTGGTGTGCGGTGACCCGGACGCCGCCGGAGTGCTGGCCGAACGCCTCGGCGGGCATCCGGCCGCCGAGGCGGACCAGGTCACGTCCGTACTGCTCGGCGGCGTGCCGCTGGACGAGCTGGCGCTGGAGGAGTCCCGTGCCGCCGTCCTCGTACAGGACAAGGATCCGGTGCTGCTCTCCGGCACTCTGCGGGAGCTGCTCGATGTCCCCTCCTCCGGCCAGGTGTCCGCCGAGGACGCGCTCGACGCGGCCCAGTGCGGTGATGTGCTGGACGCTCTCGCCCAGGCGTCGGTGGACACCGCCGGCGACCCGATGGGCACACGGATCACCGAGCGCGGCCGGTCCCTGTCGGGTGGCCAGCGGCAGCGACTCGCGCTGGCCCGTTCGCTGGTCACCGACCCCGAGGTGCTGGTCCTGGACGAGCAGACATCGGCCGTCGACTCGCACACGGAGGCGCGGGTGGCGGCGGGCGTCAAGCGCCTGCGCGCGGACCGTACGACCGTGGTCCTCGCCTCGTCGCCGCTGCTGCTGGACCTCGCGGACCGGGTGGTGCTGGTGGACAACGCCGAGGTGGTGGCCGTCGGCCTGCACCGGGAGCTGCTGCGCACCGAGCCGCGTTACCGGGCCGTCGTCACCCGTGAGACGGATGACGAGGCCGAGGAGCGGCTGAAGGCGCCCGAAGCCGCCGGACTGGAAGCATTCGCGGAGATCGAGGGGTCGGCATGATCGGAATCGCACCGCCTCAGTACGACCCGGCGGCACCGGAGTCGGCGACGACGCTGCCCGTCGGCGGTACCGCGACCGTACGGTCCTATGTGCGCGAGCTGCTGCACCGGCACCGGCGCGCCTTCGTCGCACTGATCGCCGTCAACGCGATCGCGGTGATCGCCTCCATGACGGGCCCGTATCTGCTCGGCTCGGTGGTGGAGCGGCTGACGGACGGGGCGCGCGAGCTCCATCTGGAGCGCACCATCGCGGTGTTCACGCTCGCGCTCGTCGTCCAGACCGTGTTCGTACGGCTGGTACGGCTGCGCGGCGCGATGCTCGGCGAGGAGATGCTGGCCGATCTGCGTGAGGACTTCCTCGTGCGGTCGGTCGGCCTGCCGCCGGGCGTGCTGGAGCGGGCCGGTACCGGCGATCTGCTCTCCCGTATCACCACCGACATCGACCGGCTGGCCAACGCCATGCGTGAGGCCGTGCCGCAGCTCGCCATCGGCGTGGTGTGGGCGGTGCTGCTGCTGGGCGGTCTCACGGTGACTGCGCCGCCGCTGGCACTTGCGGTGCTGGTGGCCGCCCCGCTGCTGGTGGTGGGCTGCCGCTGGTACTTCAGGCGGGCGCCTTCCGCGTACCGCTCGGAGGCGGCCGGTTACGCGGCGGTCGCCGCCGTACTCGCCGAGACGGTCGACGCTGGCCGGACCGTCGAGGCGCATCGCCTCGGCGCTCGCCGCATCGCGCTCTCCGACCAGCGGGTCAAGGAGTGGACGTCCTGGGAGCGCTACACGCTCTATCTGCGCTCGGTCCTCTTCCCCGTCATCAACATCACTCATGTCACGGTGCTCGGGTCGGTGCTGATGATCGGCGGCTGGTTCGTCCTGCGGGGCTGGATCGACGTCGGTCAGCTGACCACGGGCGCGCTGCTGGCCCAGATGCTCGTCGACCCGGTCGGGATCATCCTGCGCTGGTACGACGAGCTGCAGGTGGCCCAGGTGTCGCTGGCCAGGCTGGTGGGCGTCCGGGAGATCGAGCCGGACGCGGGCGACGACAGGGTCAGTCCGGACGGACGCGACGTGCGCGCGGACGAGGTGCACTTCGGCTACCGCGAGGGCGTGGACGTGCTGCACCAGGTGTCCCTGAGCGTGGCGCCGGGCACCCGGCTGGCCCTGGTCGGTCCGTCCGGCGCGGGCAAGTCGACGCTGGGCCGACTGCTCGCGGGTATCTACGCGCCGCGGGCGGGACAGGTCACCCTCGGCAAGGCCGAGCTGTCCCGGATGCCCGCGGAGCGCGTTCGGGAACATGTAGCGCTCGTCAACCAGGAGCACCACGTCTTCGTGGGGTCGCTGCGCGACAACCTGCTGCTGGCTCGTACCGGTGCGTCCGACGCGGAGCTGTGGGCGGCGCTCGGCGCGGTCGACGCGGCCTCCTGGTCACGGAGTCTCGACGACGGCCTGGACACCGAGGTCGGCTCGGGCGGCCTCGCCCTGACCCCGGCCCAGGCCCAGCAGATCGCACTGGCCCGCCTGGTCCTCGCGGACCCGCACACGCTGGTCCTGGACGAGGCGACCTCGCTCCTCGACCCGCGTGCCGCACGGCATCTGGAGCGCTCGCTGTCCCGGGTCCTGGACGGCCGCACGGTGGTGGCGATCGCTCACCGCCTGCACACCGCGCACGACGCGGATGTGATCGCGGTGGTGGAAGAGGGCCGGATCAGCGAGCTGGGCAGCCACGACGAACTGGTGGCGGCCGACGGCGCGTACGCGGCACTGTGGCGTTCCTGGCACGGGTGAGCACCGCGGAACGCTAGATGTAGCCCATCGCCGCCGCGCCGCCCACTCCCCCGAGCAGCATGAACACCGGCATCAGCACCTTCAGTTCCACCCAGCTGCCCGCCCTGAACCGCATCGCCTTCGGCGGGCCGATCGGGTACCAGCGCTTGCGGCCCACCGGGATCGGCCACAGGATCGGGCAGCCCGAGATGGTCAGCGCGTCGCCGATGTCGTGCACCAGGGCGCCCAGCACTATCGGCAGGCCGAGCCACAGGTACTCCTGGCCCGGGGCCGTGAACAGCCAGTCCGCGCCGTTGCCCGGCTTGTCCAGCACTCCCGCCAGGATCCATGCGCTGGTGGCGCCCAGCAGCCACACCAGTACGTCGCTGGAGACCCGGGCGGCCCGCCACAGCAGGCCCTCCACCGCGAGCACCAGGTGGACGAAGAGGATCGCGAGGACCGCCCACCGGCCCCCCGTGATCGCCAGCGCCGAGGTGCCGGCGCCGATCAGTACCGCCCACAGCCAGGTGTGGGTGAGTGTGCGGTGGCCGCCGGTCCTGCGCTTGTCGCCGGGCTTCTTCGTCGCCTTGTAGACGGCGTACGACAGCTTGTCCACGACCTCGCACAGTCCGCGCGAGACGGGCCCGAAGGCCCGCGAGATCGTCGCCGCCTTGTGGTCGAGGTCGGGCGCGAGTGCCGCACCCGCGCAGATCAGCGCTCCGACGACGAGGACAGGCCACGGCATCGGGTGGCCGGCGGCGGCGGTCGCCGCGCCCACCCCCAGCCAGGCAGCCGCCCCGGACAGAGAGTGCGCCGGTCCCATCATGTGCGTTCCCGCCCCATTGCTCTTGTGGTGAAGCCCAGTTGACAGCGCAGCATATCGCCCATGATCTTGTCGCCGTCGCCCGGTTCCCTGATCCGGGCGGAAGGCAGGCAAGATGGGTGCGTGACCCTTATTGATCAGCTGCCGCCGGATGCCGACCCCGATGCCCTCTTCGAAGCCTTCTCCTCGTGGGCCGAAGGCCAGGGCATCACGCTCTACCCGGCTCAGGAGGAGGCGCTGATCGAGGTGGTATCCGGGGCCAATGTGATCCTTTCCACTCCCACCGGCTCGGGAAAGAGCCTGGTCGCGGCGGGTGCGCACTTCACGGCGCTGGCTCAGGACAAGGTCACCTTCTACACGGCGCCGATCAAGGCGCTGGTCTCCGAGAAGTTCTTCGACCTCTGCAAGCTCTTCGGCACGGAGAACGTCGGGATGCTGACGGGCGACGCGTCCGTCAACGCCGATGCCCCGGTGATCTGCTGCACCGCCGAGGTGCTGGCCTCCATCGCGCTGCGTGACGGCAAGGACGCCGATATCGGCCAGGTCGTGATGGACGAGTTCCACTTCTACGCCGAGCCGGACCGCGGCTGGGCCTGGCAGATCCCGCTTCTCGAACTGCCGCAGGCGCAGTTCATCCTGATGTCGGCGACGCTCGGTGACGTCTCCCGGTTCGAGGGCGACCTGACCCGACGCACCGGCCGTCCCACCTCGGTAGTGCGCTCCGCGAGCCGCCCGGTCCCGCTCTCCTACGAGTACCGGCGGTCGCCGATCACTGAGACGCTGACCGAACTGCTGGAGACCAAGCAGGCGCCGGTCTACATCGTGCACTTCACACAGGCGGCGGCCGTGGAGCGCGCCCAGTCGCTCATGAGCATCAACATGTGCTCGCGCGAGGAGAAGGACCGGATCGCCGAGTTGCTCGGCAGCTTCCGGTTCACCACCAAGTTCGGCCGCAATCTCTCCCGTTATGTACGGCACGGCATCGGCGTCCACCACGCCGGCATGCTTCCCAAGTACCGGCGGCTGGTCGAAAAGCTAGCCCAGGCGGGCCTGTTGAAGGTCATCTGCGGCACGGACACGCTCGGGGTCGGTGTCAACGTCCCCATCCGTACCGTGCTGTTCACGGCACTGACCAAGTACGACGGCACGCGTGTACGCACCCTGCGTGCCCGTGAGTTCCACCAGATCGCGGGCCGCGCGGGCCGCGCCGGCTTCGACACCTCCGGACTGGTCGCCGCCCAGGCGCCCGAGCATGTCATCGAGAACGACAAGGCGCTCGCGAAGGCCGGAGACGATCCGAAGAAGCGCCGCAAGGTCGTCCGCAAGAAGGCGCCCGAGGGCTTTGTCGCCTGGTCGGACACCACCTTCGAGAAGCTCATCGCCTCCGACCCGGAGCCGCTGACCTCCCGTTTCCGGGTCACGCACACCATGCTGCTGTCGATCATCGCCCGGCCGGGAAACGCCTTCGACGCGATGCGCCGTCTCCTGGAGGACAACCACGAGCCGCGCAAGAACCAGCTCCGCCACATTCGCCGCGCGATCGCCATCTACCGCTCGCTTCTCGACGGCGGCGTGGTCGAGCGGCTCGACACACCCGACCCCGAGGGCCGCATCGTCCGCCTCACCGTCGATCTCCAGCACGACTTCGCGCTCAACCAGCCGCTGTCCACCTTCGCGCTGGCCTCCTACGAGCTGCTTGACCCCGAATCGCCTTCGTACGCCCTGGACATGGTCTCGGTGGTGGAGTCCACGCTGGACGATCCGCGCCAGATCCTCGCCGCCCAGCAGAACAAGGCGCGCGGCGAGGCGGTCGCGCTGATGAAGGCGGACGGCGTCGAGTACGAGGAGCGGATGGAGCGGCTGCAGGACGTCTCGTACCCCAAGCCGCTGGAAGAGCTGCTGTGGCACGCGTACAACGTCTACCGCAAGAGCCACCCGTGGGTCGGCGACCATCCCGTCTCGCCGAAGTCCGTCATCCGTGACATGTACGAACGGGCCCTGTCCTTCACGGAGTTCACCTCCTTCTACGAGCTGGCCCGCACCGAGGGCATCGTGCTGCGCTACCTCGCGGGCGCGTACAAGGCGCTGGAGCACACCATCCCGGACGATCTGAAGTCCGAGGACCTCGAGGACCTGACCGCCTGGCTCGGCGAGATGGTGCGCCAGGTCGACTCCAGCCTGCTGGACGAGTGGGAGCAGCTCGCCAACCCGGAGATCGAGACGGCCGAGCAGGCACAGGAGAAGGCCGACCAGGTCAAGCCGGTCACCGCCAACGCCCGCGCCTTCCGGGTCCTGGTGCGCAACGCGATGTTCCGTCGGGTCGAGCTGGCCGCGCTGGACAAGGTCGGCGAACTCGGCGAGCTGGACGCCGAGTCGGGCTGGGACGCGGACGCCTGGGGCGAGGCGATGGACGCGTACTGGGACGAGTACGAGGAGCTGGGCACCGGTCCCGACGCCCGCGGGCCGAAGCTGCTGCTGATCGAGGAGGACGCGGAGCACGGCCTGTGGCGCGTCCGGCAGATCTTCGCCGATCCGAACGGCGACCATGACTGGGGAATCAGCGCGGAGGTCGATCTCGCTGCCTCCGACGAGGAAGGCCTCGCGGTCGTACGCGTCACCGCCGTCGGCCAGCTCTGACCCGGCCGGCCCTGAACACTGGAGAACACCTGATGACGAACCCGGCCGAGCGCCTGGTCGATCTGCTCGACCTGGAGCAGATCGAGGTCAATATCTTCCGCGGTCGCAGCCCCGAGGAGTCCCTGCAACGGGTCTTCGGCGGGCAGGTGGCGGGCCAGGCCCTGGTCGCCGCCGGGCGTACGACGGACGGCGAGCGGCCCGTGCACTCGCTGCACGCGTACTTCCTGCGGCCGGGAATCCCCGGCGTGCCCATCGTCTATCAAGTCGAACGGGTCAGGGACGGCCGGTCGTTCACCACCCGCCGGGTCACCGCCGTGCAGCAGGGCAAGACCATCTTCAATCTGACCGCCTCCTTCCACCGGCCGGAGGAAGGCAGCATCGAGCATCAGCTGCCGCCGCGCCTGGAATTCCCGGACCCCGAGTCCCTGCCCTCGGTCACCACCGAGATCCGTGAGCATCTCGGCGCCCTCCCCGAGGCGCTGGAGCGGATGGAGCGCCGTCAGCCCTTCGACATCCGGTATGTCGACCGGCTGCGCTGGACCCCGGAGGAGATCAAGGAGGCGGACCCGCGCAGCGCGGTGTGGATGCGCGCGGTGGGCCCGCTGGGCGACGACCCGCTGGTGCACACCTGCGCACTGACGTATGCGAGCGACATGACGCTCCTGGACGCGGTCCGTATCCCGGTGGAGCCGCTCTGGGGTCCGCGCGGCTTCGACATGGCATCGCTGGACCATGCGATGTGGTTCCACCGGCCGTTCCGCGCGGACGAGTGGTTCCTGTACGACCAGGAGTCCCCGATCTCGACCGGCGGCCGGGGACTGGCTCGTGGCCGTATCTACGACCGCGAGGGCAGGCTGCTGGTGTCGGTGGTGCAGGAAGGGCTCTTCAGACCGCTCGGCGGCTGAAGCGGTCCATGGGCCCCGGGGCCGGCGCCGGCGAGGAGCAGCGGGTCCCCGGTCGCGGTCCATACCGACGTCACCCTCGGCCGACTCCCCGGGGCCGACCGGCTTCGTGGCACCGCGTCCCCGGGGTCCACAATGAACATCGATTGCCCGCCACCGAGGAGAACCCGATGACCCTGTACGACATCCCGCTGCGCACGCTGACCGGCGAGCCCACCTCCCTGGCCGACTACCGCGGCCAGGCGGTCCTGCTGGTGAACGTCGCCTCCAAGTGCGGTCTGACCCCGCAGTACGCCGGCCTGGAGCGGCTGCAGAAGCAGTACGGCGAGCAGGGCTTCACGGTCCTGGGTGTGCCGTGCAACCAGTTCGCGGGCCAGGAGCCGGGAAGTGCGCAGGAGATCGAGTCCTTCTGCTCGGCCACATACGGTGTGACCTTCCCCATGCTGGAGAAGACCGAGGTGAACGGCGCGGACCGGCACCCGCTGTACGCGGAGCTGACGAAGGTCGCGGACAGCGAGGGCGAGTCCGGCGACGTGCAGTGGAACTTCGAGAAGTTCCTGATCGGCAAGGGCGGCGCGGTCGTGTCACGGATCCGCCCGCGCACCGAGCCCGAGGCCCCCGAGGTCGTCGCCGCGATCGAGGCGCTGCTCTCCGCCTGACGTCCTGCGTCCTCGACCGCAGGACGGGGCTTGCTGTGCTCTGTCCCCGGTCGGAAGGAGCTTGGTCAAGCTCCTTCCGACCGGGGGAAGAACCGACCGCGCTAGCGGATCGGCATGCCAGAGAGGGTTCTGGCGATCACCAGGCGCTGGATCTCGCTCGTGCCCTCGAAGATCGTGTAGATCGCGGAGTCGCGGTGCATGCGCTCCACCGGGTACTCACGGGTGTAGCCGTTGCCGCCCAGGATCTGGATGGCCTGCGCCGTCACCTTCTTGGCGGTCTCACTGGCGAACAGCTTGGACATGGAGCCCTCGGCGGAGTTGAAGGGCTTGCCCGTCACCGCCATCCAGGAGGCGCGCCACACCAGCAGTCGCGCCGCGTCGATCTGGGTGCGCATGTCGGCCAGCTGGAAGGCGATGCCCTGGTTGTCGATGATCGGGCGGCCGAACTGGGTGCGGGTCATGGCGTAGTCGAGTGCGACTTCGTACGCGGCGCGGGCGGTGCCCACCGCCATCGCGCCGACCGCGGGCCGGGACGCCTCGAAGGTGGCCATGGCCGCGTTCTTCACCCGCTCGCCGCCGGACTTGGCGCGCTCGCCCGCCCGGGCCAGGCGCTCGTCCAGCTTCTCCTTGCCGCCGAGCAGGCAGTGCCCGGGAAGGCGTACGTCCTCCAGCACCACCTCGGCGGTGTGGGAGGCGCGGATGCCGTGCTTCTTGAACTTCTGGCCCTGCGAGAGACCGGGGGTGTTCGGCGGCACGATGAACGAGGCGTGGCCCTTGGAGCCGATCTCCGGGTCGACGACCGCGACCACGACATGGACGTTGGCGATACCGCCGTTGGTCGCCCAGGTCTTGGTGCCGTTGAGTACCCACTCGTCCTTGGCCTCGTCGTACACCGCGCGCGTACGCATCGCGCCGACGTCCGAGCCGGCGTCCGGCTCGGAGGAGCAGAAGGCCGCGACCTTCACATCGTGCACGTCGCCGTACATCTGCGGAATCCAGGTGCCGATCTGCTCCTCGGTTCCGTTGGCGAGGACACCGACGGCCGCAAGTCCCGTACCGACGATGGAAAGGCCGATGCCGGCGTCGCCCCAGAAGAGCTCCTCCGTCGCCATCGGGATGCCGAGACCGGTCGGGTCGACGTACTGCTGGGCGTAGAAGTCGAGGGAGTAGATTCCCACCTTGGCCGCTTCCTGGATGACGGGCCAGGGGGTCTCCTCACGCTCGTCCCACTCGGCGGCGGCCGGGCGCATCACGTCCTTGGCGAAACCGTTCAGCCAATCGCGGACCTGCTTCTGGTCGTCGTTGAGTTCGAGCGTGAACTCGGCCATGTTCGCCTCCAGCGCTGCACGTTACTAACGGTAACATCAGTCTGTTACTGGCGAGTAGCCCGTGTCAACCGGCAACTGCCCGATCCCCTGTACACGCGGGCATGGTGTTACGTTGCGCAGGCGTCACGCAATCGTTCGGGCGGGGAGAAACAAACTATGGAGACCACACAGCACGCAGCCGGCCAGCAACGGTCGGCCGACCAGCGGCGCCGGGAGCTGCTCGAAGCCGCGGACCGGGTGGTGCTCCGGGACGGCCCGCAGGCCTCCATGAACGCCATCGCCGCCGAGGCGGGCATCACCAAACCCATCCTGTACCGGCACTTCGGCGACAAGGGCGGCCTCTACCGTGCGCTCGCCAAGCGCCACACCGACGCCCTGCTGGACGCCCTGCGGGCAGCGGTGGACGCTCCCGCCGACCGCCGCGAGCGGGTCGAGGCGACTCTCGACACCTACCTCGCCGCGATCGAGGCACGGCCGCAGGTCTACCGCTTCCTGATGCATCCGGCCGAGGACGCCCAGCCGTCGGAGGCCGGCTTCGACGTCGGCCGCCACTCGGCGCCACTGCTGCGCCGGCTCGGCGAGGAGCTGGCGAAAGTGATCTACGACCGGGTCGACCTGGGACCCGGCAGCGAACAGCTGGCCCGGGTGTGGGGCCATGGCATCGTCGGCATGATGCACGCGGCCGGTGACTGGTGGCTCGGCGAACGCCCGTGCTCCCGCGCCGAGTTGGTGCGCAGCCTCGCCGATCTGCTCTGGGGCCGGCTGGCCGCGGCCGGCGACCGCGCCGGCGGCCCGGTCTTCTGACGGGCCGAGCGGCATCGACGGCCGGTCGCCGAGAGCCGGTCGCCGAGAGCCGATTGCCGGCCGTCGGCTGTTGACGGCCGGTCAGGTGGCGCTTCCCCAGCCCGCCCGCCGGGCCGCGCGCAGCGCCCTGGCCCGGCGCCAGCCCCTGAGACGGTCCGTGTAGACCGTCCCCTCCAGGTGGTCGTACTCGTGCTGCAGGCACCGCGCGAAGAACCCGCTGCCCTCGACCCGTACCGGCTTCGCGTCCGCCGTCACACCCTCCACCACCACGTGGTCGAAACGCTCCGTACCGGCTTCGAGGCCCGGCAGCGACAGACAGCCCTCCGCGCCGCGCACCGTGACACCGTCCGCCTCCACCAGACGCGGGTTGACGATGTGTCCGAGGTGACGGACGTCCTCGTCGTCGGGGCAGTCGTAGACGAACACCCGCAGCGGTATCCCGACCTGGTTCGCGGCGAGGCCCACTCCCTGGGCCGCGTACATCGTCGCGAACATGTCCTCGATCAGCCTCGACAGCGCGGGAGAGAAGTCGGTGACGGTCTCGCAGGGGGCGTGCAGCAGCGGATCTCCGAGCAGGCTCATGGCCCTCACGAGTCCGGAACTGCCGGGGATCGGCCGGTTTCGCATGGCCGTAAGCGTACGTTCCGCCTGGACCTCCACGTTTTCCGACGGTGCCGAGGTGCGGGCGGCAGACAGGACATCGATAGGCTGAGCCCGACCGATGCAAGGAGGATCAAGGACGATGTCAGGCAACTCGGAGCCCCTGACGCCGCGCGCCAAGCTGGCCGTGACGGCAGGCAAGGCCGCAGCGGCGGTATCGCGCGCCGCCGGACGCGGCAGCGGATCGGTGATCGGCGGCCGGGTCGCGCTCAAGCTCGACCCCGATCTGCTGGGGCGGCTGGCGCAGCACCTGGACGTCGTCCTCGTGTCGGCGACCAACGGCAAGACCACCACGACCCGGCTGATCGCCGAGGCGCTGCGGGCCAGCGGCCCGGTCGTCTCCAACGCGCTCGGCGCCAATATGCCCGCGGGCATCACCTCCGCGCTGGCCGGTGGATCGGACGCCAAATTCGGTGTGATCGAGGTCGACGAGAAGTACCTCGCGGGCGTCGCCCGTGATGTGACGCCCAAGGCGATCGCGCTGCTCAACCTCTCGCGCGACCAGCTGGACCGCGCCGCCGAGACCCGCATGCTCGCCGAGAAGTGGCGTGAGGGCCTGTCCGGTACGAAGGCCATGGTCATCGCCAACGCCGACGACCCGCTGATCGTGTGGGCCGCGTCCTCCTCCCCCAACGTGGTGTGGGTGGCCGCCGGGCAGGAGTGGAAGGACGACGCCTGGTCCTGCCCGTCCTGCGGCGGTGTGATGCAGCGCCCCGGCGACGACTGGTTCTGCGGCGAGTGCGGCTTCCGCCGCCCCGCGCCGAGCTGGGTACTCAGCGGCGACCACGTCCTGGACCCGCACGGCTCCGCCTGGCCGATCCACCTCCAGCTGCCCGGCCGCGCCAACAAGGCGAACGCCGCCACCTCCGCCGCGGTCGCCGCCTGCTTCGGCGTGCCGCCGCAGGTCGCGCTGGAGCGCATGTACTCCGTGCAGGCCGTCGCCGGCCGGTACGACGTCGTCAGCTTCCTGGGCCGCGATCTGCGACTGCTGCTCGCGAAGAACCCGGCCGGCTGGCTGGAGACGTTCTCGCTGATCGACCCGCCGCCGACCCCGGTCATCCTCTCCGTGAACGCCCGCGGCGCCGACGGCACGGACACCTCCTGGCTCTGGGACGTCGACTACACCCGGCTCGCCGGGCATCCGATCTTCGTCATCGGCGACCGCAAGCTGGACCTCGCCGTGCGTCTGGAGGTGGCGGGCCTGGACTTCCGGGTGTGCGAGTCCGTCGACGAGGCGGTTCAGCTCGCCCCGCCCGGACGGATCGAGGCGATCGCCAACTACACCGCCTTCCAGGACCTGCGCCGCCGCGTCGGCAACTGACCCGCGGACCCCGAAAAGGACTTACGAGCATGAGCGACAACAGCCTGCGTCTGGTCTGGGTCTACCCGGACCTGCTGAGCACCTACGGCGACCAGGGCAACGCCCTCGTCGTGGAGCGCCGGGCCCGCCAGCGCCGCCTGGACGTGATGCGTATCGACGTACGCAGCGACCAGCCGATCCCGACGTCCGGAGACATCTATCTCATCGGCGGCGGCGAGGACCGGCCGCAGCGGCTCGCCGCCGAGCGGCTGCGCCGCGACGGCGGACTCAGCCGGGCCGCCGCCAACGGAGCGATCATCTTCTCGGTCTGCGCCGGCTATCAGATCCTCGGCCATGAGTTCATCAACGACCTCGGCGAGCGCGAGCCGGGGCTCGGCCTGATCGACGTGGTCTCCACCCGCGGTGACGGCGAGCGGTGCGTCGGCGACGTACTGGCGGACATCGACCCGCGACTGGGCCTGCCGCAGCTGACCGGTTTCGAGAACCACCAGGGCATCACCCACCTCGGCCCCTCTGCCCGGCCGTTCGCCCGGGTCCAGCTCGGCCGGGGCAACGGCACCGGCGACGGCACCGAGGGCGCGTACAACGACACCGTCTTCGGCACCTATATGCACGGCCCGGTCATGGCCCGCAATCCGCAGATCGCGGACCTGCTGCTGAAGCTGGCCCTCGATGTGAACGCGCTGCCGCCGACCGACGAGCGGTGGTACGAGGCGCTGCGCGCCGAGCGCATCGCGTCCGCGACGCAGCCCGCCTGAGACCCGCCCGACACCCGCCGGACGGCAAGCTGCCGTCCATCAGTCGGACGCCCGGTTCGGCCCCGCCACCTTGCGCCGGTAGGGTGGCGGGGATCCTGCCGGACGACGTGGTCCGGGAACCGGCCCACGTTGCAAAGGTATTTCGGGCTATGCGCATTGGTGTGCTCACCTCCGGTGGCGACTGCCCCGGTCTGAACGCCGTCATCCGTTCCGTCGTACACCGAGCCGTCGTCGATCACGGCGACGAGGTCATCGGCTTCCACGACGGCTGGAAGGGCCTTCTGGAGTGCGACTACCGCAAGCTCGACCTTGACGCGGTGGGCGGCATCCTGGCCCGCGGCGGCACGATCCTCGGTTCCTCCCGGGTCCAGCCCGCGCATCTGCGCGACGGCGTGGAGCGGGCCAAGGGGCATGTCGCCGAGCTCGGCCTCGACGCGATCATCCCGATCGGCGGTGAAGGCACTCTCAAGGCGGCCAACCTCCTCTCCGAGAGCGGGCTGCCGATCGTCGGCGTGCCGAAGACCATCGACAACGACATCGCCTCGACCGACGTCACGTTCGGGTTCGACACCGCCGTCGGTGTGGCGACCGAGGCGCTGGACCGGCTGAAGACCACCGCCGAATCGCACCAGCGGGTGCTGATCGTCGAGGTCATGGGGCGGCACACCGGCTGGATCGCGCTGCACTCCGGTATGGCGGCGGGCGCGCACGCCATCGTCGTCCCGGAGCGGCCCTTCGACATCGGCGAGCTGAGCGAGCGGGTGGGCGAGCGGTTCTCGGCCGGCAAGAAGTTCGCGATCGTCGTGGTCGCGGAGGGCGCCAAGCCGCGCGAGGGCTCGATGGAGTTCAACGAGGGCGGCAAGGACATCTACGGACACGAGCGCTTCGCGGGCGTGGCGCAGCAGCTCTCCGTCGAGCTGGAGCAGCGGCTCGGCAAGGAGGCCCGCGCGGTGATCCTCGGGCATGTGCAGCGCGGCGGCACCCCGACCGCGTACGACCGTGTGCTCGCGACCCGCTTCGGCTGGCACGCCGTTGAGGCGGCGCACCGCGGTGAGTTCGGCATGATGACCGCGCTGCGCGGCACGGACATCACCATGGTGCCGCTGGCGCAGGCCGTGGAGACGCTGAAGACCGTCCCGTCCGAGCGGTACGCCGAGGCCGAGTGCGTGCTCTGATTTTGGTACATGTGTGAATGAACTGCCCCCGGTCGCAGCCGCGGCCGGGGGCAGTTCTACCCTGGTGCGGACAACCGGTACGAAACAGATCCGGTCGGCATCAAGGAACGTTCCGGCGGGAGTGCGCAGATGGATCACAGCGGGCACGGCATGACGATGGATCTGCCGCCGTTCACGCTGGGGCGAGGGCTCGAGTACTCACCGGATCCGTTCTTCCTGGCCGGCTGTCTGCTGGGGCTGGCTCTCTACGGCTGGGGCGTGCTGCGGCTGCGCGGGCGCGGCGACAGGTGGCCGGTCAGCCGCACCGTCTTCTTCACACTCGGCGTACTGAGCGTCGCGCTGGTGATGTGCACCAGGCTCAATGACTACGGCATGGTCATGTTCAGCGTGCACATGATGCAGCACATGGTGATCAGCATGCTCTCGCCGATCGTGCTGCTGCTCGGCGCGCCGGTGACGCTGGCGCTGCGCGCGCTGCCGGTCGCCGGCCGGGGCCGAAAGGGGCCGCGCGAGCTGCTGCTGGCCCTGCTGCACAGCCGTTACCTGCGCATCGTCACGCACCCCGCCTTCACCATCCCGCTCTTCATCGCGAGCCTGTACGCGCTCTATTTCACCCCTCTCTTCGACTTCCTCATGGGGTCCAGGACGGGGCACGCGTCGATGATGGTGCACTTCCTTGCCGTGGGCCTGGTCTTCTTCTGGCCGATCATGGGCGTGGACCCGGGGCCGCACCGGCCCGGCTATGTGATGCGCATGCTGGAGCTCTTCGCCGGCATGCCGTTCCACGCCTTCTTCGGTATCGCGCTGATGATGGCGACCGAGCCGATGATCAAGGCGTACGAGAATCCCCCGGCCTCGCTCGGTATCGACGCGCTCACCGACCAGAACGCTGCGGGCGGTATCGCCTGGGCGTTCAGCGAGATCCCCTCGGTACTGGTGCTGATCGCGCTGGTCTTCCAGTGGTACCGCTCCGAGCAGCGGCAGGCCAGGCGGTCGGACCGGGCCGCGGACCGCAATGGGGACAAGGAGCTCGAGGCGTACAACGCATATCTCGCCTCGCTCCAGGCGCGCGGGCAGTAGCGCGGAGCCCTCCTCCCGGGTGACGATGATTCCGACGGCCGTGGCCGTCGGAGGAGGGCGCGCATGTCCGGATCCACGAAGGCGATGGGAGTGCTCACCGTCGGGACCCTGGTGGTCGTGACGGCCTACACGGCAGCACTGGGAAGCAATGGCTGGCTCTGGTTCGGCTGGGTTGTGCTCGGTCTGGTGACGATCGGGGTGGTCGCGTCCCGCACCGGCTGACCAGGGGGCCTCAGAAGCGGAAGACGACTCCGGTCGCCACGTCGAGCGCGCACGCGTTCGGATAAGTCCTGTGCCAGGCGATGGGGAGGCCGCGCCAGGTGCCGGTGGCACTGACCGTGACCGGGTCGAACCTTCTGTCGCACGGTCGCGGATCGCCGGGCAGCGCGTCCAGGTCTCCGTCGGCCGCGGAGAGTGCCGCGCAGGCGGCACCGGCGTGCGGGTGCGGTCCGTCGGCCTGCGCCGGGCACTGCAGCAGGACCCCGCGGATCCAGGTGTCCTCGGAACCCGACACGGTCAGGAGCAGGCCCTCGGCGGGCATGGGCACCTCGGCGGCGGTATGCGCGGGCGAGGCCGCTGCGGGGGCAGCGGCCGAGAGGGCGATGATGGCGGCTGCGGCGAACGTGGCAGTGCGGTGCATCGAGTACTCCAGGGGCTCGGGCCCGACGCACGGTCGGGCCGGGCACAGGGCCAGAGCACCTTTCGATGCCGGCGCAGGCAAGTGGCCGCGCCGCCGGGGTAGCGCGTACGGGCGCGGCGATTCGCCCGCCCGACAGCTATGACGTGCCGTCACCAGGCCTGACGTGCCACGGAGCCCGGGGCCGCGCCGGCGCGGGTGCCTCGGCCGCGGCGAAGGGCACCGGCCGAAGGGCACCGGAAGATCTGACATAGCATCAGGATCTTCGGAGTTGAGCCCTCATTGAGTCAGTATCTGTCCGGTCCCAGACGCTTACACCCGGTGACGACTGCACCTAGACTGACCCTCCCCCGGCATACCTGATGACCTGGCACAACGCAGCCCTGGAGCCGGTTCCGCGGAGTGAGGAGCGCCCCATTGTTCTATTACGTGCTCAAATACGTCATTCTGGGGCCGCTGTTGCGGTTGCTGTTCCGGCCCAGGATCGAGGGACTCGAGCACATCCCCGCGGAGGGCGCGGCGATCGTCGCGGGCAACCATCTTTCGTTCTCGGACCACTTCCTGATGCCGGCCATCATCAAGCGGCGCATCACCTTCCTCGCGAAGGCCGAGTACTTCACGGGCCCGGGCCTGAAGGGCCGGCTGACCGCCGCGTTCTTCCGCAGCGCGGGGCAGATCCCGGTGGACCGCTCCGGCAAGGAGGCGGGCAAGGCGGCCATCCGCGAGGGGCTGGGAGTGCTGAGCAAGGGCGAGCTGCTGGGAATTTACCCCGAGGGCACCCGCTCGCACGACGGCCGTCTCTACAAGGGCAAGGTCGGTGTCGCGGTGATGGCGCTCAAGGCGCAGGTGCCGGTGGTGCCGTGCGCGATGGTGGGGACGTTCGAGATCCAGCCGCCCGGACAGGTCATGCCGAAGATCAAACGGGTCACCGTCCGCTTCGGCGAGCCGATGGACTTCTCTCGGTACGCGGGCATGGAGGACGAGAAGGCGGCCATCCGCGCCGTGACCGACGAGATCATGTACGCGATCCTCGAGCTGTCGGGCCAGGAGTACGTGGACCGCTACGCCGCCGACGTGAAGGCGGAACTGGAGCAGCCGAAGAAGTTCCCGCGACGACGAGGCTGAGAGCGAATCTGCGCTCGGCGAAGAGGCCTGGCCCGGCATCCACCGCGCACCTAGCGTGCCTTCCATGACCAGAGGAAGCGTGTTCGTGCTCGGTGCGACAGGACAGGTGGGACGGGCGGCGGTGACCGCGCTCGCCGCGGACGGCTGGGAGGTACGGGCGGCCTCGCGCGGCGGCGGCCGGGACGAGCGGTGGCCCGCGGACGTACAGGTGGTCCGGGTCGACCGGGAGAACGACGCGGCTCTGGCCGCCGCGCTCGGCGACGGCTGCGACGTGCTGGTGGACATGGTCGCCTACGGACAGGGCCACGCACGGCAGTTGCGGGCTCTCTCCGACCGGATCGGCTCGGCGGTCGTGATCTCCAGCGGCGCGGTGTACGAAGACGACCGGGGCCGTAACTTCGACACCCAGGACGCGCCCGACGGCTTTCCGCGCTATCCGGTGCCGATTCCGGAGTCGCAGCGGGTCGTGACGCCCTCAGAGGCGACGTACGGCACCCGCAAGGTGGCGCTGGAGCGGGAACTGCTGGCGGCGGGCGACGAGTTGCCGGTGACCCTGCTGCGCGCGGGCGCCATCCACGGAATGCACTGCCGTGGTCCGCGCGAACTGTTCTTCGTGAAGCGAGCGCTGGACCGGCGCCCGGTGCGCGTCCTCGCGTACAACGGGCAGTCCCGCTTCCACCCCGTCCATGTCGGCAATCTCGCCGAGTTGATCCGGCTGGCGGCGGCAATACCGGGCGCGAGGGTGCTCAACGCCGGTGATCCGGACGTGCCGACGGTCGCGGAGATCAGCGCGGGAGTGGACGCGGCGCTCGGCGTGAGAAGCGAGACCGTCCTCATCGACGGACCGGCGCCGGTGGGCGCGGTGGGTCTCACTCCGTGGGGGCTGGACCATCCGATCGTGTACGACATGAGGGCGGCGGAGCGGGAGTTGGGGTACCGAGCCGTCACCGGCTATGCAGAATCGCTGCCGACGACCGTCGAGTGGCTCGCCCGGCAGCTCGACGGCCGCGACTGGCGCGAGATCTTCAGCGGACTCGTGAAGTACAAGGACGACTGGTTCGACTACGCGGCGGAGGACTCCTGGCTGAGGGGGAGCGCGGTGAGCGATCGGGGACATACGCCGAGCTGATCCGCCCCGCTGGACCGGCGGGCACGGCCCCGGACCGTGCGCCGGGCGCTGCGTTGCGTACGGCCGACTGCACGGCGGCCGCGGAACGGCGGCCGGCGCTGCTGAGATCCGCAAGCGACAAGGAGGGGCGGCCGTGACCGGCCGCCCCTCCCCGTAACACTGCGCCTTACGGCTTCGGCGTGGCGTGCGGAGTGCACGTCACATCGCTGCCGTCCAGCTTGCCGCTGAGCAGGTAGGCGTCCACCCGCCCGTTGATGCACGGGTTGACCAGGCCGGTCACACCGTGCGAGCCGGCGTCCTTCTCGATGATCAGACGCGAGCCCTTGAGCCGCTTGTGCAGCTCGACGGCGCCGTCGAAGGGAGTGGCGGCGTCACGCGTGGACTGCACGATGAGCACCTGCGGCAGGCCCTTGCCCGTCTTCACGTTGACCGGGGTCTGCTGCTTGGACGACCAGGTGGCACACGGGAGGTTCATCCAGGCGTTGGCCCACGTCATGAAGGGGTAGTCCTTGTGGAGCCGGGTGTTGTCCCGGTCCCACTTCTTCCAGCTGGTCGGCCACTTGGAGTCCGCGCACTCGACAGCCGTGTAGACGGCGTTGCCGTTCTCCGAGGCGATGTTGCCCGCGGTGTCGGACAGATCGGGCGCCGCGGCGTCGACCAGTGCCTGGGTGTCACCGGCGACGTACTTGCTCCAGGTCTGGGCGACGGGCGCCCAGGAGGAGTCGTAGTAGGGCGCGCTCTGGAAGAAGCTGATGAGCTCCGCCGGTCCGACGACCCCGCCGAGCGGGCTCTTCTTGGCGGTGGCCCGCAGCTTCAGCCACTGCTGCTCGACCTTCTCGGGAGTGTCCCCGATGTGGAAGGTCGCGTCGTTCTTGGCGACCCAGGCCTTCCAGTCGTTCCAGCGCATCTGGAAGGCGACGTCCTGGTCGAGGTTGGCCTCGTACCAGATCTTCTCGCGCGAGGGGTTGACCACGCTGTCGACGATCATCCGGCGCACATGGCCCGGGAACAGCGTCGCGTAGACCGCGCCGATGTACGTGCCGTAGGAGACGCCCAGGAAGTTGAGCTTCTTCTCCCCGAGGGCGGCCCGGATGACGTCCAGGTCGCGCACGGTATTCGGCGTCGTCATGTGCGACAGCATCCAGCCGCTGCGCTCGGCGCACCCGTCCGCGTACTCCGCGGCGAGCTTGCGCTGGGCGCGCTTGTCGGCCTCGCTGTCCGGCACCGGGTCGGCCTTCGGCGCCTTGACGAACTCCTGCGGGTCGACACAGGAGATGGGCGTCGAGTGGCCGACGCCCCGCGGGTCGAAGCCCACGAAGTCGTACGCCTTCGCGGTGTTGGCCCAGAGCGGGTTCTTGTTCGTGACCCGGGTCGGGAAGCGCATGCCCGAGCCACCGGGGCCGCCCGGGTTGTAGACCAGGGCGCCCTGGCGCTCTGCCTTGGTGCCGGTGTTGCCGATCCGGTCGACGGCTATCTTGATCTGCTTGCCGTTCGGCCGCGCGTAGTCGAGCGGCACGCTCACCCAGCCGCACTGGATGGGCTTGGCGAAACCCCAGTCCGCCGGGCAGTCCGCCCAGTCGATGCCCCGTTTGGCGGCCCGCGCCGCGGCCACCTGAGCGCCGCGGGCCTCGGACCAACCGCTCTGGCGGCTCTCGGCGTTGGCCGCCGGAGCCACGATCGCGCCCGTTATGAGGGTGCCCGCGATCAGAGTGCCGGCCGAGCCGAGCACTGCTGTGCGTCTCACGTAGAACTCCCCCTTCTGTAGTCGAGTTCTCCTGGGGGATCCTTTCGTCTCCGGGGCAGCCGGGAACAGGCCGGACTGGTGTTTCTTTACCGAACCAATAACCGGTAAGTAGTGTCCCGCTGAGCGGTGCACCGAAATGGCCGGGATCTCCCGGTTCTCTCACTCGGACAGTTCCGCGTGCAGCACCTCGTCGAGTACGCGGCGCAGTTGACGGGCGTCAGGCGCAACGGCATTGACCAGTACGGCAGGACCGGCGAGCGGTGTAAGAGCCGCGTTCGGACCCAGCAGCCGGGACTCCGCGGGCTTCTCCTCGAACGCGGGGTCCACGATGAGGAGTTGACCCACGGCCCGGTGGCCGCCCAGTACCGCCCCGCCGTCCCAGCCGCCGGGCGCGCCGGGTCCGTAGCCCAGCTCCTGGTCCAGCAGAGGGCGTCCCGCGCGGTGGACGGTGAGGCGGGTCGAGAGGGTGCCGGGCTGCTCGCCGTACCGGCCGAGGATCTGCTCCTCGCGGAGCACCAGCCGTGCGGTGGCGGCGAGTTCGACGCGGGTACGCATCCGCAGATCGCTGCCGCGCGCGGAGATGAGCGGTTCCGGCAGCCAGCGCAGTTCGGCGTGGTCGCCCACCTTCAACCGGACGTCGTAGTGGGCCTGTTCGGGGATGCGTCCGGGCAGTGCGATGGTCGCCGCGGCGGAGTCGACGGTGAGCCGGGTGCCGTCCTCCACCCCGACCTCGATGGCGAGCCGGTCACCGCCGAGCGGTGCGCTCATCGCGCCGACGACGGTGACCCGGGTGAAGGCACCGGTGGCCCTGGTGCGGCGCAGTGCGAGCGGCCCGTCGCTCTCCAGCACCGGCAGTCGGTCCCGGGTGGCGACGATACGGGCCGTGGCCCGGACGCTCATGCGGTCCAGGCGGCGAGCTGCGCGCGCACCCAGTCGGCGACCGGTGCCACCCCTTCCCCGCCCTTCAACGAGGTGAAGGCGACGGGGAGTTCACCGCGCTGCTCCTTGGCATCCCGCGCCATCCGGCCCAGGTCGGAGCCGACATACGGTGCGAGGTCGGTCTTGTTGATCACGAGCAGATCGGCGGTGGTGACGCCGGGGCCGCCCTTGCGCGGGATGTCGTCGCCGCCTGCCACATCGATGACGAAGACCTGAGCGTCGACAAGGCCCTTGGAGAAGGTCGCGGTGAGATTGTCGCCACCGGACTCGACGAGGATCAGGTCGAGGGGGCCGACGCTCTCCTCCAGGTCCTCGACCGCTTCGAGGTTGGCGGAGATGTCGTCGCGGATCGCGGTGTGCGGGCAGGCGCCGGTCTCGACGGCCTGGATGCGCTCGGGCGGCAGTACCGCGTTACGGAGCAGGAATTCGGCGTCCTCGCGGGTGTAGATGTCGTTGGTGACGACGGCGATGGACAACTGGTCGCGCAGGGCGCGGCAGAGCGCGGCAACGGTCGCGGTCTTGCCGGAACCGACGGGGCCGCCGAGACCGATGCGCAGGGCGCGACGAGCGCCGTCGGGGCGCACGGCGTCGGCGCTGACGGCGGCCGGGCCGTGGTGGGAGTGATCGAGGTGCATGGTGCGGCTCCTGTCGGTCCTACGAGGCGAAGAGGCGTACGGGCCAGGCTGCGTGGGCCTCAGCGGTGAGGTCGAGCAGCGGGGCGGAGGCGGCGGGCAGCGCGTCGAGCCCTTCGACGGCCGCCGCGGCCGCCGCGCGCGCCGCCTGTCCGGCGACGGCGTCGAGTTCGGGCGCCAGCCGGGCCAGCACCGCCGTCGCCTCGAAGGGGTCGAGGCTGAGGAGGCGCACGGCCGCGGTGGCCGGCCCGCTGACCGCCTCGTACACGGCGCAGTGCGCCGCGTCCTCGGGGCCAAGGGCCGCGGAGCGGGCGGCGAGCCCCAGTACGACCGGCTGGTGTGCGCCGCGCGGGCGTGCCGCGGCAAGCGCGTCGAGCTCCTGGCTCGGCCAGGTGGAACGGGCTGCCCGCATCATCTGCCGGCCGAGTTTGCGGGCGGTGGCCCGCAGGGCGGGCGAGGGGGTACGGGCGTCGGCGGCCTCGTCCAGCGCGAGCGGGTCGAGGCCCAGGGCGGCCGCGGCGGCGAGCGCCGCCGAGGTGAGGCCGGTGGTGTGCAGCCGGCCCCGGCAGAAGTCGGCCAGGTCCCGGGCATCGCGTATGCGGCCCGCCTTGACGGCCGGCTCGGCACCGCCGGAGTGGGCGTGGCCCCCGGCGGGGAATCGGCCGTCGGCGAGGACGAGAAGTGCGGCGCGGCTCATCGCGTACTCATCAGAAGAGGAAGTAGCGCTGGGCCATGGGCAGTTCCACTGCCGGTGCGGGCTCGACCACATCGCCGTCGATGGTCACCGTGAAGGTGTCGGCGTCGACCTCGACACGGGGCAGCGCGTCGTTCTCCCGCATGTCCGCCTTGGTGATCCGCCGGGTGTTCTTGATCACTGCGAACTGCTTGTCCAGGCCCAGGCGTTCGGGCAGTCCGTCCTCGATCGCCGCCTCGGCGACGAAGTTGAGCGAGCTCACCGACGCCGCCCTGCCCAGGGCGCCGAACATCGGCCGGGGCAGCACCGGCTGCGGAGTCGGAATGGAGGCGTTGGCGTCGCCCATCTGCGCGTACGCGATCTGGCCGCCCTTGATGACGAGCTGCGGCTTGACGCCGAAGAAGGCCGGCTCCCAGAGCACCAGGTCGGCCAGTTTACCCGTCTCGACCGAGCCGATCTCGTGGTCGAGGCCCTGAGCGACCGCCGGGTTGATCGTGTATTTGGCGACATAGCGACGTGCCCGGTGGTTGTCGGCGCGACCGTCGCCGGGCAGTGCTCCGCGGCGCTTCTTCATGACGTGCGCGGTCTGCCAGGTCCGCATCACCACCTCGCCGATGCGTCCCATGGCCTGCGAGTCGGAGGAGATTATCGAGATGGCGCCGAGGTCGTGCAGGAAGTCCTCGGCCGCGATGGTGGAGGGCCGGATGCGGGACTCGGCGAAGGCGAGATCCTCCGGGACGGCCGGATTGAGGTGGTGGCACACCATCAGCATGTCGAGGTGTTCCTCGATGGTGTTGACGGTGTGCGGCCGGGTCGGGTTGGTGGAGCTGGGCAGGACGTACGGCTCGGAGACCACGGTGATGATGTCCGGTGCGTGCCCGCCGCCCGCGCCTTCGGTGTGGTACGCGTGGATGGTGCGTCCGGCGATGGCGGCGAGCGTGTCCCCGACGAAGCCCGCCTCGTTCAGTGTGTCCGTGTGGATGGCGAGCTGGGCGCCGCTCTCGTCACAGACGCTCAGACAGGCGTCGATGACGGCGGGGGTCGACCCCCAGTCCTCGTGGATCTTGAATCCGAGCGCTCCGCCGCGCAGTTGGGAGCGCATGGCCTCGCGGGACATCGTGTTGCCCTTGCCGAGCAGTCCGATGTTGACGGGGAGGGTGTCCAGTGCCTCGAACATCCGGGCGAGGTGCCAGGGGCCAGGGGTGATGGTGGTGGCCTTGGTGCCCTCGGCCGGGCCGGTGCCGCCGCCGACGAGGGTGGTGACACCGGTCGCCAGGGCCTGGTCGATGAGGGTCGGCGAGATGAAGTGGACGTGCGCGTCGATGGCGCCCGCGGTGACGATCTTCCCGTTGCCGGCGATGACTTCGGTCTCGGGACCGATGACGAGATCGGCGTGAACGCCGTCCATTGTGTCGGGGTTGCCTGCCTTGCCGATGCCGGTGATCCGGCCGTCGCGGATGCCGATGTCGGCTTTGACGATGCCCCAGTGGTCGATGATGACCACACCGGTGACGACCGTGTCGGGTGCGCCTTCGGCCCGTGTCGTACGGGACTGGCCCATCGACTCGCGGATCACCTTGCCGCCGCCGAACACGGCCTCGTCCCCGGCGAGTCCGGGTCCCCCGGACCGGTCCTCCTCGATCTCGACGAGCAGGTCGGTGTCGGCGAGCCGGATGCGGTCACCGGTGGTGGGGCCGAAGAGATCGGTGTAGACAGCGCGGTTCAGCTCAGGCATCGAGGGGACCTCCGGTCTCGCCGCGCAGCCCCGGGACGACCCGAGCTCCGGTGAACGGGACGAGTTCGACGTCGACGGGGATGCCGGGCTCGAAGCGCACGGCCGTACCTGCGGCGATGTTCAGCCGCTTGCCGCGGGCGGCCGCGCGGTCGAAGTCCAGACCGGGGTTCGCCTCGGCGAAGTGATAGTGGGAGCCGACCTGGACGGGCCGGTCGGCGGCGTTGACGACAGCGAGTCGGGTGACCTCGCGGCCCTCGTTGAGGGCGATGGGGCCGTCGGCGAAAAGGATCTCTCCGGGAATCATCCGCGTACCTCAGACGATCGGGTCATGGACGGTGACGAGCTTGGTGCCGTCCGGGAAGGTCGCCTCGACCTGGACGTCGTGGATCATCTCGGGGATGCCCTCCATGACGTCGGCGCGGGTGAGCACCTTGCGTCCCGAGGCCATGAGTTCGGCGACGGTACGGCCGTCCCTCGCGCCTTCGAGTATGTGAGCGGTGATCAGCGCGACGGACTCGGGATGGTTCAGCAGCACCCCCCGCGCGCGGCGCTTCTCCGCCACGTCGGCAGCCACATGAATGAGCAGTCGTTCCTGCTCGTGCGGGGAGAGTTGCATGGGCCCACCTCACTGTCGTCCGGCCCCGCCTGGACGCAGCGGGAACACAGCTCACTTCACACTCTGCTGAGCTGTGCGCGGGAGTCTCCCGACCTGGGGGTGAACGGTAAGGCGCAAGTTTTTCCGGCGCGTTAACTGGCCTTGGGATCCCCCATCGACATCAGCGCCCGGAGTCCGTCCTCCAGGACCTCGACCTGGACATCGCCGAAGAGTGCCTGCTGGGCGATGAAACCCTGGGCGGTGGCGATGAGGGTGCGGGCCACATGGTCGGCGGGTACATCCGCGGCCATCAGGCCGTTGTCGCGATAGGCGTCCACGAGCCTCGACCAGGCCTGGCGCATGCCGACGTACCCCTCGTCCAGCGTGGCGGCGAGCTGCTCGTTCCGCAGGGTCTCGGTCCACACCTGCACGATCAGCCGCGCAAACGCCTGCCGGTCGCCGCCGGGCACCTGCTCCTCCAGCATGACGCGCAGCACACGACCGAGAAGTACGTCGGGGGTGGGCGGCGGGGTGGTCCTGGCGGCCTCGTCGAAGGCCCCGCGGATCGCGCTGAACGCCTCATCGGCGATGGCCGCGATCAGCTCCTCCTTGCTGCGGAAGTACCGGTAGACCGCGCCGGCCGACAGGCCTGCCTCACGCAAGATGTCCTGCATCGACGTGGCGTGGAAGCCGTTGCGGGCGAAGCAGCGGGCGGCGCCGTCCAGGATCTGGCGGCGGCGGGCGTCGAGGTGTTCCTGGGATACGCGGGCCATGCCGCCAATCTAAAACGAACATTCCTTCTTGACAAGAAAGCGGGCCCGACGGGACAGTGGGGCAACAACAAAAACGAACGATCCTTCTCTTTGAAACGAGGGCCATCATGTCCGCCACCTCCACCCGCCGCATGATCGCGGTGATGGTCCTGATCCCAGCCCTGGTGGCGCTGGCCCTCTGGGCCTTCGCGTGGCCGGCCGCCCGCATCGCGCCCCGCGACGTACCCATCGGCATCGCCGGACCGGCGGCCGCGACCGCACAGCTGGAGCAGCGATTCGAGCAGCGCGAGGGAGCCTTCGACGTACACCGCTACGACGACGAGGCCGCCGCCCGCTCCGCGATCGAGGACCGGGTCGTATACGGAGCTGTGGTCGTCACCACCGAAGGACCACGGCTGCTGACCGCATCGGCGGCCGGCCCGGCGGTCGCCCAGCTCCTCAAGGAGGCCGTCACCTCACAGGCTCCGGCCGGTACGCAGGTGCAGATCACGGACGTGGTGCCCACGTCCTCCGGTGATCCGCGCGGCAGCGCTCTGGCGGCGAGCATCCTGCCGCTGGCTCTGGCCGGTGTCGCGGCCGGCGCCGTCGTGACCCTGCTGGGACTCCGCGGGGCCCGCGCGGCAACCGCACTGACCGGCACCGCCGTCCTGGTCGGCATCACCGCCGCCGTACTCGCCGACAGCTGGCTCGGTGTGCTCACCGGCCCATGGTGGACCCAGGCCGGAGTACTCGGCCTGACCGTCCTGGCCATCGGCGCGGCCGTGGCCGGGCTCGCGGCCCTGATCGGTACGCCCGGGCTCGCCCTCGGAGGACTTCTCATGGTGCTCATCGGCAACCCGTTCTCGGGTGCCTCGAGCGCGCCCGAACTCCTGCCGGAGCCTGCCGGACTGATCGGCCAGTGGCTGCCGCCGGGCGCGGGCGGGACGTTGCTCCGGTCGGTGGCGTACTTCGAGGGCAACGCCGCCGGGGCGGCCGTCCTCACTCTCTCGCTCTGGGCCGCACTCGGACTGGCCGCGGTTGTGGCAGGCGGGCGCCGTGGCGGGCGATCGGTGGCGGCCGCGGCCGCGGGACATCGCGAGGCCGAACCGGTACCTGTCGGCTGAGCCCTCCGATGCCCGTCGCCCGAGCAATTCGAGGCGCATCGGGGCCCATCGACCGGCCGCGTGTCCCCGCTGTAGCGGACGGGGCGCGCGGCCTCTTCGCGTGGTGGGGCCCGTCCGCGTGGTGGCGCGCGCTCAGCCGCGCCGGTCGGGGGGCCGGTGCTCGGCACCGAGACCGAAGCGCCCGCGTTCGCCGGAAGCGGAGGCGACCGAGCCGAGCGAGGAGACCGAGCTGATCACCTGCTCCTCGGCAGTCTCCTGATCCTTCTCGAGTCGTTCCAGGTCAGCGGCGGAGACCAGCGCTACGAGGGGCTTTCCGTGCCGCGTCACGACGACACGCTCCCCGCCGTAGACAACGCGGTTGATCAGTTCGGCGAGCTCTGCGCGGGCTTGCGTCACCGGAATCTCGTAGGCCATGGTTCCCAGCTTACGGACCCTCCTTGGCCTCACAGAGACCACTGCCGCCGCCGGGGAACGCCCTCGACAACGCACCTCCGCTCACGACGGCGCCCCTCTGTGCGTTGCTCACACGGCAACTCAGAGGGCACCCTTCTGCGTCCGGGGTCAGGCCTGCTTCTCCCCCAGGGCGGCACGCAGCCAGTCCAGCGATCCCTGAGAGAGGAGCTCGTCCGCGAGGCGCTGCCCGGTTTCGGTGACAAGCCGACCGCGGCTGTTGTCGATCCACCGCTGCGCGTTCTCGTGACCCTGCGCCTTGTACTCGATGCCCTGCAGCATGCACTCGAGTTTGTCCGCATCCCGTGCGCAGATCGCTTCCGGGGTCTCCTTCGCCTCGTACTCGGCCACCAGGTCCCGCACGGTCGAGGCCAGGACCTCGGGCATGCCGGCTGTCTGATCGGCAGTCACGTCCTCCGGGTTGGCCCCTGAGGAGTACTTCTTGCCGAGGTAGTTCACGTCCCCGGTGCGTGTCTCCTGAGAGTCGTGCCACACCGCGAGGAACGCTGCCCGCGCAGGGTCGGCGCCCTCAAGCTTCGCGATGATGGACGCGATCAGCGACGTGCGCCACGAGTGCTCGGCGACGCTCTCGGGATCGCGGACCCCGGCCATCCACCATCCCGTGCGCCGCGCGTGCTTGAGCGTGCCTGCCTCGTACAGGAAGTGCGCCACCGCGGACAGGTCGTCAGCCACCGTCCGTCTCCTCTCACGCCTCGGCGAGGCGGATTGCGTACCGGATGCCCTCGAACTCTCGGCGCGCCCGCGTCGACAGCTCTCGGCTATCCAACATCACGGGCAGCCGCTCGCGCAGGGCGCGGCCCGCAGGAGTGGGGCGCAGAAGGCTCGGGCGGGCGGCGAGGAGCGTCCACAGGGTGTGCACGTTGAGATCGAAGAAGCCGTGGTGTGGCGTGAGACCGCGGATCAGGTGGCGCATCAGCCTGTCGCCTTGCCAGGCACCCGCGTCCGACGCGGCGATGAAGTCGTCGGACAGCTGGATATGCGGAGCCTCGCCGATCCAGTAGGCCCAGTAGTTGAGGTTGGCGGCCTCCCCCGCGTCGTCGTCCGCGAGGGTCGTGGTGATGAAGTGGCCCATCCGATCACGGTCGCCCTGCCGTGCCGCCACCGCGGCGACGGAGCGGGCGTTGAGCCACCTGGTCAGCCAGTCGTCGGGGCGCTCCGTGCGCTGCTGCTGAGTCAGCCACTCGGAGGTGTCCGCCTCCTCGTCGTAGCCGGCCAGATAGAGCGCCTGGCGGCGGAGGAGGAAGTTTTCAGCCCCGCGGGCCTGTTCGGCAGTGCGACGCATACGGGAGAAGAAGCGTCTGCGATCGTCGGTCGACAGCTCCGGCCCTTCCGGGACGGGGCCGCGGCGCGGTCGACGCGGGGCGGGGAGGTCCCGAAGCGGAGTGGGTGCGATGCCGTTGAGAGGCCAGGAGAGAACCTCGACCAGATCGCGCTGCATGACCCAGGCACCGATCGGGTTGCCTGCGGCGGAGACGTCTTCGTCCAGGGCGCTCGCCAGCAACACGTCAGCTTCCATGGCTCGTTCGAGGGCGGAGAGGAGCGAAGGACCGGTACCCAGCTGCATGAGCCAGTGGCGGTGTACGAGCATCTGGCCAACGGGCACGGCGGTGAGCGGCCGGCGGCCGGACTCCCACCCCGCGATGGTGTCGGGCGAGACGCGGAAGTGTTCGGCGAGAGTGTCCTGCGTGTGGCCCAACTGCTCGCGGATGAGCCGGAAGACGTACCCGGAGACTGTGCCGCCGCGGCCACGCTGAGCGGTTCCCTGACCCGTGGTCGGGGTGGATCGCGGGTGGTTGTCCATGGCGTCCCCCTTGCCCGTACAGAGCGGCCGGTTACCCGTACCTGCGGTCACTTCAAGCGGTGATCTGCGCTTTCTACCGTCGTAACAGCAGTGATGACCGGGCAACTCAGCGTAGTAGGAAGGCCGTCGTCGTGGAGATCGAAGAGCCCACCCCGTCAGTGGAGACGCCGCGCGCCTTCATCTACGACCGGCACGCCACCGCCTCGACCGTCATTCTCGACATCCGTCTCGACCGCTGCCGTGCCTACGCCGAGTCGCGGGGATGGGACGTCGCAGGTATCTGGCTCGACCTCGGCGACCACGCCCTGAGTCATTACAGGCCGCAGTTCGACGCGCTGTGCCTGGCCATGGACCGAGACCCCGGGCACATCGTCTGCCTCGTCGACGGATGGGACCGGCTCACCCGGGACGCCTCGCAGTGCTCGGTCATGCGACACCGCGTCGCGCAGGCCGGCGGGCACTGCGTAACAGCCGAGGGCGAGAGCGACGCGCCCGCCGAGAAGCAGCGCGGTCGGCTCTGCACACCCCACTGACGCCCGCCCCGGCCGATGCATCCGGCCAGGAAACCCCGGCCGGGGCGGAGCGATCCCCATCTGGAAGAGGAGATCAACGTGAGCGTACCTCCGGCCCCATTCCCCGACCCGCCCGGCAACCCGATCCCGGTCCTGGTCCGCTGCCTGATCACGGACAAGCAGTTCACCAGCTGCCGTAAGACCGTGATGGACGCCAACCCGGACATGGCCGAGGAGATGGCCGGCCGCATCGTCGAGGAGTCGCTGAAGTTCGTGGTCACCTGCTCGCGATACTCCGCGGTCGGGCTTGCCCCGTCCCGCATCGTCGACGAGGGATGGCATGCGCTGATCCTTCACACGGCGATGTACGCGGAGCTGTGCGAAGAACTCGGCAGCTTCGTGCACCACTATCCGGGCTACGACCCGACGCACTACGACCCGGCGATCCTCGACCGCACACGGGAGATGATCGCCAAAGTGGGGTACACGGCGGACCTGGAGCTGTGGAGCGCGCCGTCTGACGAGACGCTGGTGTCGGTGGCGGCGCAGTGCCAGCACGCACCGGAGTGCACGATCCGCCCCATGCCGACCCCTCAGCCGCCCGTAGTCTGAACGCAGGAGGTGGCTCATGGCCGAGTGGATTGACCCGCGGTACGCGGAGATGGTCGCAGCGTGGAAGCGCGCCCAGGCTCCCGAGTCCCGCGACCCGGAGCCCAGGCCCGTGAGGGGATTCGTCCTCCCGCACAAGACCTGACGCTCCATCTGCCCCGGTCTGTCTGTGTCCCCCGTCGCGGACAGGCCGGGGCTCTTTCACGCCCTTCTGGGCGTCGGCGAGGGACCTCCTCAGAACTCGATGTGGGAGATGGTGAGACATCGGCCCGCACCCGCCCCGCACAACGAAAATAGGGCCGCATCTGACCTGCCGCTTCTCCTGGATCACTAGGCCATCGCCCTCATCGAACTGTACGTCCTGTACATTTTTTACAGAGGTCGCATTCGAGGAGAGGTACGCCATGAGCCGCCCTGCCGCCCGCTACGTCCTGCCCCAGTTCACCGAGCGCACCAGCGCGGGAGCCCGCACCCTCGATCCGTACTCGAAGCTGCTCGAGGAGCGGATCATCTTCCTCGGGACCGCCGTCGACGACACCTCCGCCAACGATGTGATCGCGCAGTTCCTGCATCTCGAGTACGCCGCCCCGGACCGGGACATCTGCCTGTACATCAACTCCCCCGGCGGCTCGCTCAGTGCCATGTCCGCGATCTACGACACGATGCAGATCGTCACCTGCGACGTGGAGACAACCTGCCTCGGTCAGGCCGCATCGACCGCCGCGCTGCTGCTCGCCGCCGGTGCCCCGGGCAAGCGGATGGCGCTGCCGGGTGCCCGGATCGTCGTCCAGCAGCCCGCTACCGAGGAGGGGTTGCAGGGCCAGCTGTCCGATCTGGACATCCAGGCACAGGAATTGCTGCGGCTGCGCACCCAACTCGCCGAGATGCTTGTACGCCACACCGGCCAGACCCCGGAGCGGATCGCCGCGGACCTGGAGCGCGACAAGATCTTCGACGCCGAGGACGCCAAGGCGTACGGCTTGGTGGACCACGTGATCAGGAACCGCAAGGCGTCGCTCGCCGACACCAGTGCCCCGTGAGCGCCCGATGCTGCCACCCGAACTGCCGCCGCTGCCCGCACTGACCCGCGCCGAGGCCGAATTCATCGACAGCTATCTCGAAGTCGTCGATCTGCTGGGGCGGATCAACCCGGCCCGCGCCACGCACACCTACGGCGCACTGCGCGCGGCGCAGGCCCTGCTCGGCAGGGCGGCCGCGCTCAAGGACGCCCTGACGCTGATGCATGTGCGCGGCGAGAGCGACGTACATGCGGCGACCCTCGCCGAAGCGCTCAGGGTTCTCGACGGCGAACGCAGGACGGGCCGGGTGACGATGCCGCCCGCTTCCTCGAGTTGACGAATCCGCCACATTCGTCTACGCCAACGGGGTATCGGGCAGCCTCCCCCATTCGGTGTAGTCACGATCCCGACCGCGGTACCGCACAACTTGCACAACGCGACTACCGATCTGGCGGAATGAGGCCTTCCGGTGCTGGTGCGGCGTTCCTCAGGGGTCGCGGGCCGGTCACTAAAACGGCCCTGTCCACCCGAACAGGTCAGGGGTGACGAGCCTCACAAACCGTCGTTTCGACTCGGAAATCCGGCACGGCATGAGTCAAGATCCCTGGGACGACAAGCCCCCGCCACCTCGGCGGGGCGGTCCGGGCGGACGCTGAGTCCTGCCGCCGCTCCGGATGTCTGGTCGACAGGAGTGCATCGGCAGGAGTGGAGGACCCAATCGTGACGGGTGACCGGGCAGTCCGGTCGTCCCTAGGGGTGAAGCCGCATCAGCGGCCGGGCATCTTCGTCCGTCCGAACCCGACAGGTCATCCTTCACAGGCGGTTGACGAAGGGTTGCGCATGACTGCGCAGATTCATGTCCCGTCTCTGATGTCCCGGGCGAGTGCCGTATCGGCCCTGACCCTTGCCGCCGTCGGCGGCACCCTGCTGGCGCCGGGCGCCACTTCCGAGGCTCACGCGGCTACGGCCTACGCGAGCAAGGCGCTCAAGGTGGCCGCATCGAAGAAAGGATCGCCGTACCGGTACGGCGCCACGGGCCCACACCGGTTCGACTGCTCGGGCCTGACGCTCTACTCGTACAAGAACGCGGGCAAGAAGCTGCCACGCACCGCCCAGCAGCAGTACAACAGGACCAAGCATGTCTCGGCCGCCTCCCGGCAGCGCGGGGACCTGGTCTTCTTCCACTCCGGAAGCTACGTCTACCACGTGGGGATCTATGCCGGCGGCGGCAAGATCTGGCATTCGCCCAAGAGCGGCACCGTGGTGCGGCTGGAGAAGATCTGGACGAAGAGCGTCTGGTACGGCCGGGTCCGCTGACGGCCCGCGGCTGACCCGCCCGCGTCTCACCGGCCGCGTCTCGCCACTCTCGGCCGGTCGCTCACGGTCCGCCGGTCGCCGACGGTTGTCGGCGAC
>NZ_JBSFUK010000033.1:0-53494 GCF_053591755.1 Streptomyces sp. NPDC002926
GCTGAGCGCGGCGGACGCGGGCAGCCCCGCGTGGCGGCGGTGCCGCGCGGGGCTGTTGCGCTTCCAGCTCCACGACGGCAGCTGGCGGTCCGGATGGGCAGCGGCGGCGGCCTGACGTCGCGGCTCGCCACCGACTGTGCCGAGTCACGTCCACCCCGGCCGCCCCGGTGGTAGCCGACTCCCCCTAGGACCACGACGAAGGGGTGACCGTATGCGAAACCTCACGCTCAAGTTGAGTAAAGACGGGCCCTCAGCCGTGTTTCTCGGTGGAGGCTCGTGGTCGAGTCGGCATACGACGTCGTCCGGAAGGCAGGTGAGAAGGGTGCAGCCCGAGAGTTCGAACGGCACCAGCAGCGGCGGGCTGGCAGTCCCCATGGCATGGCTCTGCGCCGAGTACATCGCTGACGAGATGCTCCGCACCGGCGCTCTCGTCGAAAGTGGCTCGCTCGAGTTCCGCGCGGGAAGACAGACGCTGGCACTCACCATCTATCTCTGCCACAGCGCGGACGAACTCGCGGGTGTCCGGGTGGTCTCCCGGATCGACGAGTGGCTGTCCCTCACCTCGTACGGCCATCCCTGGCAGGAGTGGGTGCAGGAGCGGCTGGCCGCCCAGGAGGACGGACGGCACGGCCTCGGCGACGGGGCCGATGTGGATCTCGCGCTCGCCAGGGACGCCTGGAGCTGGCTGCGGCAGACGGAGCTGCTGGCCGCCGACCTGGGCGACAGCGGACCGTGGGCCCCGGCCGGTGCGCTGGACCTGCCTGTGGACGAGTGCGCACAGATATGGACTCCGGCCTGGCAGTTGGGTCTGCCGCTGAGCCATCTGGCCATCCACCTCTTCTGAGGGCGACCGCTTCTTCTGAGGGCGACCGCTCCCCCGCAGCTCAGGCAGCGTCGAGCTGCACTGCTGAGCAGCCGCACCCTGTGCGCGCCCCGCAGGAGGGCCCCAGGGTGCTCATCTCCCGTACACCCACGCATCGTCGCTCAACGTCACCGTGTCCTACGAAACGGGTGGTGGGGCGACCCAACCTGGAGCGGCCATCTCATCCGCCGGCCCGGCGGCCGGCCGACGAGTGCACGCCCGCCCGGTACTTGGGGATCCGCATCGTGATTTTCATGCCCGCGCCGACGCCTGTCTCGATGACGAGTCCGTAGTCGTCCCCGTACACCTGGCGCAGCCGGTCGTCGACGTTGGACAGTCCGATGCCCGACGAGGCCGGCCGCTCCCCCGCGAGGATCCCGCGCAGCACTGCCGGGTCCATGCCCACACCGTCGTCCTCGATGGTCACCACGGCCTCGGCCCCGGCGTCCCGCGCTGCGATGGTGACCCGGCATTCGTGCCTGGAGTCCTCCAGGCCGTGCTTGACGGCGTTCTCGACGAGCGGCTGCAGACACAGGAACGGCACGGTCACCGGCAGCACCTCCGGCGCCACCTGGAGCGTCACCTTGAGCCGGTCGCCGAACCGGGCCCCGGCGAGCGCCAAGTACTGCTCGATGGAGCGCAGTTCATCGGCGAGATTGGTGAAGTCGCCGTGCCTGCGGAAGGAGTAGCGGGTGAAGTCGGCGAATTCCAGCAGCAGTTCGCGGGCGCGCTCGGGGTCGGTGCGGACGAACGAGGCGATCGCGGCGAGCGAGTTGAAGATGAAGTGCGGCGATATCTGGGCGCGCAGGGCACGGATCTCGGCCTCGATCAGCCGGGTGCGGGAACGGTCGAGCTCCGCCAGTTCCAGCTGTACGGAGACCCAGCGGGCGACCTCCGTCGCGGCCCGCACCAGGACGGCCGACTCCCGCGACCCGTAGGCGACGAGCGCGCCGAGCACTCCTTCCTCGCCGGTCAGCGGGGCGATCACGGCCCAGCGCAGTGGGCACTCCAGGTCCTCGCACTCGGTGTGCACGCTCTGACTGCGCCCGGAGTCCAGCATTTCGGCGACGCGCACCATCACCCCCTGGCCATGGTGGTCGGCGCCGGGGCCGTCCCAGGCGAGCACGGATTCACGGTCGGTCAGGCAGAGTGCCTCGGTTCCGAGCAGTGAACGCAGCCTGCGGGCGGCCTTGCGCGCGGTGTCCTCGGTGAGGCCGGCGCGCAGCGGGGGCGCGGCCAGCGAGGCGGTGTGCAGGGTGTGGAACGTGGCCCGTTCGACGGGTGTACCGAGGTCGAGGTCGGCCTCGGCGCCCCGTCGTGCGGTCAGGCGTCCGACGGCGATGCCCGCCGCGAGCAGTACCGCTCCCGCCGCGGCGAGTGCGGCCATACCGATCCCGGTCATCGTTCGGCTCCTTCGGGCTGCGGCCTGCCGGCGACGTCTTCCGGCAGATGCAGCCGAGCGAGGATGGCGGCGGCTCCTGGAGGTACGTGTCCCGGGGTGGCCAGTGACACCACCACCATGGTCAGGAAGCCGAGGGGCACCGACCACACGGCGGGCCAGGCCATCAAAGTGTGCGGCCAGCCCGCCGGCGCGAGGCCCGCGCGGGTGGCCATCACCGCGGTCAGCGCGGCGCCCCCGCCCATCACCAGTCCGGCGGCGGCACCGGGCGGCGTGAGCCCGCGCCACCAGATGCCGAGCACCAGCAGCGGACAGAACGAGGAGGCCGAGACGGCGAACGCCAGCCCCACCGCGTCGGCGACCGGCACATTGGTGGCGACGACGCTCACTCCGAGCGGCACGGCCATGGCGAGGAGAGCCGCGAGCCGGAAGCTCCGTACACCCCGCGCGGGCAGCACATCCTGCGTGATCACACCGGCGACGGACATGGTCAGTCCGGAGGCGGTGGACAGGAATGCCGCGAAGGCTCCGCCCGCGAGCAGCGCGCCGAGCAGATCCCCCGCGACGCCCCCGATGATCCGTTCGGGCAACACCAGCACGGCGGCATCCGCGTCGCCGGTGAGGGCGAGTTCGGGTGCGTAGATCCGGCCGAGCGCTCCGTAGACCGGCGGCAGCAGATAGAACGCGCCGATCAGTCCGAGGACGACCAGCGTCGTGCGACGGGCGGCGCGTCCGTTGGGGCTGGTGTAGAAGCGGACGGCGACATGCGGGAGTCCCATCGTGCCGAGAAAAGTGGCGAGGATGAGGCCGTACGTCGCATAGAGGTGGTAACCGTCGCGGCCGCCGGAAAGGGGCTGGGACCAGCTGGCCGGATCGGACCCGGAGGTGGCCCGCGCGGGCACTTCGGCACCCTGCGGGAAGCGTAGCGTGGTGCCTGCGCCTACACGGTGGGTGCCCTTGCCGAGGGTGATCCGCCGCTCCTCCTCGTACGGTGTGCCGTCGATGTCACCGGAGACGGCGAGGGTGAGCGGTCCCTCGATATCGATCCGTACGGTGTCGTCGACGCGTACGACAGTGTGTTCGCGGAAGAGCGTGGGCGCGTCGAAACGGGCGCGGGGTGCGTCGTCACCGAGCCAGGCCGCAACGAGAAAGAGCGCGGGCACCAGCAGCGCGGTGAGCTTGAGCCAGTACTGGAAGGCCTGGACGAAGGTGATACTGCGCATGCCGCCCGCGGCGACGGCCCCCGTGACGACAAAGGCGACAACGAGGCCGCCGACCCAGTTCGGCGCGCCGGTGAGGATCTCCAGGGTCAGTCCCGCGCCCTGGAGTTGGGGCAGCAGATAGAGCCAGCCGATGCCGACGACAAAGAGGCTGGCGAGCCGGCGTACGGCGGCGGACTCGAGCCGGGCCTCGGCGAAGTCGGAGAGGGTGTACGCCCCCGAGCGGCGCAGCGGTGCGGCGACCAGCACCAGCAGAACGAGGTAGCCGGCTGTGTAACCGACCGGGTACCAGAGCATGTCGGGGCCCTGGAGGAGCACCAGGCCCGCGATGCCGAGGAAGGAGGCGGCGGAGAGGTACTCGCCGCTGATGGCGGCGGCGTTGAGGCCGGGCTTCACCGTGCGGGACGCGACGTAGAAGTCGGAGGTGGTACGGGATATTCGCAGGCCGAGCGCGCCGATGAGCACAGTGGCGAGCACCACGACGGTAACGGCGGTCACCGCGTAGGTCTGGTTCACGTCGTGTCCTCCGGGAGCGCCCTTCAGCGCCCTTCGACGAGCCTGGTGAAGTCCTGCTCGTTGCGCTCGGCCCGGCGTACGTACCGGCGCGCGGTCAGCCACATCACGGGGTAGACCGCCACGCCGAGTGCTGCCCAGACGAATGGCTCGGGCGAGGAGAGGGTGCCGTCGAACGCGGCAGGGAGCGCGAAGAGCAGCGGCAGAGAGCCCACGAGCAGCGCAAGTGTCCCCAGTGCGTAGAGCGCGGCCCGCAGCTGGCTGCGCATCAAGGAGCGTACGTAGGTGGCGCCGAGGGTGGTCTGCTCGCTGATCTCGGACCGGGCGGGGGCGTGTCCGGGCGGCCGTTTGGCGCTGCGCGGCACACCGGTGACGACCTCGCGGCGGGGTGGTTGCTCTGCAGACATCGTCGTCCGCTCCAGCGTCTCTCGGCGAACCTCGGGGCGTGTGGAGTCTACGCAGGCTCGATTACCGACGGTAGACGCCTGCCTCTCAGTGGCCCGCCCGCCGGACGGCGCAGTCGCTCAGGGCGATCTCGAGCTCGACGTACGACTCCTCGGCCCTGCGGAAGGCGACTTCGAGGGCGGCTTCGGCGCGGGGGCCGACGAGTCCCTGGGCCGATTCCTGGATCTCGTAGAGCACATCCGCCCAGCGGCCGGCCGCGCTCCTCACCGTCGCCAGGAGCGCCTCGAGGTCACGAGGGCTGGACACCCGGGTCGCCGGAAGGCTTCTCAGCTCCTCCAGCAGTGCTTCGATATCGGACATCAGGCCCCTTCGCCGCTTGCCCGATGAGGCTAGGCGGCGGACAGTGGCGGCTGCCCCGAATCCGGTGACCGCTCTGTCAGTGGACGACGCCCGTCGCCGTACGGCCACGCCGGGACGACGAGCGGCTCTCCACGACCGCCGAACGGTCGGTCGCGCTGTCGCGGTCGGGAGGGAGGCCTCGACCGCGGGGATCGGTCGGTATCGGGGGCCGGTCGAGGGCAGGGAACGGGCGAGGGCGGGGATCGGCCGCGGCTCAGCCCCGGGCGTGCCGCATCAGCAGATCGCGCAGCTGACGCGCATGGCGGCGGCTCACGGCGAGTTCGGCGGCGCCGACGCGGACGGTGGTGGCCCCGGCGTCGAGGCGCAGTTCGTCGATGCGTGCGAGGGCGACGAGATGACTGCGGTGTATCCGTACGAAGCCGCGGGAGGCCCAGCGCTCCTCCAGAGTGGAGAGCGGGATGCGCACCAGGTGGCTGCCGTCCTTGGTGTGCAGGCGGGCGTAGTCCCCCTGTGCCTCGACGTAGGCGATGTCGTCGATCGGTACGAAGCGCGTGACACCGCCGAGCTCGACCGGGATCTGTTCCGCGCCGGCGACTGTGCCCGGCAGGTCGTGCTGTGCCGCGGCGGATGCCGTCGGCGGTACATGGGCGGGTACGGCAGGGCCCAGCGGGTCGGGCTGCCGCGCCTCGCGCGCCGCGACGACCAGGTCACGGACGCGCCGTACCGCTTCGGCCAGCCGTTCCCTGCGCACCGGCTTGAGCACATAGTCGACGGCCTTGAGGTCGAAGGCCTGGACGGCGAAGCCCTCGTGCGCGGTGACGAAGACAATGAGCGGCGGTCTGGCGAAGCCGGCCAGCAGTCTGGCGACGTCGAGTCCGGTGAGCCCTGCCATGTGGATGTCGAGGAAGACGACGTCGATGCCGTCCTCGCCGTCCGGGCCCGCCTCCAGGGCGCGGCTGATGCGACGCAGCGCCTCGGTGGCGTCCGTGGCCCCTTCCGCGCTCCTGATGCGTGCGTCCGAGCGGAGGAGGTAGAGCAGTTCTTCGAGTGCCGGTTTCTCGTCGTCGACAGCCAGTACGCGCAGCATGCTGCGGAGTGTATGCGCGGCTCGATTCCGGGACCACGGGCTGTCGTCGCCATGACCGTCGAGCAGGTCCTCCGGCGAGAACATCGCCGCCATCGCCGGTGCGTCGGCCTCGTCGAGGTACGCGGTCCGGCAAGGGTCGCAGAGCTGCGGGTGGCCTCGGAAGTTCGGCGATCGAGCTCTGTCACACACCCCCACGACCCGAACCACAGGGGCGGTTGCGCTCATCGCGCACAAAGTTGAGCAGAGCGGCGGCCTGATCCGTACTCCTGGGCGACAGACCGCGTCAGACGCACCACCGCAAGTGACGAATCGAGGACCCATGAGCATGCAGGAGCGGCACCGGGACGTGGCCGCCTATGCGCTGGGCGTCCTGGAGCCCGCCGACGCTTTCCGCTTCGAGGAGCATCTGTCCGACTGCGTCACCTGCACGGTACAGCTCTCCGACTTCGCTTCCCTCGCCGCGTCCCTCTCCGAACTGGGCGGTCCCTGCCGGGTCGAGCCCCCCGTGCCCTCCGGGCAGTTGCTCGAGCGGCTCGCCGCCGAGGTCACGATGGTGCGGCGACGGAGCAACGGGCGCCGGTTGCGGCTGGTCGCGGCGGCGGCCGCGCTGATCGTCGGGGCGCCCGCCGCGGTGGTGGCACTCCAGGACGCCGCACCCCCTGCCGGGCGGCAGGTCGCGGCGAAGGACGCCACGACCGGTGTCACCGCGTCCGCCGCGATCCAGGACCGTGCGTGGGGCACTTCCGTCGCACTGCGGCTCGCGGGCCTGACCGGACCGAGCAAATGCCGGCTTATCGCCGTCGGAAAGGACGGCATCGAGCACCCCGTCCTCAGCTGGGCGGTGCCGGCGGGCGGTTACGGGAATCCGGACACGCCGGGACATGAGCAGCCGCTGGACATCCAAGGAGGTACGGACGTGCGGATCGGCGAGATCGGCCGGTGGGAGGTCCGTACCCTCGACGGACGGCCTGTGGTCACACTACGGGGATAACTCCGGAACTCCCGGGGCTCCGCATTGCCGGACCTCCGCACTGCCGGTCCGGATCTCGGGACTTCCGGATCTCGGGACTTCCGGAGCTCAGGACTTCCGGAGCTCCGCGTTGCCGGCCGAACAGGGGGCTTTCGGGCCGGGCGGTGCTACTTCAGCAGCCGGGAGAGCCTGCGGTCCGCGAGCGGCTTGCCGCCGGTCTGGCAGGTGGCGCAGTACTGCAGCGAGGAGTCGCTGAAGGAGACCTCGCGGATGGTGTCGCCGCAGACCGGGCACGCCTGTCCGGTACGCCCATGGACCCGCAGGCCGCTCTTCTTCTCGGCCTTGAGCCGGCCCGCCGCCACGCCGCGCGAGCGCTCGACGGCTTCGCGCAGGGTGGAGCGCAGCGCCTCGTACAGCACGGTGATCGCGTCCTCGTCGAGGTTCTGCACGGGCTTGAACGGCGACATCCGGGCGGCGTGCAGGATCTCGTCGCTGTACGCGTTGCCGATGCCGGCGATGAGGCTCTGGTCGCGCAGAGCACCCTTGATCTGCCGGCGTTCCCCGGCGAGCAGCGCGGCGAAGGCGTCGCGGTCGAAGTCGTCGGCGAGCGGGTCGGGGCCGAGCCGGGCGATGCCGGGCACCTCTGCCGGGTCGTGCACGAGGTGGACGGCGAGGCGTTTGGTGGTGCCTGCCTCGGTGAGGTCGAAGCCGCCGCCGCCCGTCAGGATGGTGCGCAGGGCGAGCGGGCCCTTGCCCGGGCGTGGCGGCGCGGCCGGGAATTCGTCCTTCCACTGGAGCCAGCCCGCACGGGCGAGATGGGTCACGAGATGGAGTCCGCCCGCGCCGATGTCGAGCCATTTCCCGTGCCGGTCCACGGCGGTGACAGTGGCGCCTTCGACGGCGCTGAGCGGCGGGTCGTACGTCTTGAGGACACTGATCGCCAGCGGCAGGACGCGGGCGATCTCCTGTTCCACCAGGTGGCTGTCGAGGAACTCTCTCAGCGCTTCGACTTCGGGCAGTTCCGGCATGCATCCAGGGTGCCGCAGGGGCACGGTGGCCGCAGGTTCACACCTCCCGCAGACCGTAGACGCGGCTCGCCGTGGTCGCGAACACCGCGCCACGTTCGGCGTCACCCAACCGCCGCGTGAGCGCGCGGGCCGTGGCGACCACCTCGCCGTAGCCGGCGGCCAGCCGGCACACCGGCCAATCTGATCCGAACATCAGCCGGCCGGGGCCGAAGGCGTCGAGGACCGTGCCTGCGTACGGACTCAGGTCCGTCGTTGTCCAGGTGGACCACGCCGCTTCGGTCACCAGGCCGGAGAGTTTGCAGACGGTGTTCGGCCGGGCCGCGAGGGCGCGCACATCGCTCGCCCAGGGCTCCAGTTCCTTCGAGGCGATGGGCGGCTTGCCGAGATGGTCGAGTACGAAGGTGAGCCCCGGCAGCCGGTCCGCCGCCTCCGACGCCGCGGGCAGCTGCTTCGGCAGCACCACAAGGTCGTAGACGAGTCCGGCGGAGGCGACGGCGGCGAGACCGCGCAGTACGTCGGGGCGGAGCAGCCACTCGGGGTCGCTCTCGCCCTGGACCTGGTGGCGGATGCCGACCAGCCGGTCCCCGCCCGGGAGTTCGCTCAGAGCCGCCAAGGTGTCGGCGACATCGGGAGCGGTGAGGTCGGTCCAGCCGACGACACCCGCGACGAGGTCGCTGCCGTCGGCGAGGGCGAGGAACTCCGGGGTCTCCTCGGCGACGGCGACCGTCTGGACGAGGACGGTGGCACGTACGCCCGCGGCGTGTGCCTCGGGCGCGAGGTCATCGAGGGTGAAGTCGCGGCGGATGGGCGCCAGGTCGGGACCGGTGATCCAGTCCTAGTCCCGTACGGACAGGTCCCAGACGTGGTGGTGGGCGTCGATGATCGCCATGGCTCACAGCTCCCGGACGACGGGGAGTCCGGCCGCGGCGCCGTCCGCGGAGTAGTCGTGTACGACGTCGAGCAGTTCGGCCATCCGCGCCTGCCAGGCGATATTGGCGGGGAGTTCTTCCAGTTCGGCCGGCAGCCGGGCGTAGTCGGCGCAGTCGAGGAGGTGGAAGAGGTCGGTGCCGCTGCGCCAGATCGTCCAGGAGGCGACGCCGGCGGCACGGATCGCGGCGGTCAGCTCCTCGGGAACCTCACGGTGCGCCGCCTCGTACGCGGCGATGCGGTCGGCGCGGACCGTGGTGTGCAGGGCGACTCTCATCGGGCATCACCGTCCTTCGGCAGCAGTCCTTCGGCGCGCAGTTCGTCCCAGAGCCCGGGCGGGACAGAGCGGCCGAGCAGCTCGGCGGCGTCCCGTACTTCGTCGGCGGACCGGGCCCCGACCAGCACGCCGGCGACGGCCGGATGGCCGAAGGGGTAGTGGAGCGCGGCGGCGCGCAGCGGTACGCCGTGCCGTTCGGCGACGGCCTTGAGCCGCAGGGCCCGCTGCAGGATCCCGTCGGGCGCGGCCGTGTAGTCGTACCGGGCACCGGGGCGCGGATCGGCGAGCAGCCCGGAGTTGAAGACCCCGCCGACGACGACGCTCTTGCCGCGGGCGGCCGCTTCGGGCAGCAGCTCGTCCAGCGCGCTCTGATCGAGCAGGGTGTAGCGGCCGGCGCACAGGACGGCGTCGACGTCGGTGTCGCGGAGGAAGCGGGTGAGCATCGCGGTCTGGTTCATCCCCACGCCGATCGCGCCGACCACGCCTTCGGTACGCAGCTGTTCCAGCGCCGGGTAGCCGTGGCGGAAGGCGGCTTCCTCGTGGAAGTCCGGGTCGTGCAGATAGACGATGTCGATGCGGTCGAGACCGAGCCTGACGAGGCTCTCTTCGATGCTGCGGCGCACGCCGTCGGCGCTGAAGTCCCATACGCGGCGGTGGTCGGCGGTCACGGCGAAGCCGTCCGCGAGGTCGTCGCCGCGGGCCTCGCAGGGTTCGAGCAGCCTTCCGACCTTGCTGGACAGGGTGTACGCGTCGCGGGGCCGGGTGCGCAGCGCCTTGCCGAGCCTGCGTTCGGAGAGGCCGAGCCCGTAGTGCGGCGCGGTGTCGAAGGTGCGGATTCCCGTGTACCAGGCGGCGTCGATCGCAGCCGCGGCCACCGCCGGGTCGACAGGGGTGTACAGATTGCCGATTCCGGCCGCGCCGAAGGACAGTTCGGTGATGTCGACCGAGCTGCGTCCGAGCGTGCTCCATCGCATCCCGCTGCTGCCCCTCGCTCAGGCCGCCTTCACCGATCACGACGAATATTCATCGGATCACTTCGCGGCGTCAACACCCTTGAAGCCGCGAGATGTTGCACTCGACCTCCGAGCTGTCCGATCACTTGCATCCATCGTGTCGGATCCACTGGAGAGACTTCCGGGGTCTACCCGGTGACGGTGATACCGAGAAGTTCTTCGAGCTCCTCACTCAGACTCTCCGCGAGCCGGTCCAGATCGGGCACGGCCTTACCGTCGGCGACCAGGCCCACATGCACCTGACCGCCGTAGGTCGACATGGCGATCGCCAGGGACTGTCCGCGGGCCAGCGGCGCCATCGGGTAGACCTCGCGCAACGGGCAGCCGCCGAGCGAGAGGGCCGAGCGCGGCAGCGGCACGTTGGTGACCAGGACGTCGAACAGCATCCGGGCCGCACCTCCGGCCAGTGGCGCACCGAACCGGTGGGCCAGCGGCGGCAGTTGATCGGCGAGTACGGCCAGCGCCCCGGCGCCGCGCGAAGGGCCCGCCGCCTTGTTGCGGTCCATGGCGGTGCGTACGGCGTCGAGCCGCGAGCGCGGGTCGGGGTCGGAGACGGGAAGCGGAAGCAGATACGCGGAGAACTTGTTGCCGGAGCCGGACGGGCTGCCGGGCCTGCGCCGGGAGACAGGCACCAGGGCGCGCGGATCCGCGGCGGGCAGCCGCTCGTCCCGGGCTCCCATCCAGCGCCGCAGCGCGCCCGCCACGGTGGCGAGCAGGACGTCGTTCGCCGTGCCGCCCACCGCCCTGCGCACCTGCTGCACATCCGCCAGGCCGAGCACCGCGGTGCCGAGCCGTCGCGTGCCGCTGGAGCCCGCGGAGAGCGCGGGCACACCCCGGGGGTCGAACCTGCTGGCCCGTACGACGGAGGCGCCGACGCCGACGGCGCGGCCCAGCTCCTCGATACGGGCCCGGGCGAACCCGGCCACCTGCCAGGCATCTCCGGTCCACGACCGGGGCGGTACTGTGCGCGGCCTCCGTACGCCGACGGTGCGAGCGTCGGCGATCTGATCGAAGATGCCTGCCCCGATGGCGACCGCGCGCATACCGTCGGCCAGCGCGTGGTGGAGCTTGACCAGTACCGCGAACGGCCCTTCGTCGGCGTCGTCGGCGCCCGTGAGGAGGTACATCTCCCAAGGCGGCAGGCCGCGCTCGAGGGGCCGCTCCATCAGCTCGGCGGCGATGGCGGTGGCCTCGGCGGCGAAGTCGCCCCCGGGGAGGCGGACGTGGTGCACATGCCGTCGTACGTCGAAGTCCTTGGCCATGGCCCAGGCGGCGCCTCCGACGGGCAGCAGGACGTCCCGCACTCGCATCCGCAGGCGGGGGATCGCCGCCGCACGGCCGGCGAGCAGTTCGAGGAGGCGGCCGCCGCCCCGCGCGCCCGGCCCGGCGGCTGCCGCGGCAGCGGGAGCGGGAGCGAAGAATGCCAGGGCGCCGAGATGCATCGGGTGACCGGCGGACTCAAGGTGCCAGAACGCCAGGTCGAGAGGTGCGAGAAGCTCGCTGCTCAATGGTTCCTCATGTCCTAGAAGGCCAGGTGTGCGAAGTCAATCGCCTACGGTCGGTTACGGTCAAGTACGATCAGTTCACGGACAGTTAACAACTGGTAATAATCAAGATTTCGGCCTCTCCGGAATCATGAACTCGCACCACACGCATTTGCCGCTTCCTCGCGATTCCACGCCCCACGCCTCAGCCAGCCGGTCCACCAGCATCAGGCCGCGCCCCGACACACCCGACTCTCCCGCATCGCGCCTGCGCGGCAGCGCACTGGAGCGGTCCTCCACCTCCACCCGCAGCCGCCGCTCCGCCCCGGACAGCACCCGGATGGTGACGATCGCCCCGCCGTCGGTGTGCATCAGCGCATTGGTGATCATCTCGTCGGCGGCCAGCTCGATCTCGTCCGACCGTTCGCGCGCTCCCCAGGCTCCGGTCGCCGCCCGGATCATGTGCCTGGCCGAGCGCAGCGCCTCGGGGTCGTTCTGCGCGACATGCTGCTGCAGCCGGCCCCCGGTCTGCGGGGTGTACGCGCCCTTGCGGCGGAGCAACAGGATCGCCACATCGTCGTCGCCGCTCCGCTCGTCCACCACATCGCACAGCTGGTCGGCCAGCAGCTGCAGATCGCGCGGGCCGGCGCGCACCAGCGCGGTCAGCAGCTGCATCCCGTCGTCGAGGTCCGCGCCGGGCACCTCGACCAGTCCGTCGGTGTAGAAGAGCAAGGTCTGTCCGGGGTCCAACTCGATGGTGGTGACGGGGTATTCGAGCCTGCCGAACTCCGCGGAGAGTCCCAGCGGCAGCCCGCCGTCCACCGGCAGCCGACGGGTGCTGCCGTCGTTGTCCCGGACCAGCGGGTCCACATGCCCCGCGCGCACCAGCTGCATCACCCCCGTCGACAGATCGACCTCGGCGTACATACAGGTCGCGAACCGTTCGGTGTCGAGTTCATGCAGGAAGACGGAGGCGCGTGCCATCACGGTGGCCGGAGTGTGCCCCTCGGCGGCGTACGCCCGCAGCACGATGCGCAGTTGCCCCATCACCGCGGCCGCGTGGGTGTCATGGCCCTGCACGTCGCCGATGACCGCGCCGACGCGCCCGCCCGGCAGCGCGATGACGTCGTACCAGTCGCCGCCGATGTCCCGGCCCAGCCGCGCGGAGCGGTAGCGCACGGCGATCTGCGACCCGGGCACGGCGGGGATCCGGCGCGGCAGCATCGCCTGCTGCAACCCCTGGGCGAGATCGTGCTCCTGGTCGTAGAGCACGGCTCGCTGCAGGCTCTGCGCGATGCTGCTGCCGAGCGCGACCAGCACATTGCGCTCCTCGGAGCTGAAGCCGGTCTTGTCGCCGTAGAGGAGGCCGAGGGCTCCGATGGGGCGGGCCTGGGCGATCAGCGGCAGATAGACGGCGGAGGAGATGCCGAGTCCTTCGATATGCGGCCACAGCAGCGGATAGGAGTCGGCGAAGTCCTGCTTGGACTCGATGAAGCGCGGCGTGAGTGTACGGACGACCTCGCTCATCGGGTACTCGTCGTCGACCCGGGTGTAGCGGGTGCCCGGTACGAAGGAGCCCTCGGGGCCGTCGGCGACCAGATGGATCCGCCCGCCCGACTCCAGCAGCCCCATGACCAGACTGGTCGCGCCGAAGTGCTCCAGACCGTGCGAGTCCCTGAGTACGTCGATGACTTCCTGCACGGTCCTGGCGTGAGCGAGGGCGGCCGTCGTGCTCTCGACGACGCTGGTCTGCCTGCGGCGCTCCACATCCGCTTCGAGACGGGCGGAGGAGTCGGCGAGCTCGTCGGTGGCGTCGCGGATGATGCCGATGATCCGCAGCGGCCGACCCGCGCTGTCACGCCGGATGAAGCCCTGGGTGTGGGTCCAGCGCAGACTGCCGTCGCGGCGGCGGATGCGGAAGTACGCGCCGTAGTGCTGACTGCCGCTCTTGAGCGCCCGCGCCACCAGACTGTCGAGCCGGCTGGCCTCGTCCGCCGGCACCCGGCTCGCCAGGCTCGCCGGGCGGCCGTCGTACTCGCCGGGGCGCAGATCGAACACTTCGTGTCCGGCCGGGTCCAAGTTCATGAGCCCGCTGGCCAGGTCCCAGTCGAAGCTGCCCATGCGGTTGAGGTTCAAGCTCAGATCCGGTCGGGCCGGCCAGTCGTCGGGAAGCGACAGGGCACCCGCTGCCCGATCAACCATGGAGCCACTCTGCCATCATTTGTCGGATTCTTCGACCGTTCGAACGATCAGCTCAGACGTGGAACGTGTCCGGCTCCTTCACCTCCGAAGAGGGGGTGAAGAGCTCCGGCCGGGAGGGCATGAGCCAGTCCGCCGTCGGCACATCGCCGGACACGGACGGATCACCCAAAGGGCCGACGGGCGGATCCACGGGCGGGTCGACCGGGGCGTCGCCGGGCGAGTCCAGCGGCGGATCCACCGGCTCCGCCAGGGTCGACGTGGAGCAGCCGGGCTCGATCGCCCCGCCGGACGCCGGCTCCTCCCCCGGCGGGAGGGCGGCCGGTGCCGGGCAGTCCGGAGTCGACGGGTCGCCGCCGAGCTGCGTGTCGAGGCCCTGCCCGGTCGGGCTGTCGGGCCGGGACTGGTCACCCGGTTGCACCTGATCACTCGGCCCGGTCGGGTTGCCGGGCTGGGACTGGCCGCTCGATGGGGACCGGCCACTCGATTCCGGCGGATTGCTCGGCCCGGTCAGTTCGATGGACGGCGGGTTGGTGAAGACGGCGTCCGGGTTGACGGGCGGGAGCACCTCGGGCTTCCTGTCCTCTTCACCGTCGGTTCCGGTCCTCCGCTCGATCCACGAGTTGTTGAGGACGCTGACGATCACGAGGTTGTTGATCGTCGTGGTGGTGGGCTTGATGACGATGACCTGATCGGGCCGGTAGCCCGCCCACGGCCGGCCTTTGTGCACCACGGTGCCCTTGACGGCGACCGGCGGTTTCAGTGGGTTCCCGCCGGCGCACCGGACGCGCGGCGCGCCGTACTGGTCCACCAGCACGGCCGTGCCCGCCTGCAGCACGGACTGGTAACTGGTGGCGGAGCCGTCGCGGAACCCGTGGCCGGTCATCCGGGTGTCGGCGCGCAGGACGACGGGCGTCAGCGTGCGCAGGAAGTTCGGGACGTCCGCCTGAGCGACCCCCAAGCCCCCCGCAAACGCACGCACCTTGGCCCGGTCACCACTGACGAGGGCGATCTGCTGCCCCACGTCGCAGCTGCCGATGGCCTCGGTGCCGCCGTAGAGACCGGGCGTCGAACCCAGGAACGTGTTCATCGTCGGCCCCGCGCCCGCCGGGTCGGCCGGCGCGCTCGACCGGGGCGGCGGAGGCGGCTGCTGCGCCACGTTTCTGGCCGTCGACGCCGTGTACGGGTCCGGCCCCTGGGCTGCGACCGGCTGGAGAACGATCTCCCGCGAGCCGGAGTCCGAGCCCGCGCCCGAAGAAGCCGCACCGCCGACGACGCCGCAGCCGGCAGCGAGAAGCGCGACGGACGGTGCGGCGACTGCCGCGTACCAACGTCGAATTGGTGAGCGCACGTTAGTCTCCCGACTCTTCACCCCGAGATGTCACTCAAGTTCTGCCGGATTCCCACAACCCCCGCGACTTGAACGCGTTCAAGTAAGGGCATAGTCTCGCCCTCAGGGAATTGAACACGTTCAAGACCGGGGGTGGGGTGCGATGTCCGTACTGGTCAACATGATCGTGATGCTCGGAATGCTCGTGGTGGTCCCCGCGGGACTGCGTCTCATCGACGGTGACGAACTCACGTCCATTCGGCGGACATGGCTCCTGTTCGCCGTTCCGGGAGCGGTCGCTCCATGGCTGCCCCGCTCGGCTTCGGCCGCGGCACTCGCGGCCGTCTACGCGCTCGGCACACTGGCCCTCGCTCTGCAGGCACCACGGCGGCTGAGCCGTACGCGCTCTTTCGCACCCGCTGAGATCGCGGTGCTCACCGCGCTGGCGACACCATCGGTCGCCGGCCTGGCACTGGTCGCGGAGCGCTCGGGACACGAGCTCTTCGGCTTCAGTCTGCCGATCCTGGCGCTGACCGTGCCGCACTTCCACTTCGCCGGGTTCACCGCCGCGCTGGTCGCGGGCCTGGTCTGCCGGGCGGCAGCGGGACCGGCCGGTCGCTTCGCGGCGCTCAGTGTTCCGCTGGGCACCCTGCTGGTCCTCGGCGGCTACTTCGTCGACGACTGGGCCGAGCTGCTGGGAGCACTGGTGCTGACCGCGGGTATGTGGGCCGTGGCCCTGCTGACGTGGCGGGATGTCCGGACTGGCAGTCGGGACCGGCTCACCCGCATGCTGCTGGCCGTCTCGGCCGCCGTACTGGGTGCGACCATGCTGCTCGCCCTGAGCTGGGCGCTCGGCGAGGCCACCGGACTCCCCCACCCCACCCTGACCTGGATGGCCGCCACCCACGGCCTCGGCAACGCCCTGGGCTTCGCACTCTGCTCGGTGCTGGCCTGGCGACGACTCAAGGAGAAAGCCGCATGAACAGCGTCCGCAGGCAGACCGCCCGCACGCTCAACTACCCGGAGACCGGTGCCACCCGGCTCGGCCCACTGCCCGCCGGCTACCACCACCTCCACCACACCACCCGGATCGGCCGGGGCCGCGCCGCCTTCGAGGCGGCCGGCACGGCCGTCACCACCTGGCGGATGCACCGGGGGACGGGCGCCCGGGTGCACACCGCCGCGGTGCGGGCGGAGCCGGGCGCCCGCCTCACGGTCTCGGCCGGTCTGGGACCACTGCGGTTCACCGCGCCCTGCGAGGTGATCTGGACGGCGTACGAGAAGGACCGGACGGGCTTCGCGTACGGGACGCTGACCGGGCATCCGGAGTGCGGCGAGGAGTCGTTCATCGTCGACATCCGGGACGACGGCTCGGTGTGGTTCACGGTGATGGCGTTCAGCCGCCCGGCGGCCTGGTACACCCGGCTCGCCGGTCCGCTCGTGCCCGTGCTGCAGAAGGCCTACGCCGGACGGCTCGGTCACACACTGCGGGAGATCGCCGCTCCCTGATACTGGAGGTAATGGAGTGGTTCGGCGACAGTGACTACTGGCTCAGTCGGCTGGTCTTCCAGCGGGCTCTGGCCGGCGTGTATCTGGTCGCCTTTCTCACCGCCGCCCTGCAGTTCCGGGCGCTGATCGGCGAACGCGGCATGCTGCCGGTGCCCGCGTACGTACGGGGAATACCGCTGCGCCGCGCGCCGAGCATCTTCCAACTGCACTACTCGGACCGCTTCTTCGCCTGCTGCGCCTGGGCCGGCTCTCTGCTCTCCGCGGCCCTGGTCGCAGGCGCCGCCGACCGGATCCCACTGTGGGCGGCGATGGCGTGGTGGGCGCTGCTGTGGGTGCTGTACCTGTCCATCGTCAATGTCGGGCAGACCTGGTATGCCTTCGGCTGGGAGTCACTGCTGCTCGAGACGGGCTTCCTGGCCGTCTTCCTCGGCAATGACCGCACGGCCCCGCCCGTGCTGGTGCTGTGGCTGCTCCGCTGGGTGCTGTTCCGGGTGGAATTCGGCGCGGGACTGATCAAAATCCGCGGCGACGAGTGCTGGCGCAACCTCACCTGTCTCGACTTCCACCACGAGACCCAGCCGATGCCGGGGCCGTTGAGCTGGTTCTTCCACCATCTGCCGAAACCCTGCCACCGGGTCGAGGTGGCCGCCAACCATGTGACCCAGCTGCTGGTGCCCATCCTGCTGTTCACACCGCAGCCGGTGGCGAGCGCCGCGGCCGGCTTGATCGTGCTGACCCAGCTGTGGCTGGTGCTCTCCGGCAACTTCGCCTGGCTGAACTGGATAACGATCACGCTCGCGCTGGCCGCCGTGGATGGTTCGATGCTCGCGGATCCGCCCGCGCTGCCGGCGCCACCACTCTGGTACGAGATCGTCGTGATCGCCGTGACCGCCCTGGTTCTGGTGCTGAGCTACCGTCCGGCGCGCAATCTGCTCTCCAAACGGCAGTCGATGAACCGCTCCTACGACCCGCTCCATCTGGTCAACGCCTACGGCGCGTTCGGCACGGTCGGCCGGGTGCGCCATGAGGTGGTGATCGAAGGCACGGAAGAGACGGTGCTCCACCAGGGCACGGTGTGGCGGGAGTACGGTTTCAAGGGCAAGCCGGGCGACGTACACCGGATGCCACGCCAGTTCGCCCCGTACCATCTGCGGCTCGACTGGCTGATGTGGTTCGCCGCGCTCTCCCCCGCCTATGCGCGCGCCTGGTTCGGCCCGTTCGTGGAGCGCCTGCTCGACGGCGACCGGGACACGCTGCGGCTGCTTGCCCACAATCCGTTCCCGGACGCCCCACCCGCGTATGTCCGCGCCAGGCTGTACCGCTACCGGTACACGACCTGGCGCGAACTGCGGGACACCGGCGCCTGGTGGCACCGGACCTACCTGCGCGAGTACCTCAGGCCGACCAGGCTATTTTGAACACCCACACATGCTTGCCGGCCCGGCGGGCGGCGGCGGGCACGTGTGGAGTGGGCCTGCCGCAGCATCAAGGCCCGTCCCTGAGCGGCTGGTTGAAGCGTGAGGGCGAAGATGTGGAGTGCGCTCTTGTTCGGCTCGGCGGGGTTGGTGAGGGGCAGGGTGAGTGCCACCGCGTCCTTGGTGGGGTCCATGGCGACTTCGGCGGTGGCGATGACGAACTGGTGCGGATCCTTCTGTCCGGCCGGGTTGCGGCGGTACGGGGCGGTGAGCGTGCCGCTGCCCGAGTACCGGTCGGGGCCGCCGAGGGCCGCGGACTGCGTGGTGCCGTCCGCGTAGTGCACGGTCGCCCTGCCGGACGCGGCTCCATGGCTGCCGGCGACGAGGAACAGGCCGGAAAGACAGCGGCCCTTGGGGAGTTCGACGCGCTGTCCGAGGGCGACGATGTTGTTCCTGGTGCCCGCTGTGGCGGCGGGGAACAGATAGACCATGCCGTCGATCTCCAGCCGTCCGGCGGGGAGTTCCTCGCCGGGGGCATCCGCGGTGTCGATGCCGTCGTTGTCGAACCAGCGCTCCAGCGGTACGGGAACGACGGCGGGGACGGTGCCCCAGTCGCCGTCTCCCGCTTCCTCGTTCACGTGTGCCGCCGCGGTCCGGGGGCTCGCATCGGCCGTGGCCGGGTGGATGAGGGCGGCGCCGAATGCCGCCCCTGCCGTCATTCCGAGTACATGGCGCCTGGGAAGTTCGGTCATGAGGTCCGATGATTGAAGCGTGACAGTGACCTGCCAATGCTCTCGACCGGACACAAGTGAAAGCATTTCCCCGAGCCATCGGATGAATCAGCGTGACCTGCGGGATCGCCCACCGCCCCCAAAACGCCCCGTACCCCCTGCCGGGTGCGGCAGGGGGTACGGGGCGAAGCGATCCGCTCAGTCGATGCCGGGCAGGATGTGCGGCTCGGCCAGGTCGTCCTCGTAGCCGGCCAGCCTGATCGGGGCCGATCGAGCCCAGACTTCCAGACTGCCGAGTTCATCGGGCCGGCCGGCCCGTTCGCCGCCGCGTTCCGGCGGTCGCTTCTCGTGCTTCTTCACATCTGATGTCACCGCGCACTCCTCTGTGTCGCGCAACTGGGACAAGGGCAATTCGGTCGCGGTGGCGCCGGTGGTCGGGCGGGACCGCAGCCTGGTTGCAGACCTGTCCCAGGACGGCCAAGGGGGTTTCGTGGGCCCTTTGGTGGCGTCCGTTCACCCCAGAGTAACCAAATGAGCAGAGCTCCGCTCGATGGGGCCTGTAAATCTCCTGTAAACCAACTCAATTCCGGCCAACGATCTTTCCCTGTGCGGGGCTTCGTGGGATCGTGCGCAGATGGTTTCCGGGCCCGCGCAAAACTGCCTCGAAGGCAGGACAGCCCTGGTGACAGGGGCTTCCCGTGGCATCGGCCTCGCCGTCGCCGGAGCACTGGCCGGAGCGGGAGCGGATGTGGTGGTCACCGCGCGGGACCCGGATGGAGTAACAGCGGCAGTTGCCGAACTGCGGGACGCGGGAGCGCGGGCGGCGGGCTGTGCCGGAAGCGTGGCCGACCCGGCCCATCTCGATCGCTGCACCGCCCTCGCCGTGCGGGAGTTCGGGCGGCTCGACATTCTGGTCAACAACGCCGCCACGAACGCGCCCTACGGTCCGCTGATGGAAGCCGATCCCGACGAGTGGCGGCAGGCGTTCGCGGTGAATGTGGAGGCGGCGCTGCGGCTGGTGCAGCTCGCCTGGCGGGCCTGGATGCGCGAGCACGGCGGGACCGTGGTCAACATCTGCACCGAGGGCACCCATGGAGTGGGCCCACGGGTCGGCGCGTACGGCACGAGCAAGGCGGCACTGCTGCATCTCACGCGTCAGCTCGCCGGCGAACTCGCCCCAGCGGTACGGGTGAACGCCGTCTCACCGGGTCTCGTACGCACCGAGATGGCACGCTTTGTCTGGGAAGGCGCCGAGCGGCGGATCGCCGACGGGATGCCGCTGGGCCGGATCGGCGAGCCCGGCGATGTGGCGCGGGCGGTGCTGTGGCTGGTCTCGGACGAGTCGGCGTGGGTGACCGGGGCCGATCTGCTGGTGGACGGCGGTACTCGGGTGCGCGCGGCAGCGGACACCGGCTCGTACGCCGTCCACGAGCAGCTGCGGACTACCAGTTCGCCGGAGCGTAGTCCTTGAGGAAGCAGCCGTAGAGCTCCTCGCCGTCCTCGCCGCGCACGATCGGGTCGTAGACGCGAGCGGCGCCGTCGACCAGGTCGAGGGGGGCGTGGAAGCCCTCGTCGGCGAGGCGCATCTTGTCGGGGTGCGGGCGCTCGTCGGTGATCCAGCCGGTGTCGACGGCGGTCATGAGGATGCCGTCGGACTCGAACATCTCCTGGGCGCTGGTGCGGGTGAGCATGTTCAGCGCGGCCTTGGCCATGTTGGTGTGCGGGTGGCCCGCGCCCTTGTAGCCGCGGCTGAAGACGCCCTCCATAGCGGAGACGTTCACCACATAGGTGCGCTTGGCCGCGGCGGCGGCCATCGCGGGGCGGAGCCGGCTGATCAGGATGAACGGCGCGGTGGAGTTGCAGAGCTGGACCTCGAGCAGTTCGACCGGCTCGACCTCGGAGACCGTCTGGACCCAGCTGTTGGTGTCGTGCAGATCGGGCACCAGGCCGCCGGCGTCGATGGCGGTACCCGCCTCGATCCTGGCGAGCGAGGCGGAGCCGGTGACCAGCGCCAGTCCGGTGACGTCCTGGGCGGTCAGGGCCTCGCCGCGGCCGACGGGCAGCGCGGCCTGGGAGCCGCTGCCGAACGCGCCGATGACGTGGGAGCTGGGCAGCTCACCCGCGGGCAGCGGCGCGGACTCGGCGGCGAGGAGTTCGCTGTACGCCTGCGGGGAGCGGCGTACGGTCTGCGCGGCGTTGTTGATCAGGATGTCCAGCGGGCCCTCGGCCGCCACCGAGTCGGCGAGCGCGACGACCTGGGCCGGGTCACGGAGATCGATGCCGACGATTTTGAGGCGGTGGATCCACTCGTCGCTGTCCGGCATCGCCTTGAAGCGGCGGATGGCGTCGCTGGGGAAGCGGGTGGTGATGGTGGTGTGGGCGCCGTCGCGGAGCAGCCGCAGCGCGATGTACATGCCGATCTTGGCCCGGCCGCCGGTGAGGAGAGCGCGCTTGCCGCTGAGGTCGGTGCGGGCGTCGCGGCGGGCGCGGTTCTCGGCCGCGCACTTCTGGCACAGCTGGTGGTAGAAGGCGTCGACCTCGACGTAGCGGGTCTTGCAGATGTAGCAGGACCTGGGGCGCTGGAGTATGCCCGCGATCTCGCCGGCGACCGACGAGGACGGCAGCAGGCCTTCCGTCTCGTCGTCGATCCGTTCGGCGGAACCGGTCGCGGTGGCCTCGGTGACGGACTTGTCGTGGGCGGTCTTGGCGGCGCGGCGCTCCTGGCGGCGGCGCTGCTTCACGGTCCGGTAGATCCCGGCCGTGGCCCGGCGTACCGCGATCGCGTCCGGGTGGTCGACGTCCAGCTTGTCGAGCTCGTCGAGCACGCTCAGGCAGACGGCCAACCGCTCCGGGTCGATGCCCGGGCCGAACACCGGGCTGTCCTCTGTCACCGTCATCGCTTTGCCGTTCCTCGATCACTCGTACGCAGTAGCGCCCACGCAGCAGTTTCAAAAGCGCAACTTTACTGAGTGATGAGGCGTGGGCAAAATGCCGGGACCCGCACCGGTCCGTGGCAGGGAGGGGCCCGGTCGGGTGCCGCCCCGACCCGGCCCCTTCTTCCCGGGTCACACAAGCCGGGCCCCTTCTCCCCGGCCCCTTCTCTCCGGCCCCTTGTTCCCGGGCCCCTTCTCCCCGCGTCACGCAAAGAGGCCGGCGAGCCAGCTCCGCCAGGCTTCCTCGTTCTGCTCGGCGTCCGCGCCACGGGCGAAGTCGTGCACACTGACGCCGACCGGAGCACCGAAGTGGTTCCGGCCGAAGACGCGGTACATCGCCTCGTCCGTGCGCAGCCCGACGAAGTAGGGGTTGCGGAAGTCGAGGACCGCGTCGACCTCACCGGCGCCGGGCACCTCGACCCGCACAGTGGCGCCCTGTGCCGCGTCGTCCGGCAGTCCCAGCCCGCGGCTGACGACCTCGAGCCCGCCCGGGGTGTTGGAGGCGGCGGGAGCGTCGAGGGTCACGAACGTGGCAGTACGGCCGGTGAAGTGCTCGAGGTACTGCCGCAGGGTGTGCAGATAGAAGTCGGTGTGCTTGTCCGCACCGTCGTACTGGTTGTCCCAGTCGTCGACGAAGATGCCGCTGTGCACATAGCGCACCCAGGAGCCGCCGCCCTCGCGCGGCTCGATGACATGGTCGAGCTGGTTGAAGGTCTGCTGAGGCACGTCCTCCAGGCTCTCGGTGCGGCCGGTCAGATGCCGCGGCGGGTCCCATGCGGTGACGGTCCCGCCGAAGGGCGCGGCGCCGCCCTCCCTCGGCTCGTACTCCATGGGCCAGAGCCAGCCGGCCGTGCCGGTGGTGATCGCGTCCCACACCTGCTCGGGACTGGCGTCGACCTCGAACTCGCGGATGATCTCGAATTCCTTGGACATGATGACTCCTGATGTTCAGGCGCCCCTGGGCGCGTGGATCACGTGGTGGCCGCCCGGTCCGGACGTCCTGGGCCGGACGACCTCGAGCGGGGTCCGGGCAAGCCCCTCCTGGGAGAGGCGCTTGCCGCCGCCGACGGCGGCGGAAGCGTCGAGCGGCTCGATCCCGTCCACGAGGCCCTCGCCCAGCAGCCGGCGCACGAGCGTGACCGGCTTCCTCATGACGACTCCTCGATGGCCTTGGCGGCGGGGGGATCGGGCTTGACGGTGGGGTGGAGCGCGACGACGATCCGGTGCTCGCGGCCGCCCTCGGCGTTCTCGTCGTGGTACTTGGCGATCAGGGCGCCGACGCCGTGCGTCAACTCCTCGACGAACGCGGCCCGGTCGGCGGCCGAGGCGAAGCGCACCTCTCCGTCCAGCGCATAGGTCGCGAGCCTCTTGCGGGCCTTGGCCGCCCCGGTGATCAAGGTGCCGACATCACGTACGAGACGGGCGGCGACGGCGAGCATCCAGCGCGCCGAGAGCTGGTCGCGGAAGCGGGCCGGGTCCGGCTGCACCGCGGCCAGGGCGAGCGGCGAGATCACATACGAGGCCGCCGTGGCCCGCATCAGCCGCTCGGTGACATTGCCTTTCCTGCGTTCGCCGGCCAGCTCGACCAGACCGTGCCGCTCCAGCGCCCTGAGGTGGTAGTTGACCTTCTGCCGGGGCAGTCCGACACGGCCCGCGAGCATGGCCGCCGACGCGGGCCCGGTGGCGAGCTCGGCGAGCAGCCGCGCACGCATGGGGTCCAGCGAGACGGCAGCAGCCGCCGAGTCCTCGATCACGGTCACGTCCAACATGGCTCCACCTTCCCACCGACAAATAAATTTGTCCAGACTGAATCTCTTGTCGGTGCCACGCCGCTGCCTCCCACCGGCGCAGGTGCCTCTGGTGCCGCGCGGAGTGTGGGGCGTAGACGCACCGGCTGCCGGCGGCCATCTGTCTCGCCGCCGCGGCAGCCGAGGCCGCGGCGCTGCCCGCTGGGCTGCCACCGGGCCCCGTCCAACTGATCTGTCGTACCGCGGCGGCTGCCGTTCTGATCGCCGGGGCCTGTCGTCTGCTCGGCCGGCCCACCGCTGACCGCTGACCGCTGACCGCTGACCGCTGACCGCTGACAAGACCGTGCCAGCTTTCGTGACAACCAACCCGCTTGTCGCCGTCACCGGAGCCGAGCACACAAGCTGGGGATCCCCCGCCTGGTACACACCTCCACCAGCGCGACGTACGGCACCGCGCAGACCGTGCCGACCACCGAGGACCATCCCATCAACACCCAGTCCCCGTACGCCGCTTCGAAGGCGGCCGTAGACCGGCTGGCCGACAGCTACCACGCCAGCTTCGGCACTGGGGTGGTCACCCTGAGCCCGTTCAACACCTTCGGGCCGCGCCAGTCGATGCGGGCGGTCATACCGACCGTCATCGGCCAGGTCGCGGCGGGCGAGCAGGTCATCACGCCCGGGGATCTGCGCCCCACACGGGACTTCCTCTACGTGAAGGACACCGCGCGCGCCTTTCCCGCCGTCGGCACCGCGCCGGCCGAGGACGTCGTCGGCCGCACCTTCAACGCCGGCACCGGCTGTGAGATCTCGATCGGCGAACTCACCCGGCTCATCGGCAAGTTGATGGACGTCGATCTCGAGGTACGCGAGGACGAAGAGCGCATCCGGCCGGCTCCGGAGTGATGCGGCTGGTCGCCGACGTCACCCGGCTGCGTGCGGCCACCGGCCGGCAGCCCGAACTCGATCCTACGGACGGGCTCGCGCACACCATCGGCTTCTTCCGCGACCCGGCGAACCTCGCCCGCTGCAAGACCGGCATCTACAACGTCCGGCCGCGCTGGGGGTGTGGCGCCGGCCGTGCTGAGGGCGCGACTCGAGGGAGAACCGCGGTCTCTCAGCTCGAGGCGAGCACGGCCTGTACGGTCTTGCCGCCGCCGGGTCCGCCGCGGACGGCGAAGTGCTGCGCGAGGTGACGCACCATGGCGATGCCCCGCCCGCCCTCGTCCGCCTCCTGCGGTGAACACAACCGCGGCAGTACCGGACTGCTGTCCTCCACTTCAACGGTGACCAGTCCCGTGTCGACGCGCAGCCGCAGCCGGCAGCCGCTGCGGCCGTGCCGGGTGGCATTGGTGACGAGCTCCGAGACGACCAGCGTCACGTCTTCCACCTGGCCCCCGGACACCTCCTCGACACGTCCGCTGGTGAGGAAGGCGGTCGTCAGATGCCGCGCCCAGCGGGCCGATGTCTCTGCCTGCGGCAGGATGTACGTCGCGCGTGCGGCTCGCCTACGGGCTTGCCTGTGCGCACGCATGGGATCACTCCGTTCTGACTAGGCAGCCGGTTCCGGCCAAGAAAACCGGGTGGGAGAGCCGTTGGCGGCATCCACGCAACGACAGGCCCCTCACCCCTCTGATTCCCGCGCGGCACGATCGGCAACCGGCCGCGGGCCCAATCTTCGGGCGGGCCGGCCTCACAGCACGTGCCGGCCCTTCCCCAGCGCGATGACTCCGTTCTTCGAGACGGTGTAAAGCTCCTGGTCGCGCTCGGGGTTGACGCCGATCGTCGCGCCGGGCGGCACATCCACGTTCTTGTCGAGGATCGAGCCACGCACCACCGCACCCCGCCCGATTCGAACGTTGTCGTGCAGGACGGATCCCTGCACCACCGCTCCCTCCGCGACGACGACGCCGGGCGAGAGCACGGACCGGGTGACCTGACCGCGGACCACACAGCCGGGGCTGATGATCGATTCACTCGCGATGCCCGCGCCGGTGAAACGGGCGGGCGGCAGCTGGCCGGAGTGGGTGTAGATGGGCCAGCGCCGGTTGTCGAGGTCGAAGACCGGACGGTCCGGAATCAGATCCATATGGGCTTCGTAGTAGGTGTCGATGGTGCCCACATCACGCCAGTAACCGTGCTCCCGCGGGTTCTCACCGGGCACATGGTTCTCATCGAAGTCGTAGAGCTGCGCCACACCGCGCTCGGTGAGCATCGGCAGGATCGAGCCTCCCATGTCGTGGACCGAGCGATCGTCCTCGGCGTCCCGGTGGAGAGCGTCCACGAGCACCTTGGTGGTGAAGAGGTAATTGCCCATGGAGGCGAAAACCCGGCCCGGGTCGCCCGGCAGCCCCGGAGGGTCGACGGGCTTCTCCAGGAACCGCTCGACCCGGGCGCCGTCGGACGCCGGGGTGATGATCCCGAAGGAGGACGCTTCCGCGCGCGGCACCTTGATCCCGGCAACGGTGACCCCGGCGCCGCTCTCGACATGCCGCTGCAGCATCTGCCGCGGGTCCATCCGGTAGACGTGATCGGCACCGAACACCGCGATGTAGTCCGGCTGTTCGTCGTTGACGAGGTTGAGTGACTGCAGGATCGCGTCCGCACTGCCGAGATACCAGCGCCGGCCGAGCCGCTGCTGGGCCGGTACGGGCGTGACGTAGTTGCCGAGCAGACTCGACATCCGCCACGTGGTGGTCACATGCCGGTCCAGCGAGTGCGACTTGTACTGGGTCAGTACGCAGATACGCAGGATGTCGCCGTTGACGAGGCTGGAGAGGACGAAATCGACGAGCCGGTACATGCCCCCGAAGGTCACCGCCGGTTTTGCCCGGTCGGCGGTGAGCGGCATCAGCCGCTTGCCCTCCCCGCCGGCCAGTACGATTCCGAGCACCGAAGGTCCACCGCGCATCGCGCCCCCTCTATGCGTGCCATGCCCGCTATGGCTGCTACGACTGTTCGAGCAACTTCTCGTACACCTCGTACGTACGCCGGGCCACCTGGTCCCAGCCGAACTCACGTACCGCCCGGTCCCGACCGGCCGCGCCCATCCTCGCGGCCTCCCCGGCGTCGTCGAGAACCCGGTTCACCGACTGGGTGAGACCCGACTCGAAGGCTTCGGGGTGAGCCGCGTCGTAGGGCACGAGCAGTCCCGTGCGGCCGTCGTCCACGACCTCGGGGATGCCGCCGACCGCCGACGCGACGACGGCCGTTCCGCAGGCCATGGCCTCCAGATTGACGATACCCAGCGGCTCGTACACCGAAGGGCAGACGAACACCGCGGCATGGCTGAGGAGTTGGATGACCTGCGGGCGCGGCAGCATCTCGGGGATCCAGTGCACCCCGTCGCGTGCGCCCTCCAGCTCCTCGACCAGCTGCCGGAATTCACGTCCGATCTCCGGGGTGTCGGGGGCGCCGGCCGCCAGCACCAGCTGGGCGTTCGGGTCGAAGGAGCGGGCGGCACGCAGCAGATGAGGGACGCCCTTCTGCCGGGTGATGCGGCCGACGAAGAGGACGAACGGGCGGTCCGGGTCGAGGCCGATCCGCTCGAGTACGGCTGTCTCGTGGTCGGGGCGGTACATGCGGGTGTCGATGCCGTTGTGGACGACATGCACCCGGTCAGGATCGAGGGCCGGATAGCAGGCGAGGATGTCGGCGCGCATACCACGGGAGACGGCGATCACCGCGTCCGCGGCCTCGATGGCCGTACGTTCGGCCCAGCTGGAGAGGGCGTAGCCGCCGCCCAGCTGCTCGGCCTTCCAGGGGCGCAGCGGCTCCAGCGAGTGGGCGGTCATCACATGCGGTACGCCGTAGAGCAGCTTGGCGAGATGACCGGCGAGATTGGCGTACCAGGTGTGTGAGTGGACCAGTTCGCGGCCCTGGAGCTCGGCGGCCATCGCGAGGTCGACGGAGAAGGTGCGCAGTGCCTCGTTCGCGCCGTCGAGTCCGGCGAGCGCCTCGTGGCGCAGAACGCCTTCGGCGGCGCCCTCGCCCCAGCAGTGCACCTCGAGGTCGGCGAGAGCTCGTAACTCCCGGGCCAGGAACTCCACATGGACCCCGGCGCCTCCATAGACGTCCGGGGGGTACTCGCGCGTGAGCAGTCCCACCTTCACGGAGATTCACCTCGCGAAGGCGGTCGGCCCACCACCATTGGCCTGTTTTTCAGCCGGGGGCCCGGCTCGCGGCAGAGCCGCAATCGGGGACAGCGTCCCCCGGGAAGACACAGCACCCCATGATGGTCACTCACATACGGCGTGCGCGGAAGACCGCGGTCAGGACCGCTGCGCGGAGCGCCGCGGCGGACGGTCGAACACGCAGTCGCCGCACAGCCCGCCACCCGGGCAGCGATAGTAGAGACAGCAGCTGCGGCGCCGCAGCGCGGGACCGTGGACCGTGCCGGACAGATCCGGATGGGCGAAGAGTCCGGCGGCGAGCGCGGAGGCCCGTTCGCCCGCTTCCGGCCGGCCGCTGCGCCGCGCCCAGGCGTGGAGTTCGCGTACGGCTCCGGCGAGTGCGGAGCCCGCGTTGCCCCACAGCAGCTGCCGTGAGAGCCGTACATCGCCGCGGACCGCGTCCGCCAGGGGTACGAGATGGCCGTACTGCACCACCTCGCGGACCGTCTCCGCGGTCGCGGGCAGCGGATCTGCCGCGGTCAGCCGCAGATCGTCGGGCGCGCTGCGGTCCGGGTCCCAGTGCAGCCGCGCGGGGTCGAGGTCGGGCAGCTGTCCGTGCAGCACGGCGGAGCCGAGCGCGACCGACCAGAGCCGGGCGGCGAGCCCCAGCTGGGCGATGGAGGCGGCGACCCGGCGCTCGGGGGTGCGCAGGCGGGCTGCGACCGTGTCGATACGGGCCGTGAGCGGGGCGGTCTCGCCCGCGTACAGCCTCGCCAGCGGGAGCTGCCGCTCGCCGGGCGCGCCGATCCGCAGGGCGAAGAAGCCGCCGACGGAGCCCACCTCCTCCAGATCCACGCCCACGCTCCGCTCTCTGTCATCACCCGTACGGGCTGTCATCACCCGTACGGGTTTTTTCCCTTCCGGGCGGCCGGAATGTCCGCACCAGGCCACCGTAGCCACCACTCGCGATGCACGGGCGTGGCGAGGAAACTGGGTGGGGAACGCTGTATGCGTCCATATGGGCGCGTACGTCCCGGACCCGGGCGGGTCGGTCTCCACCTCACCGGCCCGCGCCCCCGCCGAGAGGGGGACTTCAGACCTACGCGCGTACTACGTCGGCAGTAGGCCCAAGTGCCTGCTCAAGGACGACGACGTGGACGCTGAAGAGGGAGATCGTGGTCTCTATGAGTTCCCTCGCACTGGCCGTGGTGCTGTCACTGGTCTCCGCGGTCGCCTATGCGGCCGGGGCGATCATGCAGGAGCATGTCGCTGCCACCACTTCGGCCAGGCCTTACGCACCGCTGCACCACGCCGCGTGGTGGGTCGCCGTCGCTCTCAACACGCTCGGCGCCGTGCTGCATGTGGTGGCGCTGGCGTACGGGCCGCTGAGCCTGGTCCAGCCGCTCGGAGCGCTGACGATCGTCTTCGCGCTGCCGATGGCGGCGCTGTTCGTGCGGCGCAGGGCCGGGGCCGCCGCCTGGCGCGGCGCGATCCTGGCGACCGCCGGGCTCGCCGGGCTGCTGGCGCTGACCGGCACTTCCGCTTCCCACTCGCTGGACGGCGGCCAGCGTGGAGTGCTGGCAGCCGTGACGTTCGGCGGGGTGGCGCTGCTCTTCCTGGTCGCCCAGACCGTGAACCGGCCGATCATCCGCAGTGTGCTGCTCGCCGCTGCCGCGGGTGTGGCGTTCGGCATCGCCTCGGTGTTCACCAAGACCGTCGCGGTGGACTGGACCTGGTCCGCGCCGCTCGACCAGTGGCCGAGCCTGCTGGTGATCGCCGCCCTGGCCTGCGGTGGTCTGCTGCTCTCCCAGTCCTCGTACCACGGCGCGGGCCTCGCGGCCCCGTTGGCCACCGTCACGGTCGTCAATCCGGTGGTGGCAGCCGTTGTCGGCATCACGATGTTCGGCGAGACCTTCCGGTACGGCGTGCCGGGCACCGTGTTCGCGATCGGCTTCGGGGTCGTGGCGGCGGGCGGGCTCATGCTGCTGACGACGGAGCGGATCAAGGCCACGCGCGCGGAGGCGGAAGCACGGCCGGAGGCGAACGCGCAGGCACGCCCCTCGCAACAGCCGGTGCGCCGCTCGGAACCGCGGATGCGCCACGTGGAACCCCGAGGGCGCCACGTCCCTCTGCACGGGCGTCCGTCAGACGGAGACGCCGCCCGACCTGAGGTAGGCGACGGGGTCGATGTCGGACCCGTATCCGGGCCCCGTACGCACCTCGAAATGGAGATGCGGCCCTGAGCTGTTGCCGGTGGACCCCGAGCGTGCGATCCGCTGTCCGCTGCCGACCTGCTGGCCGGAGCGCACGGTGAGCGCCGACAGGTGCGCGTACTGGCTGTACTTGCCGTCCGTGTGGCGGATGACGACCTGATAGCCGTACGCACCGCCCCAGCCGGCCGAGACGACACGGCCGGAGGCGACCGCCTGCACCGCGGTGCCGGTGGGAACCGGGAAGTCCACGCCGGTGTGGTAGCCGCTGGCCCAGGAGGAGCCGGGCTTGCCGTAGGGGGTACCGGGGCTCGCTTGTACGGGTGCGCTGAGTCCGGTCCTGTGCGCGGGCTTGGTCGCGTGCGCCTGCTTGGACGCCGGCTTCCGTGGCCGCTCCTGCTTCTTCCTGGGCGGCTCGTGCTTCGGTGCCTGCTGCTTGGGCTGGGTCTTCGGCTTCTGCTCGGCCGGCGCAGGGGACGACGGGTTGGGTCTCGGGTCGGGCTTGGGTGCCTCGATGCGCAGGATCAGCTTCTGGCCCGGATGGATGAGGTCGGGATCGGGGCCGACGACGGTGCGGTTCTGTATGTAGAGCTGATGCCAGCCGCCCCTGACCTGCTCGGAGTCCGCGATCTTGGAGAGTGAGTCGCCGCGGGCGACCGTGTAGCCCTCGCGATGCGTGGGCACGGTGGTCGGCGTGGCCTTCTTCGGCGCTGCCTTGCGTTCGTACCGGTGCTCGCTCCGCGGCGCTGATCGCCTGGCCGGTGCGATGTCGGGGGCTTCACCGCCACGGGCGAGCCCGGCGCGGGCGGAGCAGACGGGCCAGGCCCTCGGCCCCTGGCTCCCAAGGACCCGCTCGGCGACGGCGATTTGCTGGTCCTTGCTGGCGAGATCCGCGCGCGGGGCGAATTTCCTGCCCCCGTACGCCTCCCAGGTGGACTGGGTGAACTGCAGGCCGCCGTAATAGCCGTTGCCGGTGTTGATCTTCCAGTTGCTGGTGGACTCGCAGGCCGCGACCTTCTCCCAGACATCCACGGAGGCCGCGTGGGTCGTGCCCGCGCCGATGAGCGGCAGAGCCATGCCCGCACCGCCCGCCGTGACAGTGAGCGAAGCACGGTTGATGCGGCTCGGCTGGTATCGACGGTGCCGACCGGTTGCGGCCATCTTGAGACTCCCCCACTGATATGCAGGTCACATCGCAATCGGCCAAACTAGGTGCAGGGCACGCGCCATGACAAGGGGTCAGCTCCCGCGCACTGTGGCGCGGGCCGCGGCCGGGGGCCGGCTGCCGCCGCGCGCCAGGAAGTCGGCGAGCGGCAGTGTCGCGGCGCCGACGGTGACCGCGTCCGGACCGAGCCGCCCGAGTTCGATGGTGGTGCGGGCGGCCGCGTGGCGCAGGGCGTACTCCCCCGCGTACCGGCGCACTTCGGGGAGGAGATGCGGGCCGAGCAGCAGTCCGGCCCAGCCGCCGAGCAGGATGCGTTCGGGCCGGAAGAGGTTGATCAGGTCGGCGACGGCCGCACCCAGGTACTCGGCGGTGTCATCGAGCAGTGAGAGTGCCACCGCGTCGGGCTCGGGGCCGTCCGCGCCGGGGAAGGCCGCGGCGAGCAGCGAGGCCAGCGCGGTCTCGTCGTCGGCGTCGGCCGCCGACGGTCCGCCCGCCTCCTGCCAGCGCTCGCGCAGCGCTTCCGCGCCCGCGTACGCCTCCAGACAGCCGAGAGAGCCGCAGCGGCAGCGCCGCCCCCGGATCCGTACGGTCGTATGGCCCCATTCGAGCGCGCTGCTGCGGGCATTCTCGTCGGGGGTGGCGGCATGCACGACACAGGCGCCGACTCCGGAGCCGATGAGTGCCACGGCGGCCTCGCGGGCGCCGCGGCCGCCGCCGAACCACATTTCGGCCTGGCCGAGCGTCTTGGCGCCGTTGTCGATGAACAGTGGTACTTCGGGGGGCAGTTCGACGGAGGCGCGGAGGAGCCTCTCGAAGGGCACGGCGCTCCAGCCGATGGTCTGGCCGTGCACGATCGCGCCGCCGGGGGTGTCCTGTTCGATGATTCCGGGGACGCCGATCCCGACGCCGAGAAGGCTCGTCGCGTCGGCGCCCGCGTCCCGCAGGACGTCGGCGACGCCGGTGCGGACATGGGCGACGATGCGCTCGACGTCGTAGCCGTGCTGGGCCAGCGGGCGTTCGGTGCGGGCGAGTTCGGTGAGGGAGAGGTCGAAGAGTTCGACGCGTACACGGGTCTCGCCGATGTCGATGCCGATCAGCAGTCCGCCGCCCGGGGTGACGCGCAGCAGTGTGCGCGGCCGGCCGCCGTCGGAGTCGACCACCCCGGCTTCCTCCAGCACTCCCTCGGCGATGAGTTCCGATACGACGTTGCTGATGGATCCTGAACTCAGCCCGGTGGCGGGTCCGAGTTCCTGGCGGCTCAACGGGCCGTGGAAATACAACCGTTGCAGTACCCGGGCGCGGTTGCCGCGCCGCAGGTCACGCACTGTCCGTCTGCTGCGCTCCGCCATGGTGCTCCTTCCGTGGACGCAACATACCCCGGCCGCAGCCCTTGACGCGACCTTCCCTCACCTCTTAAATCACGACATGAATTAAGCCAGGGAGACCGTTCGGGAACCGAACGCAGCCACCCCCGGGAAGGGGCCACCTCTCATGCGCACGAGCAGAGCCGCAGCAGCCGTCACCGTCGTCACCGCACTCGCCGCCGTCACGGCGGGCTGCGGCGGAGGCACCTCCACCGACGGAGGAGGCAGCAACGAATCACCCAGGACGCTCACGTACTGGGCCTCCAATCAGGGCCCGAACGTCGAGGCCGACAAGAAGATCCTCACGCCCGAACTCAAGAAGTTCGAGAAGCAGACGGGCATCAAGGTCAAGCTCGAGGTGGTCCCCTGGTCCGATCTCCTCAACCGGATTCTGGCCGCCACCACCTCCGGCCAGGGCCCCGACGTGCTCAACATAGGCAATACCTGGTCGGCCTCCCTCCAGGCGACCGGCGCGCTGCTGCCCTGGGACCGGAAGAACTTCGACGCGATCGGCGGACGTGACCGCTTCGTCGGTTCGGCGGTCGCATCGGCCGGAGCCGAGGGCAAGGACCCCGCGGCCGTACCGCTGTACTCGCTCGCGTACGCGCTCTACTACAACAAGAAGATGTTCGCCGATGCGGGGATCTCGCAGCCGCCGGCCACCTGGGACCAACTGATCGCGGACGGCAAGAAGCTCTCGAAGAACGGGAAATGGGCGCTGGGCGCCGAGGGCGGCAACCTCGCGAACAACATCCACCAGGTGTTCGTGCTCGGAAAGCAGCACGGCGCGGACTTCTTCGACTCCTCGGCCAAGCCCACCTTCACCTCGGACGGCGCGGTCGCCGCGGTGAAGCAGTACGTCGACTTCATGGCCAAGGACAAGATCATCGCTCCGGGCAACGCGGAGTACGCCCAGAACCAGTCCCTCCAGGACTTCGCGCGCGGCAGGACGGCCATGGTGCTGTGGCAGGCCGCCGCCTCGACGTTCGCCGCGCAGGGCATGAAGCCCGCGGACTGGGGCGTGGCGCCCGTACCGGTCCCGGCAGGCACTCCCGGCACCGGCCGGAACACCAACTCCATGGTCGCCGGCATCAATCTTGCGGTCTTCAAGAACACGAAGAACATCGACGGCGCCAAGAAGTTCGTGAAGTTCATGACGAGCGACGCGGAGCAGAAGCTGCTCAACAAGACGTACGGATCCATTCCGCCGGTCAAGGCCGCCCAGCAGGACCCGGCGTTCTCCGCACCCGATCTGAAGATCCTGCGCGACACGCTGACCACCGGCGCCGCACCGCTGCCCCAGGTGCCGACCGAATCGCAGTTCGAGACGGCCGTCGGCACCGCCGTCAAGGAGCTGTGGGCGGATGCCGCGGCCGGACTGCCGGTGACGACCGAATCCGTCAAGGCACGCCTGGCCAAGGCCCAGCAGCAGATGCAGCAGTGAGGGCCGCCGGATGACCACCGTGACTCCCGGCCGGACGGACCGGGCCGACAGCGGTGCGAGCCCGGGCAAGGGGGATCCGCGCGGACGGCTGCCGCGTATCCCGGACCGGGTCCGCCACGGCGGCCTGCCCTATCTCCTGCTCCTGCCGGCCGTCGTACTCGAACTGCTCGTCCACCTCATCCCGATGGTCATCGGCATCGTGATGAGCTTCCGCCGGCTCACGCAGTTCTACATCCGCAACTGGGGCGAGGCGCCGTGGGCCGCGCTCGACAACTACAAGGTCGCCGTCGACTTCGACGCCCCGATCGGCCGGGCCCTGCTCCACTCCTTCTACGTCACCTGCCTGTTCACCGTCTTCGCCGTAGGACTGTCCTGGCTGTTCGGCGTCGCCGCGGCGATCATGATGCAGGAGAACTTCCGCGGCCGCGGCTTCCTGCGGGCGGTCTTCCTCACCCCGTACGCCCTGCCGGTGTACGCCGCCGTCATCACCTGGGCCTTCATGTTCCAGCGGGACAACGGCCTGATCAACCATGTCCTGCACGACCAGCTGGGCCTCACCGACCAGCCGTCCTTCTGGCTGATCGGCGACAACAGCTTCGTCGCGCTGGTCGTGGTCGCGGTCTGGAAGTCCTGGCCGTTCGCCTTCCTCATCGTCATGGCGGGGCTGCAGAACATTCCGCGCGAGCTGTACGAGGCCGCCGCGATCGACGGAGCCGGCGTCTGGCAGCAGATCCGCAAGATCACTCTGCCGTCGCTGCGCCCGGTCAACCAGGTACTGGTGCTCGTGCTGTTCCTGTGGACCTTCAACGACTTCAACACGCCGTACGTGCTGTTCGGCAGGGCTGCTCCGGAGGCCGCCGACGTGATCTCGGTCCATATCTACCAGTCCTCCTTCGTCGCCTGGAACTTCGGCTCGGGATCCGCGATGTCCGTGCTGCTGCTGCTGTTCCTGCTGCTGGTGACCGCCGCCCATCTGCTGCTGACCTCACGTGGAAGGAGGGGCGCCGATGCCTAGGCCACCCAGGTCCCCGAACGCGCCGCCGCAGTCGTTCCTCTGGACGCGCCGCGTCGTACTGACGTTTCTCACCGCGTTCGCGCTGCTGCCCGTCTATGTGATGGTCAGCAGCTCGCTCAAACCGCTGCAGGACGTGTCGGGGAAGTTCCAGTGGATTCCGTCGACGTTCACGATCCAGCCGTACTTCGACATCTGGGACACCGTTCCGCTCGCCCGCTACTTCCTCAACTCGCTGATCGTGGCGGGCGCGGCGACGGTCCTGTCGGTGGTGATCGCGGTGTTCGCCGCGTACGCCGTGAGCCGCTACCGATTCCGCGGCCGACGGGTCTTCACCGTCACTGTGCTGTCCACCCAGATGTTCCCCGGCATCCTGTTCCTGCTCCCACTGTTCCTGATCTTCGTCAATATCGGGAACAGCACCGGCATCGCCCTGTACGGCTCACGCGGCGGGCTGATCCTCACCTATCTGACGTTCTCGCTCCCCTTCTCCATCTGGATGCTGATCGGCTACTTCGACTCGATCCCGCGGGATCTGGACGAGGCGGCGACGGTGGACGGCTGCGGACCGCTCGGCGCGCTCTTCCGGGTCGTGGTCCCGGCCGCTGTCCCGGGCATCGTCGCCGTGGCCATCTACGCGTTCATGACGGCCTGGGGCGAAGTTCTGTTCGCCTCCGTGATGACGAACGACGTCACCCGCACGCTCTCCGTCGGGCTCAAGGGCTACGCCACCCAGAACGACATCTACTGGAACCAGGTCATGGCCGCCTCGCTCGTCGTCAGCGTGCCCGTCGTCGCCGGGTTCCTGCTGCTCCAGCGCTATCTCGTCGCCGGCCTCACCGCGGGCGCCGTCAAGTGATCCGCCCTCCGAGCCCAGCAGAAAGGCAGTTCGTGAACGACCTCAACGCCCTTCCGGCCGACTTCACTTGGGGCGCCGCCACCGCCGCGTACCAGATCGAGGGTGCCGTGGCCGAGGACGGCCGCTCCCCGTCGATCTGGGACACCTTCTCCCACACGCCGGGATCGGTCGCGGGCGGCGACACCGGCGATGTGGCGTGCGACCACTACCACCGCTGGCCCGAGGACATCGCTCTGATGAAGCAACTCGGCATCGGCGCCTACCGGTTCTCTATCGCCTGGCCGCGGGTCGTGCCCGGCGGAGACGGGCCGGTGAACAGGGCGGGCCTCGCCTTCTACGACCGGCTGGTCGACGGTCTCCTCGACGCGGGCATCACACCGTTCGCGACGCTCTACCACTGGGACCTGCCGCAGGCGCTCCAGGACCGGGGCGGCTGGCCGGCCCGCGAGACCGCGGAGCACTTCGCGGCGTACGCCTCCGTCGTCGCCGAACGGCTCGGCGACCGGGTCAAGGACTGGGCGACACTCAACGAGCCGCTGTGCTCGGCGTGGATCGGCCATCTGGAGGGCCGGATGGCGCCGGGTCTGACCGATCTCGGGGCCGCGGTGCACGCCTCGTACCATCTGCACCTCGGTCACGGCCTGGCCGTCCAGGCGATCCGCGCGGCCTCGTCCGACGCGCGCGTGGGCATCGTCAACAATCTCAGCCCGATCGAGCCGGCGAACGACCGCGCGGAGGACCACGCCGCCGCGGCCCGGGCGGACGGCCACACCAACCGCTGGTGGCTCGACCCGATCCACGGCCGCGGCTATCCCCAGGACATGCTCGAGCTGTACGGCGTCGAACTCCCGGAGCGGGCCGGTGACTTGAAGAGCATCGCGGCGCCGCTGGACTGGCTGGGGCTGAATTACTACTTCCGCCAGATCGTCACCGCCGACCCGACGGGCCCCGTGCCGTACGCCAAACAGATCTATCTGCCGGGCGCCCGCCACACGGCCATGGACTGGGAGGTCCACGCGGACGGCCTGGAGCTGCTGCTGCTGCGGCTGACCGATGAGTACGGCGCGCGGCGCATCCACGTCACGGAGAACGGCTCGGCCTATCCGGACGTCGTCCGCGCGGACGGCACCGTCGACGACCCCGAGCGCGTCCAGTACCTGGAGGAACACCTGGCCGCGTGCGGACGGGCAGCGCGCCGGGGAGCGCCGGTCGCGGGCTACTTCGCGTGGTCGCTGCTGGACAACTTCGAGTGGGCGTACGGCTACGACAAGAGGTTCGGTCTTGTTCATGTCGACTACGCGACGCAGCGCCGCACGATCAAGGGCAGCGGGCACAGGTACGCGGAGATCATCCGCGGCGCGTCGCGCAGGGCACGCAGGGCGGCGTGATCGGGCGCTGCTCGCGGTGGCGGGGGCGACCGGCGTGACTCGGTGGGTGCGGACGGAGTGCGGCCTCAGGAACCCTGCGAATGCCCGGCGTGCTGACGTTCGCAGCACTATCGTGGCAACAAGGTCAGCTCGGTACCGTTTGGGCGGGGGACATGCAACAGCTGGTAGAGGTGCGGCTTCCGGACGGACAGGAGATCTGGGCGCGGATCGAGTCGCCACCAGGCCCTCAGGACTCCGGCTTCTTCGACGGCGGAGCTCGCGCACTCCGGGGGTTTGACGAGACGCTCCGATCAGTGGCCGCCAACGTACGCGATGCTGTCGCTCAGGCAGGACCTGATGAGGTGAGCGTTGAGTTCGGAGTCGAATTGGCGCTCGGTAAGGACGGTTTGATTGCCGCGCTCGCGGGGGTGAGTGGAACTGCGGCCGTCAAGGTGACTCTCTCATGGAGCGGTCAGTCCGATCAGTCGCAGCGGGGTGAGGCTCAATCGTGATGGCGCCCGTCCCGGCGCACACCGGAGACAGGGGAACACAGATCGCCGATCTGACCCGGACAGCAAGACAATGCCTGGTCCAGGTCCGGGGGAGAACAGCGGGGAGCGGGTTCCTGGCGGCCCCTGGCCATGTCGTCACCTGCGCCCACGTGGCCGGCACGGCTGGAAGCCCAGTCAAAGTGTCCTGGCAGGGGTCCGAGTTCGACGGCGCGGTGTTGGCCGCCTCGCCCGCACCGGTGTCCGGCGGCTTATGGCCGTATCCCGATCTGGCGATCGTCGGGCTGACGGACTTACCCGAAGGCCACCTCTGCACCTGGTGGCACGACCAGATACCCGCGGGCGGCCAGGCGCTGACCGCGCTCGGCCACTCGGACAAGTACCGCTCCGTACCCGAGCCGCTCACCTCCACGTTTGATTACCAGGGTGACCAGTCCCTCGATGGCGGGCTGATGCTGAGGATGAAGCGGGACGAGATCACTCCTGGTATGTCGGGCGGTCCGGTCCTCAACCTGAGCACCGGCGGGGTATGCGCGGTGGTGAAAGCCACCCGGATGGACAGCACGGACATGGGCGGTCTGGCGACACCGATCGGGGCGCTACGACATCTCGATCCGGTTGCCTACCAGGCCCTTGTCCGCGCACACGACACGTTCCATGGGCAGGACCCGAGATGGCCCGACCCCCCGTCACACGACACCTCTCCGCGGTGGAGCGCAGGCATCCCGCTACGGTGGCAGCGCAGACTTTTCGGCCTGCTGGCAGATGCTCCCGCGCCAGTGTCCGAAAGCCTGCCGACAGCCTTCCATGCCGCAGCAGGGCGCTACGCGCACAAGCCGGAACTGCCCATGCACGAACACCGCGATGTCATAACCGAGTTGGACACCCTGGGCGCCGCGGACCACGGACTGCCCCGCGCGTTGCTCCATGTCGCTGCTGTCGCACAAGAGTTACCCCGAAATCCTGGCCTGCGGCTGCGCTCCTGGATAGAGCATGTGGGAGAGTCGCTGCAGCTGGACCGCCGATTGGTGGCGCAGATTCTCCGTTCCTCAGCCGCGCGCCCTGCCGTCCAGCGTTCGGTCATGGTCCGCCTCAGGCCGTCCGTGGTCGACCCCAGCCGTTACCAGGTGGCGATGTGGCGCTACGAGGGCCGGGACGCCATCTCTCCGGCCGCTGCCGAGTCGGCTGCGCTGCCGCTTGCCGAAGCGTTGGGGCTGGCCCAACGGCTGCTTCCGGAACAACTCGCCATCCTGGGCCGATCCGGTGGTGACACCGTGATGGTGGAGCTGATCATCCCCCAGGAGCTCATGGAAGAGGCCTTCGACAAGTGGAAGCCCTGGGCCCGCCACGCCTGGTCCAGCCTGGGCCGCAGACACCCGGTGGTGCTACGGGATCTGGAGCGGTTCGACGACGACGAACTGCACCAGTACTGGCGTAACCGCTGGAACCGATTCACCGCTGAGGTGGCGGCGGGGGGGCCGTCGATGGCGCTCGCCTGCGACGACGACCAGGCGGATCACGAGATGATCGAGGGCTGGATCGAGTCCGATCCCGCGCTGGCCGTTCTGGTACTGGCAGGCTCGCTGCGTCTTCCCTCCTCCGGAATCGCGATGGAGGTCGCGCTGGCTTCGGGGGTTCCGGTGATCCTCTGGCGGCGATCAGATCTCGACGGCTGCTCCGGGGCCGCCTCCTCCGGATGCCCGTCCCGGATCGCACGCGCCTGTTCTCGTGACGGGGAAGTCGACTCCTGCCCCGCGGACGCGTTTTTCGCGAGCCTGCGCCGGGATGTCGGGGGTACTCCACCATCGCAATGGCCGGAGCGAGTGCGGCAGCTGCGAGGGGAAGCCGCGACCGTTCGGTCGGCAGGACACCACGCCCAGGACCTCGTGTTGCTGTGGGACGACCCCGAGCGGCAGCTTCCGGATGCGCCGCTGCGGTACGCGTAGGAAGAGAAGAGAGGCCCCGAATCGATGAGCGACTGGCTGATCTACCGTGGCAGCGGCGAGCCTCATGACGGCATCGCGAGCCTGCCCGAGCCGCCACCCTGGCGTGCCTTCTACGCGGATGAGCCGACGCCCTTCGACAGGGATCACGACTACGGCCTGTCCGATCGCTGGCCCCTGAGAGCCGTCGCTTATCAGGCTGATCCACAGACCGTGGAGATGGTCAACACTGCCCTGTATCTGCGCCGTCCGCTGCTTGTCACCGGCGACCCAGGCGTCGGGAAGTCCAGCCTCGCCTATGCCGTGGCACATGAACTGCGCCTCGGTCCCGTACTGCGATGGCCGATCACCAGCCGCAGCACTCTCAAAGACGGCCTGTACCGCTACGACGCGATCGGCCGACTGGAGGAGGCCAACGCCGGCTCTCCGGCGACCGCCTTCGACGTGGGCCGGTACTTCCGGCTGGGGCCTCTCGGCACCGCACTGGCGCCCTACGCCCTCCCTCGTGTGCTGCTCGTGGATGAGATCGACAAGAGTGACATCGACCTCCCCAACGACCTGTTGGATGTGTTCGAAGAGGGCACCTTCGAGATTCCCGAGCTCTCCCGGGTCGCCGACACACTGGCCGACGTCGAGGTGCGCCCCGCCGACGACGGGGCACGGGTAACGGTCATCTCAGGTCAAGTGCGGTGCAGGGCTTTCCCGTTCGTGGTGCTCACCAGCAACGGTGAGCGTGACTTCCCGCCCGCCTTCCTGCGCCGTTGCGTACGCCTTCACCTTCCCGCTCCCGGCCCGGACCGGCTGCGCGCCATCGTGCACGCCCACTTGGGCGAGGCGGCTCCACATGCCGAGAGTCTCATCTCGCACTTCCTCGACCGGCGGAATACGGGCGAATTAGCCACGGACCAGCTACTGCAAGCCGTGTACCTCGCTCGCCACGCGGCGGGTGAGACGACCAGCGATCGCAGCCATGTTGCAGATCTCGTCCTGCAGTACCTCAATCAGGTCCGCTGATGAGTATCGGACGGTTCCGATCCGTACTGGCCGGGCTCGGGCCGGATCCCACGCCAAGGGAAGTCGCCGAGATCCTCTGGCTCGCGACCCGACTGCCCGCCGTGGACGCTTCCACCGTCGCTGATGCTCGGACAAGCAGTGATCCACCGGAGCCGGAAGAGACTGCGCACCCTGCCGCAGGACCAGCCCGGGGCGAGGAGACATCAACCCGCCCAGCCGGCGTCCCCGTTCACCCCGCGACTACGACCTCGCCCCTCCATGGCACGTGCCTGCCCGCCAGCCCGGTGAGGCTGGCCGCTGATTCGCGGCTGCCCGGGCGGCTGGAACTGCTGCGTGCCATGCGACCGCTCAAGCGCCGGGTACCGTCACGGCACGCCGGTGAACTCGACGAGGAAGCGACCACCGAGGAGATGGCTCAGCGAGCCGCCTCGCGTCGGAACGCCGCGCATCACCCCGTCCTGCGGCCGGCGGCCGAACGCTGGCTCGACGCGGTCCTCGTGGTGGACGGCCACCCGACCAGCCTGCTGCTGTGGACGTCGCTCGCGTGTGAGGTGCATCGACTGCTGATCCAGCTGGGGGCTTTCCGCGACGTACGCATCCGCTATCTGCATGCCCACCCCGACGGCCCGCCGGGATTGAGCGCACACCCCGTCCCGGATCCGGACCGGATACGGGCCACCTCCGAGATTTGCGACCCTACGGGACGCCGACTGGTGCTCGTGCTCACTGACGGGGTGTCTCCCGCTTGGCATGACGCATCGGTTCGGAAGGCCGTGCGGCAGTGGGCCGCTGCCGGTCCCCTCGCCGTACTCCAGGCCCTTCCCGAACATCTGTGGCGACGCACGGCTCTTCCGGTCGTTCCCGCCCGGCTGCGCCGCTCGGCCCTCTCCGCCGCCAACACTGACCTTGCGTACACCGGGCACTGGCGCCGTACCCGTAATCTGCCCGCCGACAGCATCCCCGTCCCGGTGCTGGAACTGAACCCCCAGTGGCTCAGGCCCTGGGCGAATCTGGTGGCCGGTTCCGGCCACCGGGTCACCGATGCTGGGGTGACGCTACTAGCCGAGCGGCCCCAGCCGCGTCCGACCTCGGCCGATACCAGGTCGCCGGCCCGACTTCTTCAGGACTTTCACGCGACGGCCGCCCCCGACGCCTTCCGGCTGGCGGCCTACTTGTCGGCTGTACCGCTCAGCTTCGCCATCATGCGGGTGGTGCAAGCGGCCATGCTGCCGGGCAGCCCGCCCGCGGTGCTGGCCGAGGTCATGTTCAGCGGGCTCATCACGCCGTCCGGGACCGATGATGCCGCTGATCTGTCGGACATTCCGCACGACTTCCTCCCCGGGGTGCGCGCGGCTCTCCTCGAAACGCTTCGCGTCCACGAGGTGGACCGGGTCCTCCTCGAGGTGTCCCGCTTCCTCGAACGCAGCTCCCAAGGTCCCGCCGGACGCGTCTCCGGTCTACTCCCCGCCCTTCCCGGCCCTGCACGGCTGCCCGTCGACGGCATTCCCTGGGCCCGGTTGCGCGAGGAGGCCCTCGTCCGCGCGGGTCTGGCACCGCCGGCCGCGTCAGCCGTGCCTACCGCCACCGGCGCCTCCGGTCACGCTGGGGCCAATCCGTACACGCTCGTCACATTCCTCACCGCGGCGGACTTCTCCGACGTCTTCCTTGGAGTCGACGCCCAGGGCACCCAGGCTGTGGTGAAGACGCAGCCTTACAGCTTCCAGCCGGGACCCGAGGTGTTCCGTGAATTCCTGCACGTCGAGGCGGAATCCCTGCGGCGCATGGCGGGCCAAGGCGCGCCACCGCTCCTCGGCATGGATGCGCACGCATCACCGCCCTGGCTGGCCATGGGATACATCACCTCGGTTTCGGGTGAGGCGGCGAACAACCTCTTCCGCGCCCCTTGGTGGAGCAACGGCCCCCCGGACAACTTTCACTCCCTCGCCCACCTGGCCCGGCAACTCGCGCGGATCCTCGACAGGGCTCATTCCCTCGGCATCGTGCACGGCAACCTGTCGCCACACGCCGTTGTGCTCGTCCCCGATACACCGATCCTCATCAGCTGGGTGTACGCCCAGCACGACGGACGCCCTCACCCCTGCCCTCAATACCGCGAACTCGCCACCGGTTACCTCCCCCCCGAGGGATATCCGCAGGACGAGCCGTTGGACCCGTCCTTCGACATCTATGGGCTGGGAGCGATCCTTCTCCACGAGGCGACGCGCGATAGTCCACCGAGGTCTCGGGGGCATCTGATGGCTTCGCAGTTGCCGCGCCACCTTGGTGACCTTGGCGAACTGATCCGACGTTGCATGGCTGCGGAACCAACCCGGCGTCCCACCGCCCGCGCTCTGATGGACGAGCTGGAAGGCATCCAGGAGCGCACTCTGCCGCCCGCCACTGTCCTCCGGAGCCGCGGGCTGCGAGCGACGAACCCGGCCTTCGGCGGAGACCGGCACCTGCTGTTTCTTCCCGGGGGAGAACCGCAGGCGGGCGACCCCGATCAGTTGCGCATGTCCTGGGTTGCCGGCCTCAACCTGGGACTGAACCGGGCCGGACACGATCCGATCGGCTCGGCGGATGTGTCGTTTCCCTTTTACCGTGAGCGGCTCGAAGCGGCAGCGGTTGCTGACTCATCTCCCTGGGAAGCGTCCGGGCCTGACGGTACGTATCAGGGCATGCTCATGGAGACCGCTGCAGAACTCGGGGTGCAACTGGAGCACGACGACAGGGCATCAAACCGGAAGGGGGCGTATGGAAGACTGCGGCATGCGAGGGACCGGATCCTCTCCAGGAGCGGACCCGACAGCAGCGCCATCCTGCCTGTGCTCCGAACCCTGGCACGTTATCTCAGCGATCAGGCACACCGTGATTCTGTGCTTGAGGCCGTACTGGAAGTCGTACCACGATCGGGGCAGCTGGCCCTGGTGACGCATGGGATGGGCTCTCTCGTAGCCATGGACTTGATCAATCATCTTCCTGTGGACTCTCCTGCGCTTTCACTCGTCACTCTGGGGAGCCCACTCGGGTTGTCGACCGTACGCCGCAGGTTCGAGAGACCCGCCCATGGCCGGATCCGTCGCTGGACGGATGTCCGGTGCCGCGAAGACCTGCTGACCACCGCAGAACCACTCCACACCGTCTGGCCCGGCGAGGTCGAGAATCTGGTCGTCGACATTGGAAGCGGCCCGCCGGGCATCACGGATTACCTGGCCCACCCCGCAGTTGCCGGCAGCATCCTGGCCGGGCTCGCCTGATGCGGGTTCGCTCCCCTGCCGCTGGATGAGGATGTCGGCACACGTGGACATGCCCCGCCTGCCGATGCGCTCCTTGAGTGCTGCGATCGTGCCCCGGCCGACGAACGTCGACCGGCGCCACCACGGTATTGAGGATCTTGGTCGGGGTCTGCTTCGTGGCTGGTCTCAGTTGCCGAGATCGAAGCGGGCGGCATGGGCGGCGAAGGAAGCGCGGTACGCGCGCGGGCTCGTGGCGAGGCGTGAGGCGAAGTGCTGGCGCATCGTGATCTCGCTGCCGAAGCCCGTACGGCGGGCGACCTCGGGCATCGGCAGGTCGGTGTGTTCGAGGAGCTTCTGGGCGGCGGCGATGCGCTGGTCCAGGAGCCAGCGCAGCGGCGTCGTGCCGGTGGCCGCCGCGAAGTGGCGGGCGAATGAGCGCGCCGACATGCCCGCGCGGGCGGCGAGGTCGGCGACGGCTAGCGGTTCGTCGAGGTGATGGAGGGCGTATTCGCGGACGGATGCGAGTGCGTCGGCGTCGCGGTCGGTGCGCGGGGTGGGGTGCTCGATGAACTGGGCCTGGGTTCCGGTGCGGAAGGGAGCGGTGACCATCGAGCGGGCGATCGTCGCGGCCGCCTCGGCACCGTGGGCCGTGCGGACCAGGTGCAGGCACAGGTCGATGCCGGCGGCCGTACCGGCGGCGGTCCAGATGTTGCCGTCCTCGATGAAGAGGGCGTCGGGTTCGACGGTGACGCGCGGGTGCTCGGCGCGGAGCAGATCGACGAGGTTCCAGTGTGTGATCGCGCGGCGGCCGTCGAGAAGGCCGGCCTGGGCGAGGGTGAAGGCGCCGCCGCACAGGGCGGCGATGGTGGTGCCGCGGGCGTGTGCCCGGCTCAGGGCTTCGAGTACCGGCTGCGGTGCGGCGGTGAGGTGGTCGTCCAGGCCGGGGACCAGGATCAGGTCGGCACGGGCCAGCCAGGCGAGGGTGCGGTCGGGGGTGAGGCTGAGACCCCCGCGCATGGGGACGGGCGTGGCGTCGGCGGCGGCGCGGCGCAGGTCGAAGGCGGGGACGCCACGGTCGGTGCGATCCGTGCCCCAGACCTCGGTGATGACGGAGACGTCGAAAGCCCGGATGCCCGGGAAGCTGACGAGGGCGACACGGTACGGAACGGGGTCGGTGGCCACCGTGGCAGTAAATCATTGATCGCTGACTTGTAACCCTCTGGGGTCCGGCCGACCGGGGCGGCAGCATCGTAGGCATGGAGATCGCAGAGAACGCAGCACTGGTCGTGGTGGACGTACAGAAGGGCTTCGACGAGCCGGACTTCTGGGGTCGGCGGAACAACCCGGAGGCGGACGAGAACATCGCCTCGCTCATCGACACCTGGCAGGCCACCGGGCGGCCGGTCGTCTTCGTCCGGCACGACTCGTCGAAGCCGGACTCGCCGCTGCGACAGGGGCACGAGGGGAACGGCTTCAAGGAGTACGTCGAGCAGCGGCGAGGAAAGGGGACCGCGGCGGAGCTGTTCGTGACGAAGACCGTGAATTCCGCCTTCTACGGGACGCCGGACCTGGACGCGTGGTTCAGGGCTGAGGGCGTCTCGCAGTTCGTGGTGGCCGGGATCCAGACCAATATGTGTGCGGAGACGACGGCGCGGATGGGTGGGAACCTCGGGTACGAGGTGCTTTTCGCGCTGGATGCGACGTACACATTCGATCTCGAGGGTCCGTTCGGCTGGCAGCGGTCCGCGGACGAACTGGCGCAGGCGTCGGCCGTGTCACTGCACGGCGGAGGTTTCGCGACGGTGGTGACGACCAAGGAGGTCGTGGCCGCAGCGGCCTGAACCCGGCCCCGCAAACGGACGCACCGGCGGGACCGGGACCGTACTGACCCGCCGTTCCGGGACCGTACCTGGCCCGCCGCACCGGATCCGGGGACGGGTCAGGTACGGGCAAGTGCGGTCAGACGTGGGCAGGCGCCGAAGGCTCCGTGCCGGTCTGCGTGACCACGGACGCCGCCACCTGTGAGGCGAAGGTCAGCATGTGCTCGGTCCGGCCCGGGGACAGCGCCCGCTCCCAGCCTCCCGCCGTGCCGAGCCAGGCGAGGACTCCCGCCATGAACGCGTCTCCGGCGCCGATGCTGTTGACCACGTCGACCGGGACGGCCGGTACGGACACGGGCGGGGCGCCGGGGGTATAGCCCGTACTGCCCCGGGCTCCCCGGGTCATGACGACGAGCCGTCCCTCCGCGGCCAGCCGCCGGCAGCTCTCGTCCGGATCCCTGTCCGGCCACATCCGCAGCAGATCCTCGTCGCTGGCCTTCACCACATGGGCCGACGCGCACAGGTCACGGAGCAGCCCGATGGCCCGGCACGGATCGATCGTGCGGTCCTCGCGCACATTGGGGTCCACCACCAGAAGCGAGTTCCGGGCGGCGGCCCGCGCCGTCGACGCGACGGCCCGGGCCGCCGGTTCGACGACGGCGGCCAGGCCTCCGACGTACACAGCCCCGAAGCGTCCGGCGTCGGCCGCCCGGTCCGGGAACCGGAACGTCGCCGTGTCATGGAGGTGGAAGTGGTAGCCGGTCCCCGTCTCCCCCGGATCGGCGACCGCCAGCGCCGTGGGGAGTTCGGAGCGTGCGCAGAGGCTGAGATCCACGCCGGCGCCCGCGAGCCGCCGCTCGATGCTCCGCGCGAAGCCGTCGCCGCCGAGCGCTCCGGCGAAGGCGACGGACGTGCCGAGGCGCGCGAGGCCGACCGCCACATTGGCCGGTGCGCCGCCGGGCTGCGCGCGCCTGGCCTCCGGCTCACTCGGCATGGGAACGAGATCGATGAGCGCCTCGCCCAGTACCAGGACTCCACCGGGTCCACCGGGTCCGCCGCTCACGGTTCCACCACGATCTTGCGGCCGATGCCCGCCTTGAACCGGTCGATGGCCTCGGGGTACTGCTCCAGCGGCAACCGGTCGCTGATGAAGACGGACGGGTCGAGCACCCCGGTCGCGAAGAGGGCGGCGGCCCGCTCATAACTGTGCAGCACCGCCATCGAGCCGGTGATGGTGATCTCCTGGTTGTAGATCCGGTACGGCTCGACCACCGCTGTCGTCGCATAGTCGGCGACCCCGAACTGCAGGAAGGTGCCTCCCTTCGCGACCCGTCCGAGGCCGTCCTGGATGGCGCCCGCATTGCCGGTCGCGTCGATGACGAAATCCCAGCCGCCCGGCTGCTCCAGCTCCTCGGCGCCCGCTGCCGCGCGGGAGCAGCCGAGCAGAGCGGCCGTCGCGAGGCGGTCCGGATTGATGTCGAGTATGTCCACGCCCGCGGCGCCCGTGCGCTTGGCGAGTTCCAGCATCATCAGGCCCATCGTCCCCGAGCCGTATATCAGCACGTTGGCGCCGAGGGTGCTGCTGTTCAGCACGTCGTATCCGCGCACCGCGCAGGACAGCGGCTCGATCAGCGCCGCGTCCTTGACGTCGATATGGCCGGGCAGCCGTACGCAGTTCGCGACGGGGGCGACGGCGAACTCCGCCGCACCACCCGGCACGGTGACGCCGATGGCGGCCCACCGGTCGCAGAGGTTGCCGCGTCCGGCCCGGCAGTACCGGCATTCGTGACAGTGCAGGGACGGGTCGACCGCGACCTTGTCGCCGACGGCCAGTTCGGTGACGTCGCTCCCGATACCCACGATCTCACCGGCGAACTCATGGCCGGGCAGGATCGGCAGTGTGGGCGCGAACTCGCCCTGCAGAATGTGCAGATCGGTGCCGCACAGTCCGCACGAGGCCACCGAGACGACGACCTCCCGCGGTCCCGGGGTGGGGTCGGGAACCGTCGTGACGGAGACCTTGCCGGGGGCTTCGACGATCGCTGCCCTCATTTAACAGCTCCAAGGGAAAGGCCCTGGACGAGCTTGTCCTGGGCGGCGTATCCGGCGGCGAGCACCGGCAGGGACACAACGACGGAGGCGGCACACAGCTGGGCCAGGAAGAGGCCCTGACTGGTGACGACTCCGGACAGATAGACCGGAGCGGTCTGGGCCACGACCCCGGTGAGCACCCGGGCGAAGAGCAGCTCGTTCCAGCTGAAGATGAAACAGATCAGTGCGGTGGCCGCGATTCCGGGACCGGCCACCGGCGCGACGATCCGGGTCAGCACAGTGGGCAGCCGGGCGCCGTCCACCTGGGCCGCCTCGATGATCGAGACCGGCACGTCCGCGAGGAAGGACTGCATCATCCACACCGCGATCGGCAGGTTCATCGAGGTGTAGAGGATGACGAGGAGCCAGATGTTGTCCAGCATCCCGGCGTTCTTCGCGAAGAGGTAGACGGGCAGCAGACCCGCGACGACCGGCAGCATCTTGGTGGACAGGAAGAAGAACATCACGTCCGTCCACTTGCGTACGCGCCGGATGGAGAGCGCGTACGCGGCCGGCAGCGCGAGAAGGAGCACCAGCACTGTGGAGAAGACCGAAGCCGAGAGGGAGTTGATCAGCGATGGCCAGGGGCTCGGACCTCCGTCGGCGCCGAAGAACTGCCGGTAGTTGTCGAGGGTGAGCGCCGCCGCGAGCGGGGGCGGGTTGGTGGCCGCGTCCGCCTCCGAGTGCAGGGAGGTGAGCAGCATCCACATGGCGGGCAGACAGAAGCCGAGTCCTGCCACCCATGCCACCAGGCCCAGTGCGGCGGAGCGTCGCCGGGCGCGGCGCGCGGCGGGCGGCAGCAGTTTCGGAGGAGCCGGAGTGGCTGTGGTCGCGGTCATGCGCGGTTCGCCTCCTCACGGAAGAGGGACGAGACGACCCGGAGAGCGAATGTCGCGATGATCATCGTGCCGATGACGACGACGACTCCCGCGGCGGACGCCAGCCCGTACTCGTGAGCGTTGTAGAAGGTCTGGTAGATCGTGTACGGAAGGTTGGCGGTGTCCAGCCCTCCGGCGGTGATGGTGAACACCGCGTCGAAGTTCTGCACGATGTACACCGAGCCCAGCAGCACGCCGAGCTCGAGGTACCGGCGCAGATGCGGCAGGGTCAGATAGCGGAAGGTCTGCCAGCTGCTCGCGCCGTCCAGGCGTGCGGCTTCCATCATCTCGGCGGGCCGGCTCTGCAGTCCGGCGAGCAGGATCAGCATCATGAACGGCGTCCACTGCCACACGAGCGCGGCTTCGACGGCGATGAGCGGCATCCCGGAAATCCAGTCCGGCTGCGGAGGGGACGTATCGCCGAACAGCTCACCGATCCAGGTCAGCGCCCCGTTGAGCAGTCCGTACTCCGGGTTGTAGAGCGCGTGCTTCCACAGCAGCGCCGCGGAGACGGGCACGATCAGGAAGGGCGTGATGAGCAGGGTGCGCACCATGCCGCGGCCGAAGAAGGAGCGGTCGAGGAGCAGGGCGAGCAGCAGCCCGAGCACCATGGTGGCGACGACGACACTCGCGGTGAGCAGGACGGTGGTGAAGACCGAGTCGCGCAGCTCCGGGTCGGTGACCACAGTGGTGTAGTTGGAGAATCCGGCGAAGTCGCGCTCGTCGGGGCTGAGCGAGTTCCAGTCGAAGAGCGAGATCACCAGCGTTGCCACGAACGGCAGTTGGGTGACCGCGATCAGGAAGACGAGGGCGGGCAGGAGCGGAGCCCGGGTGGCCCAGGCCCGCACTCCCCCCTTCCGCTCCTTCGGCTGCCGCGCCTGCTCCGAGCGGATCTGCGGGGACAGCGACCGGCTGGTGACGGATGTGCTCACTGGTACTCCTTGCCGACCTTCTCGGCCAGCTTCTGGGAGGCGGCCAGGGCCTGGTCGACGGACTGGCGGCCGGCGATGGCCGCACTGATCTCCTGCGAGACCTTGGTGCCGAGGTCGGTGAACTCGGGGATGCCGACGAACTGGATTCCGGCCGCGGGGCGGGGCTGGGTGCCGGGGTTCTCCGGGTTGGCGCTCGCGATGGCCTTCTCGGTGATGTCGGCGAACGCGCCCGCGGCCTTGCGGTACTCCGGGTTGGCGTAGGTGGAGGTGCGCTTGCCCGCGGGCACATTGGCCCAGCCGCTCTTCTCGCCGACCAGCGCCTCGTACTTCTTGCTGGATGCCCAGGAGATGAACTTCCAGGCGCTGTCGGCGTTCTTGGACGCCTTCTGCATGCCCCAGGCCCAGGTGTAGAGCCAGCCGGAGCTCCGGGTCTTGTCCACCGGCGCCGGTACGTATCCGATCTTGCCCTTGACCGGGGACCCGGCCGCCTCCAGGGAGCCGGCTCCGGCGGTGGCGTCGTACCACATCGCGGTCTTGCCCTGGGTCATGTTGTTGAGGCACTCGGCGTACCCGGACTGGGCCGCGCCCGCTTCGCCGTGCCCGCGTACCAGGTCGACATAGAACTGGGTGGCCTTCTTGAACTCCGGGGAGGTGAGCTGCGCCTGCCAGTCCTTGGTGAACCAGGTGCCGCCCATGGTGTTGACGACGGTGGTGAGCGGGGCGATGACCTCCCCCCAGCCGGGCAGCCCGCGCAGGCAGATGCCCTTCATGCCACTCTCTGCGCCGTCCGCCTTCGCAGCGAGATCGGCGACCTGCTGCCAGGTGGGCTGCGCCGGCATCGTCAGCCCCTTCCTGGCCAGGACGTCCTTGCGGTACATGAGGAAGGACGACTCGCCGTAGAACGGCTCGGCGTAGAGCTTGCCGTCCTGGGCGGTGAGCGATTCCCGCAGCGGCTTGAGGATGTCGTTCTGGTCGAACGCGGTGTCCTTCTTCGCGTACTCGTCGAGCTCGTGCAGCCAGCCGTTCTTGGCGTAGAACGGCACTTCGAAGTTGCTGATGGTGGCGACGTCGTACTGGCCCGCCTGGTTGGAGAAGTCCTGACTGATCTTGTCGCGGACGTCGTTCTCCGGGAGCACGGTGAAGTTGACCTTGATCCCGGTCTCCTTGGTGAAGTTGGCAGCGGTCAGCTTCTGCAGCTCGGCCATCTGCGGGTTGTTCACCATGAGTACGTTCACCGCCTCGCCCTCTCCGGAGGAGGAGGCGCCTGCTCCGCTGCACCCCGCGAGCAGAGCCATGGCGGCCGTGGCCGCCCCCGCACTCAGGCGGATTCCACGTGGTCGTCGCTGGAGGGGCATGATTTCTCCTGATCGGTCGTAGCGGCTCGGTGATCGGTGGTTCAGGGCATGACGGCCCTGCCCCCGGCCGGGTGGCCGGGGATCAATGCGCTTATGGGGTAAGGAAGTCGGGCGTCGGTGGGGCGTCGGGGTTCAGACGCGGATCATCTGAGGGCCCAGGAGGGAGTAGCGCTGCGCCTCGGCCGAGGGCAGGCCCGCGTCGGTGACGATGGCCTCGAAGTCCCCGACGTCGGCGAAGCGGCAGAAACTCACCGCGCCGAACTTCGTATGGATCCCGGCGAAGATCCGCCGGCGGGCGCTCCGCATGGCCTGTGCCTTGACCTCACTGACCGCGGGGTCGGGCGTGGTCAGTCCGTATTCACGGGAGATGCCGTTAGCGCCGATGTACGCCAGATCGATGACGAAGCCGGCGAGCATCCGGGTGGCCCAGTGGTCCACCGTGGCCATGGTGCCGCCGCGGACACGTCCGCCCAGCAGCAGCACGGACGTCTTCTCGGCGTCCGCCAGGACGGTCGCCACCGCCAGGGACGCGGTGACGACGGTAAGCGGCCGGTCCCGCGGCAGCGCTTCGGCGACGAGCTTCGGGGTGAAGCCCTCGTCGACGAAGACCGTCTCCGCGTCACCCAGCAGATCGGCGGCGGCCGCCGCGATCCGGGACTTCTGCGGCACATGACGGGTGGTACGAACGGCGAGCGTGGTCTCGAAGCCGGCGGACTCGACGGGGTAGGCCCCGCCGTGCGTGCGCCGGACCAGGCCGTGCTCCTCCAGGGCGTGCAGATCCCGCCTGATGGTCTCCTTGGCCACCCGGAACCGGCCGGCGAGCCGGTTGACGTCGACCGACCCGTCCCGCCGGGCCGTATCGAGAATGCCTCGTCGGCGTTCCTCGGTGTCCACGGCACACTTCCTTGCTTCTGCTGGTGCTGCGAGCCCGGCGTCCGTTCGGGCTCATGCGTCGTTTGTACAAGCAGGCACGGCCTCTCGACCAGGCTCTTCACAGGATCCGCTGTGCCCGTATCTGCCCGTTTCGGCGAAGCCGTCGGCGCTGGTCGGGCCCCATCGGGCCGTCATCGCGGTGGATGGCGCTGCCCGCTTCCCGCCCTGGCGGCGTCCGAACCCTGCCCGCGGGCGGACACTTGGGCCCCGGCGCGACGCGGGCGGCCCGGAATGCGGAACAATCCGAAGGGCTTGAGGATCAATGAATGGCTGACTCCGTCCATACGTATGCGTAGAGGCGGAGATGGATTTTCCGACGGACATCCAGGAGCACACGTATGAGTGGTACAGCCCAGATCGGCGTCACGGGGCTCGCGGTGATGGGCCGCAATCTCGCCCGTAACTTCGCCCGCAACGGCTTCACGGTGGCCGCGCACAACCGGACAGCGGCGAAAACACGGGCGCTGGTCGAGGAGTTCGGCCATGAGGGCACTTTCGTGCCCGCGGAGTCGGCCGAGGATTTCGTCGCGGCCCTGGAGCGCCCACGCCGCCTGATCATCATGGTCAAGGCGGGCGATCCGACCGACGCCGTGATCCAGGAGTTCGCGCCTCTGCTGGAGGAGGGCGACGTCATCATCGACGGCGGCAACGCCCACTTCGCCGACACCCGGCGCCGCGAGAAGGAACTGCGGGAGCGCGGCATCCACTTCGTCGGCGCGGGCATCTCGGGCGGCGAGGAGGGCGCGCTGCACGGGCCGAGCATCATGCCGGGCGGCTCCCCCGAGTCGTACGCTTCCCTCGCCCCGCTGCTGGAGAAGATCGCCGCGAAGGCTCCCGACGGCACACCGACCGTCGCGCACATCGGCCCGGACGGCGCCGGCCACTTCGTGAAGATGGTGCACAACGGCATCGAGTACGCCGATATGCAGCTGATCGCCGAGGCGTACCACCTGCTGCGCGCGGTCGCGGGCTACTCCCCCGCGCAGATCGCCGAGACCTTCCGCACCTGGAACACGGGGCGGCTGGACTCGTATCTGATCGAGATCACGGCCGAGGTGCTCGCCCACACGGACGCTGCGACCGGAAAGCCCTTTGTCGACATCGTCGCCGACCAGGCGGAGCAGAAGGGCACGGGCCGCTGGACCGTCCAGATCGCGCTCGATCTGGGTGTGCCGGTCTCCGGTATCGCGGAGGCGGTCTTCGCCCGCTCGCTGTCGGGCCACGCGGAGCTGCGCAACGCCTCGCGCACCCTGCCGGGCCCGACGGCCGAGCCGCTGAGCGAGGCCGAGGCCGCACGCTTCGCCGACCAGGTCGAGCAGGCGCTGTACGCGTCCAAGATCGTGTCGTACACCCAGGGCTTCCACCAGATCCAGGCGGGCGGCGAGGAGTACGACTGGAACATCGACCTCGGCTCGGTCGCCGCGATCTGGCGGGCCGGCTGCATCATCCGGGCGGCGTTCCTGGACCGGATCCGCAGCGCATATGACGCGCAACGTGATCTGCCCAGCCTGCTCTCGGACAAGCAGTTCGCCGAGGAGATCGGCGCGGCGCAGGACGACTGGCGCGGAGTGATCGCGTCAGCCGCCCGGCAGGGCGTCCCGACGCCGGGCTTCTCGGCGGCCCTCGCGTACTACGACGCCCTGCGTGCCGAGCGGCTGCCCGCGGCGCTCACCCAGGGCCAGCGCGACTTCTTCGGCGCGCACACCTACCGGCGGACCGATCGGGAGGGTTCGTTCCACACCCTCTGGGGCGGTGACCGCTCGGAGGTGCGCACCGACTGAATCCGCGTCCACGGCGGGCGGGCCACCGGCGGGCGGGTCAGCCCGCCGCCGGTGGCCCGCGG
>NZ_JBSFUK010000034.1:0-43028 GCF_053591755.1 Streptomyces sp. NPDC002926
CTTTTGGCACGCTGTTGAGTTCTCAAGGAACGGACGCTTCCTTTGTACTCACCCACGGACACTGTCCGAGGCTTTCCTCCGGGCGCTTCCCTTCGTGTTTCCAACCTTACCAGATCCTTTTCCCGTTCCGTTTCCGGTTCGGAATTCAATTCCAGTGGCCGTTGGGAGCCTTTTGCCTTTCGGCTGATCCGACTTTATCAGAGAATCTGAGTCGGAATTCCGCTCCGTTCGGGGATTGCATCCGAGCGCACGAGTGCGTCGGTGTCCCGTTCAGGTGGAGACGTAAACGTACTGGAGCGGGGCGCCCCGATGCAAATCGGGGGCCCCGCTCCGTAGTTGACGCGTCAGACCTCGACGACGACCGGGAGGATCATCGGGCGCCGGCGGTAGGTGTCGGAGACCCACTTGCCCACCGAGCGGCGGACGAGTTGCTGCAGCTGATGGGGTTCTACGACGCCGTCCTGTGCGGACTTGTTGAGCGCCTCTTCGATCTTGGGCACGACGCCGACGAACACCGAGTCGTCGATGCCGGAGCCCCGGGCCTGGATGTGCGGGCCGCCGACGATCTTGCCGGAGGTGCTGTCCACCACGATGAAGACCGAGATGATGCCCTCGTCTCCCAGAATGCGGCGGTCCTTGAGAGAGGTCTCGGTGACATCGCCGACCGAGAGTCCGTCGACATACACATAGCCCGCCTGGACCTTGCCGACGATCTTGGCCTTGCCGTCGACGAGGTCGACGACGACACCGTCCTCCGCGATGACGATGCGGTCCTTCGGGACGCCCGTCAGAGCCCCGAGTTCGGCATTGGCCCGCAGGTGGCGCCACTCGCCGTGGACCGGCATCAGGTTCTTCGGCTTGCAGATGTTGTAGAAGTACAGGAGCTCGCCCGCCGAGGCGTGGCCCGAGACATGGACCTTGGCGTTGCCCTTGTGGATGACGTCCGCGCCCCACCTGCTCAAGCCGTTGATCACGCGGTAGACCGCGTTCTCGTTGCCCGGGATGAGGGAAGACGCCAGGATCACCGTGTCGCCGGGGACGATGCGGATCTGGTGATCGCGGTTGGCCATCCGGGAGAGCGCCGCCATCGGCTCGCCCTGAGAGCCCGTGCAGACGAGTACGACCTCGTCGTCGGGAAGGTCGTCGAGCGTCTTGACGTCGACGACAAGGCCGGCCGGGACCTTCAGATATCCCAGGTCACGGGCGATCCCCATGTTGCGGACCATGGAGCGCCCGACAAAGGCAATACGGCGTCCGTACTCATGGGCCGCATCGAGGATCTGCTGGATGCGGTGGACGTGGCTGGCGAAGCTCGCCACGATGATCCGCTTCTCGGCGTTCGCGAACACCGTCCGCAGGACGTTGGAGATGTCCCGCTCGGGCGGGACGAAGCCCGGGACCTCGGCGTTGGTGGAGTCCGAGAGCAGCAGGTCGATGCCCTCTTCGCCCAGCCTGGCGAAGGTCGGGAGGTCCGTGAGGCGGCGGTCCAGCGGGAGCTGGTCCATCTTGAAGTCGCCGGTGTGGACCACCATGCCCGCGGGAGTGCGGATGGCGACCGCCAGCGCGTCCGGGATGGAGTGGTTGACCGCGATGAACTCGCAGTCGAAGGGGCCGATGCGCTCGCGGTGTCCCTCCGTCACCTCGAGGGTGTACGGGCGGATGCGGTGCTCCTGGAGCTTCGCCTCGATCAGGGCGAGGGTCAGCTTGGAGCCGATCAGCGGGATGTCGGGCTTCAGCCGGAGCAGGAACGGGACGCCGCCGATGTGGTCCTCGTGGCCGTGCGTGAGCACGATGCCCTCGACGTCGTCGAGACGGTCCGCGATGGTGGAGAAGTCCGGCAGGATCAGGTCGATACCGGGCTGCTCCTCCTCGGGGAAGAGGACGCCGCAGTCGACGATCAGCAGCCGGCCGTCGTACTCGAAGACCGTCATATTGCGGCCGATCTCGCCGAGACCGCCGAGCGGGGTGACGCGCAGGCCGCCCTTGGGCAGCTTCGGCGGGGCGCCGAGTTCAGGATGCGGATGACTCAAAAGACTCTCCTCACCACGCACGCCACGTACCGCTGAGGCACGTGGCGTACATGACATTCGTGCACTTGCTGTTGTCTGGGTCTGACCGTTTCGGTCGGGTTTCGCTTATTCAGTTGTGAAGTCTGTGTCTAGAGCTGTACCCCACCGGCCGCGAGGTCGATCTTGAGCTGCGCGGTTTCCTCCGGGGAGAGCTCCACCAGGGGAAGCCGGAGCGGTCCGGCCGGGAGGCCCTGGAGAGTCAGCGCCGCCTTGGTGGTGATGACCCCCTGCGTACGGAACATGCCGGTGAACACCGGGAGCAGCTGCTGGTGGATCTCGGTGGCCTTCTGGACGTCACCGTTGAGGTGGGCGTCGAGGAGGGCACGCAGCTCGGGGGTGACGACATGGCCGACGACGGAGACAAAGCCGATCGCGCCGACCGAGAGCAGCGGGAGGTTGAGCATGTCGTCGCCGGAGTACCAGGCGAGACCGCTGCGGGCAATGGCCCAGCTGGCGCGGCCCAGGTCACCCTTGGCGTCCTTGTTGGCGACAATACGCGGATGCTCGGCGAGGCGCACGAGCGTTTCGGTGTCGATCGGGACGCCACTTCGGCCGGGGATGTCGTAGAGCATCACGGGCAGTTCCGTGGCATCGGCGATGGCCGAGAAGTGCCGGAGCAGGCCCTCCTGCGGTGGCTTGTTGTAGTACGGCGTCACAGCCAACAGGCCGTGCGCGCCGGAGCGCTCGGCGGTACGGGCGAGCTCGATGCTGTGGCGGGTGTCGTTGGTGCCGACGCCGGCCACGACATGGGCACGGTCTCCGACCGCTTCCAGTACAGCCCGTACGAGCTGGTCTTTCTCCGCATCGCTGGTGGTCGGCGACTCACCAGTGGTGCCGTTGATGATCAGGCCGTCGTTGCCTGCGTCCACCAGATGGGTGGCAAGTCGCTGGGCACCGGCGAGGTCAAGTGCGCCGTCCGCCGTGAAGGGCGTGACCATAGCGGTGAGGACCCGCCCGAACGGGGTCTGCGGAGTGGAGATCGGAGCCATGGGTAACACGCTACTCGCTGCTCAGTACACAGTGTCCCCTCGGGGGACGTGACGTAGAACGTGACAAGCGGAGCCCGGCACTGCCTGCTCGGGGGTTCAAGCAGTGCCGGGTCCGTTTGATCAGCCTAGATGACATTCGCGAAACGCCGCAATACGGACACTTCGCCGGCCGACCGTACGTCTGTGCCCCATGGAGCGATGCGACCGTTTATGGAGCGATGCGACCGTTGGCGTTGAAGGCCGCATAGGTGAGCGGCATGAGCTTCGCCCAGCGGGCTTCCATCTTCTCGCCGACCATCTCGATCTCCCGCTGCGGGAAGGACGGGACCGTCGCCAGCTCGTGCTGGGTGCGCAGGCCGAGGAAGTGCATCAGCGAACGGGCATTGCAGGTCGCGTACATCGAGGAGAACAGGCCGACCGGGAGGACCGCACGGGCAACCTCGCGGGCGACGCCGGCGGCCAGCATCTCCTGATACGTCTCGTACGACCGGCGGTACGAGGCCTCCATGGACTCGGTCACGATCTTCTGCTGCTCTGCTGTGCCTTCGACGAAGACGTACTTGCCGGGGCGGCCCTCCTGGACCAGCTTGCGGTCCGCGCCCGGGACGTAGAAGACCGGCTGCAGCTCGCGGTAGCGGCCGGACTCCTCGTTGTAGGACCAGCCCACGCGGTGCCGCATGAACTCACGGAAGACGAAGATCGGGGCGCTGATGAAGAAGGTCATCGAGTTGTGCTCGAAGGGGCTGCCGTGACGGTCCCGCATCAGGTAGTTGATCAGTCCTTTGGAGCGCTCCGGGTCCTTCTGCAACTCCTCCAGAGACTGCTCACCCGCCGTGGAGACTCGGGCGGCCCAGAGGACGTCGGAGTCGCCGGCGGTGTGCTTCACCAGTTCGACGGTGACATCGCTGCGGAAACTGGGTGTGGCGGTCTCGGCGGGGGTGTCGGTCACCGACAGGGTCCTTCCAACGTCTTCGCTCGGGCGGCGCCCACTCTAGACCACCTTGCGCAGGGGCAATCTTCAGCTATTTCGGCGAAATCCGGCACCGATCCGGCCGTCGGCTCGTCTGTACCCATAGCAGCGTTCCGTATTACGTAGCCAAGGAGAGTGCCCTGATGTTCCTCCCCCAGCTACCGCTGGGCGGTGCCCCCAGGCGAGAGGCCGTCCCTTTCGCATTCGTCGCCGAGGCCGATCGCTTCCGCAGTAACGTCACTCCCCCGCCCCGCGAACGCGCCAGCGTCTCGCAGCTCGCGGGCCGTACGCTGGTCGGGCTGACGATCGCCTGCGGGCTGGCCGGCTCGCTGCTCTTCGGCCTTCCCGCGCTGGAATCCGGCCGGGCGCCGGTGCATTCGCAGCAGTCCCAGGCGTCCGACGGGCGCTGACTCGTACGGACCCCCTGGAGTGGTCGGTCGGGGGGCTCCTCGGTAGCCTCACCGGCACAGCCCAATCGAGTGTGCTGGTGAGTGAGGATCAGTCGTGCCCCTGCCCTTTCTGACAGCCGACCGTGCATTTGGCACAGACGCCGCGAACACCGACGATGTCGCGCTGCCCTTCGACGATCACGACCACTGGCGGCGTCCGTACCGTCCGGGCCCCTGTCGGGTGGCCTCGGCGGCGTTGCTGCTGCTGCTCGCATCGTTCGTGCTCATCGCGGCGATGATCATCGCGTTCGCCGGTGCGCTGCCGGGAGCGGGACTGTGCCTGGGAGTGGGGCTGACGCTGATCGCCGCCGCGCTGAGGCTGCTGCGTGCGGGCGTCTGGGTCAGCAGGCACGGGGTGCGGCGCGTGGGCTTCTTCTCGACCACCACGGTGCCCTGGAACCGCGCTTCCGCGGTACGTACGGTGCAGCAGCCTGTGCGCTGGCTCGGGCTGCCGCGCACGGTGCAGGGCCAGGCGCTCGTCGTCATGGGACAGGGCGGCGAGCCGCTGCCGCTGCTCACCGACCACAACGCGGACTTCCTGTCGCGCGCCGAGGCGTTCGACCGGGCGGCGGACGCCGTCGAGGCCTGGGGGTCCGAGTACCGCCCGTCCTGACCGGTGGCTCCGCCCCCGGACCGCCGCGCCGCAATCCCGGGCGGGGCAGAGTGTGCGCGGGCGGGGTCTACTTCTGCGGGACCCCGTCGTGCAGTGCGATCGCGCGCTGCATCGCCTTCCGTGCGCGCGGGGTGTCCCGGGCGTCGTGGTAGGCGACGGCGAGGCGGAACCAGCAACGCCAGTCGTCCGGTGAATCCTCGGTCTCTGCGCGGCGCTCGGCGAACACGGCGTCCGCGGAGTCCCGGTCGATACGGCCGCCGGGCGTATGCCTCGGCTCATCGGCCGGCAGGCCGCCCTCGGCCTCCAGCTCACGGGCCAGCCGATGGGCACTGCGCGCGAAACGGGTGTTGTGCCGGAGGAACCAGACGCCGACGCACGGGAGCAGGAAGGCCACCGCGCCCATCCCCATGGCGGCCGGCTCACCGGTCAGCATGAGCAGTACACCTTCCAGCGCCACCACGCCGAAGACGATGACCAGCACCGTGGCGAGGAAGAAGTACGTGATCTTTCCGCCCATGGCCGTCAGCCGAGATCGAGGAAGTTTTCCAGGCCGAAGGTGAGGCCTGGAGTGGACACCACGCTGCGGACGCCGAGCAGGATGCCCGGCATGAAGCTGCTGTGATGCAGGGAATCGTGCCGGATGGTCAGCGTCTCGCCCTCGCCGCCGAGCAGCACTTCCTGGTGGGCGAGGAGTCCGCGAAGCCGGATGGCGTGCACGGGGACGCCGTCGACGTCCGCGCCGCGGGCGCCGTCCAGCGCGGTGACGGTCGCGTCGGGCTGCGGTGCACAGCCCGCCTCGGCACGGGCCGCCGCGATGAGCTGGGCGGTGCGGGTGGCGGTGCCACTCGGGGCATCGGCCTTGTTCGGGTGGTGCAGCTCGACGACCTCGACGGACTCGAAGTAACGCGCTGCCTGCTGCGCGAACTTCATGGTGAGGACCGCTCCGATGGAGAAGTTCGGAGCGATGAGCACGCCGGTCTCCGGCGATGCGGCGAGCGAGGTGTTCAGCTGCGCGAGGCGTTCGTCGGTCCAGCCGGTGGTGCCGACGACCGCGTGAATGCCGTGGCGTACGCAGAAGTCGAGATTGCCCATCACCGAGGCCGGGGTGGTCAGTTCGACCACGACCTGGGCGCCGGACTCCACCAGGGCTTCCAGCTTGTCGCCCCGGCCAAGTTCCGCGACCAGTTTCATGTCGTCGGCAGCCTCGACGGCTCGTACCGCTTCCGAGCCGATACGGCCCTTGGCGCCGAGAACGGCCACGCGCAGCTTGCTCATTGCTCTCTGTTCCTTACGGTTAGGAGACCGCTTCGTCGAGTCGGTCCGCCTGCTTGTCCTTGAGCGGACCGATCACCGACAACGATGGGCGCTGTCCCAGGATCTCGCGGGCCACCGCCCGCACCTCGTCCGGGGTGACGGCGGCTATCTGCGCGAGCATGTCGTCGACCGACATCTGCGAGCCCCAGCACAGCTCGCTCTTGCCGATACGGTTCATCAGGGCGCCCGTGTCCTCGAGGCCCAGCACTGTCGAGCCGGAGAGCTGGCCGACGGCGCGGCCGATCTCCTCGTCCGACAGACTGTCCGACGCGACCCGGTCGAGCTCGTCGCGGCAGATCTTGAGCACGTCGTGGACCTGGCTGGGCCGGCAGCCTGCGTAGACGCCGAAGAGTCCGGTGTCGGCGAAGCCCGAGGTGTACGAGTACACGCTGTAGGCGAGGCCGCGCTTCTCCCGTACCTCCTGGAAGAGGCGGGACGACATGCCGCCGCCGAGGGCCGTGTTCAGTACTCCCAGCGCCCAGCGGCGGTCGTCGGTGCGGGCCAGGCCCGGCATGCCGAGGACCACATGGGCCTGCTCGGTCTTGCGACTGAGCAGGTCGACGCGTCCGGCGGTGCGCAGGGAGCGGTGTCCGTCGCGGGGCGGGGTCGGGGCCGCGTCCGTACGGGACAGGACGCCGGCCTTCTCGAAGGCGTTGCGCACCTGGCGTACGACCGTGGCGTGGTCGATGTTGCCCGCGGCGGCCACGACCAGGTGGGTCGGGTCGTAGTGCTTCTTGTAGAAGCGGCGGACGCGGTCCGCGGTGAGCGCGTTGACGGTGTCGACGGTGCCGAGGACCGGTCGGCCGAGAGGGGTGTCCCCGAACATGGTGTGCGCGAACAGGTCGTGCACACAGTCGCCCGGGTCGTCCTCGGTCATCGCGATCTCCTCGAGGATGACGCCGCGCTCGGCGTCGACGTCCTCCTGCTGGATCAGCGAGCCGGTGAGCATGTCGCAGACCACGTCGATGGCGAGCGGCAGGTCGGTGTCGAGCACTCGTGCGTAGTAGCAGGTGTACTCCTTCGCCGTGAAGGCGTTCATCTCGCCGCCGACCGCGTCGATCGCCGAGGAGATGTCGAGGGCGGAGCGCTTGTGCGTGCCCTTGAACAGGAGGTGCTCGAGGTAGTGCGTGGCGCCGCCCAGCGACGGCGTCTCGTCTCGGGAGCCGACGTTCGCCCAGATCCCGAAGGTGGCGGAGCGCACGGACGGCAGGGTCTCGGTGACGACGCGCAGGCCGCCGGGGAGGACGGTGCGGCGGACCGTGCCGATGCCGTTCTCGCCCTTGAGAAGCGTTTGGGTACGGGCGACGGCCCGCGCCTCCGAGGAGGTGCGGGCCGTCACACGGGAACTACGCGACGTCACTTGTCGGTGTCGTCCTTCTTGTCTTCGGCGTCCTCGCCCTCGATCACGGGGATCAGGGAGAGCTTGCCGCGGGAGTCGATCTCGGCGATCTCGACCTGGACCTTGGAGCCGACCGCGACCACGTCCTCGACGTTCTCCACACGCTTGCCGCCGGCGAGCTTGCGGATCTGCGAGATGTGCAGCAGGCCGTCCTTGCCCGGCATGAGGGAGACGAACGCACCGAAGGTGGTGGTCTTGACGACCGTACCCAGGTAGCGCTCGCCGACCTCCGGCATGGTCGGGTTGGCGATCGCGTTGATCGTGGCGCGGGCGGCCTCGGCCTGCGAGCCCTGCTGGGCACCGATGTAGATGGTGCCGTCGTCCTCGATCGTGATGTCGGCGCCGGTGTCCTCCTGGATCTGGTTGATCATCTTGCCCTTGGGGCCGATGACCTCACCGATCTTGTCCACGGGGATCTTGACGGTGATGATCCGCGGGGCGTTCGGGGACATCTCGTCCGGGACGTCGATGGCCTCGTTCATCACATCGAGGATGTGGAGGCGGGCGTCGCGGGCCTGCTTCAGCGCGGCGGCCAGGACCGAGGCGGGGATGCCGTCGAGCTTGGTGTCGAGCTGGAGCGCGGTGACGAAGGTCTTCGTACCGGCGACCTTGAAGTCCATGTCACCGAAGGCGTCCTCCGCACCGAGGATGTCGGTGAGGGCGACGTAATGCGTCTTGCCGTCGATCTCCTCGGAGATCAGGCCCATGGCGATACCGGCGACCGGGGCCTTGAGGGGCACACCGGCGTTCATCAGCGACATGGTGGAGGCGCACACAGAGCCCATGGACGTCGAGCCGTTGGAGCCCAGCGCCTCGGAGACCTGGCGGATGGCGTACGGGAACTCCTCGCGCGTCGGCAGCACCGGCACGATGGCGCGCTCGGCGAGCGCACCGTGGCCGATCTCGCGGCGCTTCGGCGAACCGACGCGGCCGGTCTCACCGACGGAGTACGGCGGGAAGTTGTAGTTGTGCATGTAGCGCTTGCGGGTCACCGGCGAAAGGGTGTCCAGCTGCTGCTCCATACGGAGCATGTTGAGGGTGGTGACGCCCAGGATCTGGGTCTCGCCACGCTCGAACAGCGCCGATCCGTGCACGCGCGGGATGGCCTCGACCTCGGCGGCGAGCGTACGGATGTCCGTGACGCCACGGCCGTCGATACGGACCTTGTCCTTGATGACGCGCTCGCGGACCAGCTTCTTGGTCAGCGCCCGGTAGGCACCGGAGATCTCCTTCTCGCGGCCCTCGAACTGCGGGAGCAGCTTCTCGGCGGCGATCTCCTTGATGCGGTCGAGCTCGGCCTCGCGCTCCTGCTTGCCGGCGATGGTGAGCGCCTGCGTGAGCTCGCTCTTGACGGCGGCGGTCAGCGCCTCCAGGACGTCGTCCTGGTAGTCGAGGAAGACCGGGAATTCGCCGGTGGGCTTGGCGGCCTTGGCGGCGAGTTCCGACTGGGCCTTGCAGAGCGCCTTGATGAAGGGCTTCGCGGCCTCGAGGCCGGCGGCCACGATCTCCTCGGTCGGCGCCTCGGCGCCGCCCTTGACGAGCTCGATGGTCTTCACGGTGGCCTCGGCCTCGACCATCATGATCGCGACGTCGCCGTCCTCGAGGACGCGACCGGCGACCACCATGTCGAAGACGGCGTCCTCGAGCTCGGTGTGCGTCGGGAAGGCGACCCACTGGCCCTTGATCAGGGCGACACGGGTGCCGCCGATCGGGCCGGAGAAGGGCAGGCCGGCCAGCTGCGTGGAGCAGGAGGCGGCGTTGATCGCGACCACGTCGTACAGGTGGTCGGGGTTGAGCGCCATGATCGTCTCGACGATCTGGATCTCGTTGCGCAGGCCCTTCTTGAAGGAGGGGCGCAGCGGGCGGTCGATCAGGCGGCAGGTGAGGATCGCGTCCTCGGAGGGCCGGCCCTCACGACGGAAGAAGGAGCCGGGAATCTTGCCGGCTGCGTACATCCGCTCCTCGACGTCCACCGTCAGGGGGAAGAAGTCGAGCTGGTCCTTGGGCTTCTTGGAAGCGGTGGTGGCCGACAGCACCATGGTGTCGTCGTCCAGGTACGCCACGGCGGAACCGGCGGCCTGCTTGGCCAGGCGGCCCGTCTCGAAGCGGATGGTGCGGGTGCCGAAGGTTCCGTTGTCAATAACGGCCTCGGCGTAGTGGGTCTCGTTCTCCACTAGCGTTTTCTCCTCGTCTTCGTCCCCTCGCCCGTGTGGCGGAGGACGTGGCGGAGAAGCTCTCCTTCTGCGGGCCGGTCTTCGATCGAAGCTCCCGGGGTGTAGTTCTCCGGGGGCCACTACCGAGGACCGGCGGCGGGGAGACGGCTTCTCGCTCGTTCAGTTCTGCTCTACGCGATCCAGACTAATTGGCGTCCGGCAGGTCGCGCACGTACAGCAAAGGGAGCGGCCCCCTAAGAGTGGGAACCGCTCCCTCCACCAAGGTCTTACTTGGCGCCGCCGGCCGCACCACGGCGGATGCCGAGGCGGTCGACGAGCGCACGGAAGCGCTGGATGTCCTTCTTGGCCAGGTACTGCAGCAGACGGCGGCGCTGGCCGACCAGGATCAGCAGACCACGGCGGGAGTGGTGGTCGTGCTTGTGCGTCTTGAGGTGCTCGGTCAGGTCCGAGATACGGCGGGAGAGCATCGCAACCTGGACCTCGGGGGAGCCGGTGTCGCCCTCCTTGGTGCCGAACTCGGTCATGATCTGCTTCTTCGTAGCGGCGTCGAGAGACACTCGGTACTCCTCTTTGGTGTTCGATGCGCCCACGAGTGCCCCTGGTCTTGATCTCAGGGGAGCTTCCGTGACTCGGAGGCGAAGGTCCGATGAGCGCAGACCGCAGAGTTTCTCGAGGAATCTCCGGAGGTCGCGTACACAAACGGCCGTCACACAGCGTACCAGCCCGCGGCGGCGCTTCTGGCGGGGGCCGTCAGCCGGTCAGCGAGCGGGCCGCGCTGTAGATGTCGAGTACGGCGAGGCAGAGCGGGACCAGCGAGAGCAGCACCAGCCCCTCGGTGAGGTCGAGCAGCCGGCCCCAGAAGGGCGAGAGGCCCTTCCTCGGGATGACCAGGCCGATCGCGGTGATCACGGCCGCTCCGGCGGCGACGGCGGCGGTGAGCCAGATCGTACGGATGTCCAGGCCCCCTCGGTCCCCGTACATCAGGAGGTCCTTGACCAGGTCGACGGGCGGGTTCAGGGAGAGGCCGAGGATCAGCAGCGCCACGGCGGCGATGCCCGCCACCAGGGTGCAGGCGACCTGCGAGGTGTAGCGGAAGAGCCGGGCGCGCAGCAGCATCGCGAGGCCGGCGGCCAGCGCGAGGACCTGGCCCCAGATGCTGCTGGAGAAGCCGAGTACGGCGGCGCAGCCGACGACGACAGCGGCGCAGCCGCCGACCAGGCCGAGCAGCATCTCGTGGCCGCGGCGGGCCTGGGCCGCTATCCGCTCGGCGTCGACCGGCTGGGCCTCGGGCATCTCGTTGGGCTCGGCGAAGGCGTCGTCGTAGCCCTCGGCCGCGCTGCGCGGGGACGCGTAGCCGATGGGCAGCCGGGCGAAGCGGGCGGAGAGGCCGGGCAGGAAGGCGACGAGACCGATGGCGACCGGGGCGACGGCGGCGGCGGTCTCGGTGGCCGAGGACTCGGCGAGGATCATCAGGAAGGTCGCGAGGGTGCCGGTGGCGCCCAGGAAGGTGGCCGCGACGAAGGGGGCGTCGCCGCTGGGGGTGAGCGCGACCAGGGCGACCGAGGCGACCAGCACGGTCACGCAGCCGAGCAGGAACTGCAGGCGGCCGGGACCGTCACCGGCGTCGGGACCGATGATTCCGGAGCCCGCGATGAGCAGCAGCGGCAGCGCGCCGAGCCCGAGAGCGACGGCGGTGGCACGGTCCGAGTACACCCTGGCCCGTACGCCCGCGAAGGCGGTGAGCAGCAGTCCGCCCGCGCCCGCGATGATGCCCGGCAGGCTGTGCATGTCGTGGCGTACCGGGTCGGCGAACCAGAGCACGAAGCCCATCAGGACGAGCAGCAGGACACCGCCGACCAGCCCGGCACCGCGCAGCAGGTCGTCGCTCCACAGATGGCGGTCGCGGGTGACCGCGGAGGCGACGGCGTCGGAGACGTCGTCGAAGACGGCGGGCGGCAGTGACTCGGCGAAGGGCCGCAGGCTCAAGACCTCGCCGTCCAGCACCTGTTGGGCCGCGAGCGTGCGGGCGCCGTCGAGTACGGTGCCGTCACGGCGTACCAAGTGGTAGCCGGTCGGGGCCCCCGGGGCCTGTGTCTGGCCGGTCAGGCGCAGGATTTCCGGGTAGACGTCGGCGACTGCGATGTCCTCGGGGAGGGCAACATCGATTCGGCTGTCCGGCGCCACGACGGTGACGCGGCAGAAGCCGGTCGCTGCGGTCGTACTCACTGTCTGGACCCCCTGGTTCGCGCTGATTCGCGGTTGCGCACGGTGCGCGCGCCACCCTACCGGGACACATGACAAGGGTCTGCAAGTAGGATCACCGTCGCGCGGAGGGAAGTCCGCAGCAGAGGCAGTCACGGGGGCGCCGGCGCGGAATCAGCCCGTCCGTCTTCCGTCCGTATCGAGGGATTGATGCTCCGGTGAGCCAGATCGTCGTGAAACGCCCGCCGAGGTCGCTGCCGCCTGAAGTGCCCGCGGAGGAGCTGGCTCTGGAGGCTCCGCCGGAGCTGCCGCGGGGTCAGCAGGAGGGCATGCTGATGCAGATCCTGCCGGTCCTCGGCATGGGCTCATCGGTGGTCTTCTTCTTCTCGCCGCAGGCGCCCCCGTTCATGCGCATCATGGGTGTGATGATGCTGGTCTCGACCGTGGGGATGGTCGTCGCACAGATCGTCAGGTTCCGCAAAGGTACGCAGGGGCAAATGGCAGATGTCCGCCGCGACTACCTCAAATACCTCGCGCAGACGCGGCGCACGGTGCGCAAGACCGCACGCAAGCAGCGTGACGCGCAGCTCTATCTCCACCCCGCCCCCGAACAGCTCTGGTCCGTGGTGGCCGAGGGCTCACGGGTCTGGGAACGGCGCGTGGGCGACAACGACTTCGGGCAGGTGCGCGTCGGTCTCGGCGCGCAGCAGCTGGCCACACCGCTCATAGCGCCCGACACCGCGCCGGTGGACGAGCTGGAGCCGCTGTCGGCCGGTGCGATGCAGCAATTCCTGGCGGTGCACGGCTCGTTGGACGGGCTGCCGATGGCGGTCTCGATCCGCGCCTTCTACCACGTGACGGTCTCGGGCGAGCCGGAGTCGGCGCAGTCCGCGGCGCGGGCGCTGGTCTCCCAGCTGGTGACGCTGCACTCCCCGGAGGACCTGATGGTCGCGGTGGTGGCGGCGCCGGGCGCGGTCGCGCGCTGGGACTGGACGAAGTGGCTGCCGCATACGCAGGTGCCCGGCCAGGTGGACGGCGCCGGTACGAAACGGCTGTTCGGCGACGACCTCGGTGAGCTGGAGCAGCTGCTCCACAGCCGCCTCGACGGGCGGTCGCGGTTCAGCCGGGAGAACCAGCCGGTCCTGGACCAGCCGCACATCATCGTCGTACTGGACGGCGGGATGGTGCCGCCGGACTCGCTGTTCGCGGCGGCCGAGGGCCTGCAGGGCGTGACCATCGTCGAAGTCGTCTCCGGCGATCTGGACGAGCCCCGCGGCGGTCTTTCGGTGGTCGTACGGCCCGGGCGGCTGCGTCTCGAGTCCGGCTCGCGGGTCGCGTACGAGGGTGTGCCGGACGGGATTTCACTGCCGGCCGCCGAGGCCCTCTCACGTCAGCTCGCGCCGCTGCGGATGGGCGGTGGCGACGACGACGAACCGCTGCTCGCCAACCTGGACTTCACCGATCTGCTGAACCTCGGCGACGCCGGGTCCATCGATGTGGCCCGCACCTGGCGGCCGCGGTCGGTGGCCGAGCGGCTTCGGGTGCCGATCGGTGTCGGCGAGGACGGCCAGCCGGTGATGCTGGACCTCAAGGAGGCCGCGCAGGAAGGCATGGGCCCGCACGGTCTGTGCATCGGCGCCACCGGTTCCGGTAAGTCGGAGCTGCTGCGCACCCTGGTGCTCGGCCTCGCGGTCACGCATACGTCGGAGACGCTGAACTTCGTCCTCGCGGACTTCAAGGGTGGTGCGACCTTCACCGGAATGTCGCAGATGCCGCACGTCGCGGCCGTGATCACCAACCTGGCGGACGACCTCACGCTGGTCGACCGCATGGGTGACGCGATCCGCGGTGAGCTGCAGCGCCGGCAGGAGCTGCTGCGCTCGGCGGGCAACTACGCCAACATCCACGACTACGAGAAGGCACGCGCCGCGGGTGCCCCGCTGGAGCCGCTCGCCTCGCTCGTCCTGGTCATCGACGAGTTCTCCGAACTTCTCACCGCCAAGCCCGACTTCATCGACATGTTCATCCAGATCGGCCGTATCGGCCGTTCGCTGGGTGTGCATCTGCTGCTCGCCTCGCAGCGTCTGGAGGAGGGCAAGCTGCGCGGCCTGGACACCTATCTCTCGTACCGGATCGGTCTGCGGACCTTCTCTGCGGCCGAGTCGCGCACGGCACTGGGTGTGCCCGACGCGTACCACCTGCCGTCGGTGCCCGGTTCCGGCTATCTGAAGTTCGGTACGGAGGAGATGACCCGCTTCAAGGCGGCGTACGTCTCCGGTACGTACCGCACCGGTGGCCCGGATCTGTCGGTGGGCCACCTGCCCATCGACCGGCGGCCCGCGGTGTTCACGGCGACCGAGGTACCGGTCGTGTACGCGGCACCCGATCCGGCCGCGATGGCCGCCGCCAGCGCCGCCGAGGACGAGGCGCTCGCCGACACGGTGCTCGACGTGATCGTGCGCAAGCTGGAGGGTCAGGGTGTGCCCGCCCACCAGGTGTGGCTGCCGCCGCTGGACCAGGCGCCCACACTGGACCAGCTGCTGCCCGGTCTCGCGCCGACCGCGGACCGCGGTCTCACCGCGACCGAGTACACGCGTCCTGGCGGTCTCACCGTCCCGCTCGGCCTGATCGACAAGCCCTTCGAGCAGCGCCGCGAGGTGCTGTACCGGGACTTCTCGGGAGCGGCGGGCCACATGATGGTCGTCGGCGGTCCGCAGTCCGGCAAGTCGACGCTGATGCGGACGCTGATCTCGTCGTTCGCGCTCACCCACACCCCGGCCGAAGTGCAGTTCTACGCCCTGGACTTCGGCGGTGGCGGTCTGTCCTCGCTCTCCGACCTGCCGCATGTCGGCGGTGTCGCCTCGCGCCTCGACCCGGAGCGGGTGCGCCGTGCGGTCGCGGAGGTGATGGGCGTACTCAACCGGCGTGAGGAGTTCTTCCGCGCCAACAGCATCGACTCCATCGCCACCTACCGGCGCAAGCGCGCCGCCGGCGAACTGCCCGGCGAGGCCTGGGGAGATGTCTTCCTGGTCATCGACGGGTGGGGCGGTTTCAAGAACGACTACGAGATGCTCGAGCCGGTCGTCGCGGATCTCACGGCCCGCGGTCTGGGCTACGGCATCCATGTCATCATCACCGCCGCCCGCTATATGGAGGTGCGTGCGGCGCTCAAGGACCAGATGCTGGGACGGCTGGAGCTGCGGCTCGGTGACGTCATGGACTCGGAGTTCGACCGCAAGGTCGCGGCGAACGTTCCGGCCGGCGTGCCGGGCCGTGGCCAGGTCCCGGAGAAGCTGCACTTCATGACGGCTCTGCCGCGTATCGACTCGATCAGCAGCTCCGGTGATCTGTCGGAGGGCTCGGCCGCCTTCGTGCAGGCGGTCAAGGGGAGCTGGGCGGGGCCCGCGGCGCCGACCGTCCGGCTGCTGCCGCGCCGGCTGCCCGCCGAGCAGCTGCCCAAGGGCTTCGAGTATCCGCAGCACGGCATCGCGATCGGCATCGACGAGACGAACCTGGAGCCGGTGTTCGTCGACTTCGAGAGCGACCCGTTCTTCCTGATCTTCGGCGAGAGCGAGTCCGGGAAGACGGCACTGCTGCGGCTGATCGCCAAGCAGATCTCCGAGCGTTACACCCCGGAGCAGGCGCGGATCGTGGTCGGCGACTACCGGCGCACGATGCTGGAGGCCGTACCGGCCTCGCATCTGCTGGAGTACGCGCCGATGACATCCGCGATGGAAATGCACATGGACGCGATCAACACGGTGATGGGCAAGCGTGCGCCGAAGCCGGACATCACTCCGCAGCAGCTGCGCGACCGCAGCTGGTGGACGGGGCCGCAGCTCTTCGTCATCGTCGACGACTACGAGCTGGTCGCCACCAACTCCGTCAATCCGCTGTCGGTGCTGGTGGAGAATCTGCCCTTCGCGCGTGATGTCGGCATCCGCTTCATCATCGCGCGCAGCGCGGCCGGAGCTTCACGGTCGATGTACGAGTCGTTCATGCAACGGATCAAGGAGTTGGGCGCGCAGGGCGTCATCCTCTCCGGCGACCCGGGCGAGGGAGACATCCTCGGCAATGTCCGGGCGCGTCCGATGCCGCCGGGACGTGGCACCTTCGTGTCCCGCAAGCGGGGCACACCACTGGTCCAGGTGGGCTGGCTGGCGGATCACTAGTCCCTCGCGGCACACGTTCCGGCAGCCGTCAAGGCTGTCGGAACGCACCAAGTAGTGTGGTCACGCACCTCGTTCATCGCACCTGGGAGGGACCGCGCCGATGGCTGACGCAAGCGAGAAGGAACGCCAGAAGGAAGAGCTGTACGCCCTCGACATCTCCGGCGTGGAGTGGCTCAGCGCGCCCGGCACGGCGAAGGACGAGGAGCGCGTCGAGATCGCGCATCTGCCCGGCGGAGCGGTCGCGATGCGCTCCTCGCTGGAGCCCGAGACGGTGCTGCGGTACACGGAGGCCGAGTGGCGCGCGTTCGTACTCGGCGCGCGCGACGGCGAGTTCGACCTCAAGTAGACGGCCGCAGACGGATACGACGGAGGGGTTGCCCGCTCAGGCGGGCAACCCCTCTGTCTGTGGAGCAGAGCTCGTCACATCATCATGCGGAAGCGAGCGGCGTTGCCCTTGTCCGTGTCCTGGTAGCCGACGACGGACTCGCGGAGCAGGCGCGCGATCGTGTGCAGGTCCGTGGTCAGTCCGTCCATGTCGGCGGTGAGCTGCGACTGGATCGCGACGTAGGCCTCCTTGGCCTCACCGTCCCAGCCGCCCGCGACGTTCCTCACGTGGGTCATGAGGGTGGTGAGCTGTTCCGTCAGGTCCGAGGCGGTCTTCGTGGTGTCGCTTGCCGCCTGCGTCACTGTGTCGTAGTTGACTTGCATGGTCATTCTTTACTCCTGGTGGCGAAGTTCAGCGAACGGTGCGGACGGCGCTCACATGCCGAGAATGGCGCTCTCGTTGGCCTTGGTGTGAGCGTTTTCCATCTTGGCGAACGACGACATGCGCTCCCGCTCCTGCTCGTCGAAGCCGTCGGCGCTCATCTTCACCAGGTTCTGGAGGTTCTCCAGGTCACGCTTCACGCTCGAAAGCTTCTTGTTCAGCTCGGCCTGCGTGATGTCGTACTGCGCGCTCGCCGCACCCTTCCAGCCACCCTGAATGAGGTCGACCACGCGGTTGAGGTCGCGGATGCGCTCACCCAGCGTGGTCTCGAAGTGCTGGATCTTGCCGGAGAGATCCCCAATATCGCTACTGGTTACCTTCAGGTCTTTACCCGACATCTGTGCCCCTTCTTCCTACGACGGCGCTGTAGACGGAAGCCGATTGGATGCCGCCCCCGTGCCGGACACAGTCCTCACTGAGTCCTGCCGTCACTCTATCCACTTGGTCTGACGGTTCCAACTGCAAAGTCCCGTAAGGAGACTTGGCTCACTGGGCCCTTCTGCGCCGGGTGTCCCGGATGACCGTTGCCGCCCCGGCGACCACTGCCACCAGTACGACGCCAATGCCCAACGCGTAGGTTGCGTAACGCTCCTTGCGCTCCTGAGCCGTCTCGGTCATCGCCAGATGCGCCGCCTCCGGCGCGGGCGGCTTCGGCGGGCCGGGGTCGGCGTGCGGTGCGTCGATCGGGCGGCCGTCGCCGCTGAGCGCGCGCACCGGGTCGATCACGCCCCAACCGACGAAGCTGTCCTTGCCGTTGATGCTGCGCTCGGCGGTCTGCTCGATCTGCGCGATGATCTGCGGCACGGTCCACTCGGGGTACTTGGCCTTCAGCAGCGCCGCGACCCCGGCGACGTACGGCGCGGAGAAACTGGTGCCGTTGTCGACGCACTGCCCGTTTCCGGGGACGGTGGAGACGACGTCGACTCCCGGGGCGGCGATGCCGACGAAGCCGCCCGCCTGCGAGAAGACCGCCCGTTCGTTGTTGCGGTCGGAGGCGGCTACGGCGAGAACGCCCGGGAACGCGGCGGGATAGGTGTCCTTCAGCTTGCCGTTCATACCGTCGTTGCCGGCGGAGGCGACCACGACGATCTTCTTCTGGATCGCCCGCTGTATCGCCTTGTTGAGGGCCGAGTCGAGCGAGAGCGGCTTCGTCGTGTCCTGAGAGATGTTGATGACGTCGGCGCCCTTGGTGATGGCGTGCTCGATCGCCGTGGCCATCGTCTTGTCGTTGCCGCTGTTCTTCTCGTCGTTCTGGCGGATCGGGATGATGGTGGCCTCGGGCGCGAGTCCCACGAAGCCGGTGCCCTTGCGGGGTCGCGCGGCGATGATCCCGGCGACCTTGGTGCCGTGGCCGACGTCGTCGACCGTGCCATCGGTCTTGCCGCGCTTGTCGTCGCTCGAGCTGTCCTTGTCCGGCTTGAGGAAGTCCTTGCCCGCGGAGGCGTCGACGGCAGACTTGAGCTGGACGTTGTCGTTGTCCACGCCGGTGTCGATGACCGCGACCCGGACGCCCTTGCCCTTGGTGTCCTGCCACAGCTCGTCGAGCAGCACCCGCTGGAGCGGCCAGGGGATCCCCTCGATCTGCTTCTTCATCGGGAAGGTGCACTCGCCGCTGCCGTTGATGCCCAGCCGGTGCGGGGCTTCATCGGCATATGCGGGCGGGGACACCGCCGACAGACCCGTCAGCGCCGCCGCGGCGGTCAGCAGAGCGCTCTTCCTGCGCAGGTGCAGCATCGGTCGCACTCCCCTACGAACCCTGCGGCTGACGCGCGCTGTTGGTGTCGAGCCGGGGCCCCTTGGACAGGAACTCCGACCAGTTGATCGGCACAAGGGTCGGAGTGACCTTCTCGTAGCCGAGCCGGATCTGCGCCTGGCTGGGCTCGGGGCGACCGTCCTGCTGCTTCTCCTGGGCGCCCGTGCCGATGTCGGAGCGGTCCGCGTCACTGTCGCCGTTCGCCTGGACGGCGTACCGCAGTCCGGTGTCGGTCACCAGGAACAGCGAGCCGTCGGGCTTGGTCTGCTTGCCCTGGACCTGCGTGTAGAGAAGGCCGGTTCCGGGGGTGACATAGGTGCTGGTGCCGCCTGCGGTGATCTCCGCGGGGTACTCGGAGCCGGCCCAGGTGGACAGGGTCGTACGGCCCTTTTCATCGACCTTGCGCAACACGCTGCAGACGGTGTCGCGGTCGCCGCCCGCGGAGTTGACCTGCTTCGACCTGAGCGAGGGCCAGCGGCTCTGAGCGGCGAAGAAGTCGCTCTCCGGGGCGATCGACGCCGCGTCGACGCTGACCGCCTCGCCGCGCATATTGAGCTTGTCGGTCTGCGGGGAGTTGATGAGCAGCCAGGCGGTGAAGTCGGAGACAGGCTGGACCTTGCCGGGCAGCACGACGTAATGCTGTGGCCCGGAGCCGGTCTGCGCCTCCAGGACCATGCCGACCTTGTCCTGCTCGCCCGTCAGCCCGCCGCCGATACCGGCGCTCGCGGCGACCTGGCCGGGGATGACGGGAAAATCGACCGGGGTGCCGTCGTGCAGCGTCGCCAGCCAGTCGTCGGTGACGGACTGCGGCTGCTTGCTGCCGACCAGGGCGCGGGTGAGGATCCCGGCATCGGACTGGCTGCCGCGTACCAAGTACTTGGTGCCGCCGGCGTCCACGAGGTAGCGCAGCCCGTTCTGGCCCTTGACGTACAGGACTTGACCGCCGCTGAGGCGCTGCTCGCCCTCGGTCCGCTTCAGATCGCGCTCGCCCAGGACGAAGGTCGCCTTCTGCACGGTGTTGCCCTTGCCGCCACCGGGCTGCTCGCAGACCGCCCAGCGCTTGGACTCGGCGGCCTCCTTGGCGCTGGGCAGCCGGTCGGGCGCGTAGGGGATACCGAGGATCGGACCGCGCGGGGGTTTGCCCGAGTCCAGGATGTCGTCACTGACCTGGATCACCTTGAACTGCTGGGGGGTGAGCAGCAGTCGGGCGGACGCGAGGTTCAGTACGGGGTGGAGGAGGACCTTCTTGTTCTTGCCCGTGCCGGTCGTGAGCACCACGTAGCGCGTGGTGGAGTCCTTGCCGACGATCACGTTGGTGAAGGGCTTCGCCCAGTCCTTGGGCGCCTTGGGCTTGAACATGCCGAAGGCCCCGAACCCCGCCAGAATCAGCGCACCGACGATGATGCTGGGTATGACGGCACGCATGGGGCGCGGCGCCCCCTCCTCCGTACCTGTGGTGGAGGGTTGGAGGAATGCCGCCACCGTGCGCTTCTTCGCAAAGGTGTACGCGTTGAGCTCATCCCGCCGTGATGCCATGAGTCCCCATTGGTAAAGAAGGCACTGATCTCCCCGCGGGGGCCTTGTGGTGAGCACGGTCCCCGGGCCCTGGTTGTCGGACCGGCCCCCTACTATGCCTGTTGATCGACGGTGCTTGTGGGGCGGGTAGGGTGATCCAGCCGCCAGGAGCCTTGCTACGCAGGGCCGGACAGGGGTGATCGGGATGAATTGGGGCCTAATGAACTGGGGGGTGGCGGATTAATGGCTTCCGCGACGCGGGTGCGGCCGGCACCCCACGGGCAGGCCTCGGTACGGCCCACCGCGCCGTCCCAGGGACCGGCGGCACCCCGACTCAAGGCACGACCCGGGCACTTCGGTTCGTTCCGACTGCAACAACTCGTACTGATCGAGATCGCCGCCGCGCTGCTCCTGGTGGCCTGGGCGATCGATCCGCTGATGCTGGTCCCCGCCTTTGCGGCGGCCGCTCTGCTGGTGCTGCTGGCCCTGCTGCGCAGACACCGGCGTTCGATGCCCGAGTGGCTGGCCACCGTCTTCGCGCTCCGGGCGCGCAGGCGCAGGGCCGCATCGCTGGTACTCCCGTCCGATACGGAACCGGGGCTCGCGCCCGTCGTCGAGTGCGACCCCGCCCTGCGGACGTACACCTACAGCGACCGCGACCGACGGCCGGTGGGCATGATCGGCGACGGGACCTTCCTGACGGCCCTGCTGCAGGTCGAGTCGGACGCCACGGCCCTGCGCTGCGACCGTACCGCCAGGCCGCTGCCGATGACTCTGCTGCGCGATGTACTCGACGTCGACGGCATCCGGCTGGAGTCGGCACAGATCGTCCAGCACACCCAGCCCGCGCCCGCACCGCATCTGCCGCAGCAGTCGGTCGCCGCACGCAACTACGCACCGCTGCAGGCCCAGACCGGGTCGCCCGCGATACGGATCACCTGGATCGCGCTCAAGCTCGACCCCGAACTCTGCCCGGAAGCGGTGGCGGCGCGCGGCGGCGGTCTGGAGGGCGCGCAGAAGTGCCTGGTGCGGACCGCCGACCAGTTGGCGAGCCGGCTGACCGGCGCCGGATTCCGGGCCACCGTGCTGACCGAGGAAGAGCTGACGGCGGCCATCGCCACCTCCTCCTGCGCCAGCCCGATGGCCATCGCACAGGCGAGCCGGGCGGAGACGCCCGCGCCGCGCACCCAGGAGACTTCGCGCACCTGGCGCGTCGACGACCGCCGCCACACCACCTACTGGGTGAGCCGCTGGCCCCAACTCGGCGGCGGCGGGGCCCCGATGCCGCAGCTCGTCGCCCTGCTCACCTCCATTCCCGCGCTGGCCACCACCTTCAGCCTCACGCTGGGGCACGGCGACCGGCAGGGCGTGACGGTCAGCGGGCATGTCCGCATCACCGGGCGCAGCGACGAGGAACTGGTGGCCGCGCGCCATGAACTGGAGCGCGCCGCCCGCGGGGTCAAGACCGGGCTGGTGCGGCTCGACCGTGAGCAACTGCCCGGCATGCTCGCCACACTGCCGCTCGGGGGAGCCCGCTGATGTCTGTGCCTGCCGCCAAGCCTCGTATCGGCTTCGGACTGATCGGACCTCGCCGGGACCGGCATGCACTGTCGGTGGACCAGCTGTCCTCGCTCGCGCTGCCGGTCGGCGACGACGGAGTGGTCATCGGCGTCGACGCCGAGAGCAAGCCCGCGGTGCTCGGCATCAACCGCCCCACGGCGTACGACGTCACCCTGATCGGCGGCCTGTGGACGGCGCAGGTGCTCGCGCTGCGCGCGGCCGCGACGGGTGCGCGGGTCACCGTGGAGACCGGCCGGGCGCCCGCGTGGACGGCGCTGGCCCAAGCTGCGGGCGGCGGACAGCAGTGCATATCGCTGCACGATGTCGGGCGGGTGCCGCCGCAGGGCGCTTCGGCCGGCAGCCCGGTCGTGGTGGTGCGGGACTGCGGCATGCGACCGCCGCGCGGACGGGTGGTCTCGGGGCCCTGGCAGTCGGTGGTGACGCTGCTGCCGTATCTGAGCCCGGTGGCACCGCGGCTGATGGAGAAGTCGGGTCTGGTCGGGATACAGCGCGTCTCGCCGGACGAGGCCGCGCAGATCGGGCGCATCATGCATCTCCCTCGGCCCGAGACGGAGGCGCTGTCCACTCTTGCGGACGGCGTCACGCTCTGGTGCACTGCGCGGGACCGGCAGTTCGTCATGACACAGGCCACGGACGCCGAGACCGGATTGTTGGGCAGCGCTCGCCGAATGGACTGAGCGGCCATCAGTCCGTACGCAGTTGTACCATTTTGACCCAGCGATCTCTTTACGCTCTGCCGCTCTCGGTTCACTTGGGGGCAGGGCGTGACGTACGGGACAGCCGCCGACGGGTGGTCGGGCCTGCCGTACCGAGGTTGTTGGCGATTAGGGTGGGACAGGGCGCGACGGAAGAACCTGCGGGCATGCCGGCCGCGTCCTGCAGGGGGAGAGCCGGGCCGACCGGACGAACAGGTCGCCCCCACCCACCACGGCACAAGGGTGCTCGACCACACCAGGAGGCAAAGTGAACGGCGATCGGGACGAGATCCACGGGGGCTGGAACATTCCCGTCGATGATCAGTCCGACGCGGAGCCCGCCGAGCTGACGGGTGAGTTCACCATCGACTACACCCCGCCGGCCTGGTACACGCAGAACGCGTCGGGCGACACGTCGGGCGGGGGTGCGGGCCGGCAGGGGCTCACCCCTCCTCCCCCGCCGCCCAACGGTGCGCCGGTGGCCGTGCCTGGGCTGCCCGCAGGCAGCGGCTTCGAGCCGAACTGGGCGCCGACGCCCCCGCCGCCTCCGGCACAGGTCCAGGCACCCGCGCCTGCTCCCGTGCCTGCTCCTGCTCCTACTCCTGCCCCTGCCCCGGTGTCCGCTCCTGCTCCCACGCCCGATGCCGTGCCGTCGGCCCCGGCTCCGGCTGCCGGGGCGGCCGCCGAGCCCGCGCCGCAGCCTTTCGGGGGCGGCGACATCGAGAGCGGGGCGACCATGCGGTTCTCCCCGGCCGCGCTGAAGCGCGAGATGGAGGAGCGGGCCGCGGCCCAGGAGGCGGAGGAGTCCGGTTCCGACTCTGGTTCCGGCTCGGGTTCTGAGTCTGGTTCAGAGGGCGCGGCGGACGATTCCACCGAGGGCGAAGCCGACACCCGAGCCGAACCCCAGGCCGAGGCTCCGGCCCCTGCGACCGATAACGACGGGTCCTCGGCCGCCTCCGCGGACGAGACCGAGGACTCGGTGAGCACCGGGACACAGGACACCGACGGCGACGACTCCGACCCCGGTGACGAGGCCGCCCCGGCGGACCCGGAGGTTCCGGCCGAGGAGCCGGCCGACGCCGTACCCCAGGACGCCGCCCCGGCCGACTCCGTACCCCAGGACACTCCGCCCGCGCCCGTTCAGCCCTGGTCTCCGACGCCCCCGGTACAGAACACCGGACTGCCGCCGCTGCCGCCCGCCTTCCAGCCGGCCGCACCGATGTCCGCCCCGCAGTGGCCCGTATCCGCGCAGAGCAACGACCAGTCCGCCCCGCCGCAGGCTCAGCCGTCGACGCAGCACGGTCCCCAGCCGGCGCCCGCGTGGCAGACGCCCGCCCAGACAACTCCGTCCGTTCCCTCCGCTCCTGAGCAGCAGCAGGGCGGTTACGGGTTCCCGCAGCAGGGCCAGCCCGGTCAGCCCGCGCCCGCCGCCCCGCTGCCCCCGGCCGTCCCGGGCCCCGACGCACAGAACCCGCACGGCGGTTACGGATTCCCCCAGCCAGGTCAGCCGGTGCCGGGACAGCCCGCCCCGCACGGCGGCTATGGATTCCCGCAGCCAGGACACCCCGGCCAGCCCACCGCGAACGCGCCCGTACCGCCGCAGACGCCGAACCTGCCCGCGCCCGCCACGCCCCCTCATGCCGCGCAGCAGAGCGAGCAGAGCGGTTACGGGTTCCCGCAGCAGAGGGTGCAGGGTGGTTACGGGTTCCCGCAGCAGGGCCGGCCCGGTCAGCCCGCGCCCGCCGCCCCGCTGCCCCCGGCCGTCCCGGGCCCCGACGCACAGAACCCGCACGGCGGTTACGGATTCCCCCAGCCGGGACACCCCGGCCAGCCCACCGCGAACGCGCCCGTACCGCCGCAGACGCCGAACCTCCCCGCGCCCGCCACGCCTTATCTGCCCGCGCAGCAGGGCCAGCCGCAGGCTCCTCAGCAGCCGCACGCCGCGCCCGTCGACCCGCGGACCGGTGCCGCCTGGCCCACGCCGGTCACGCATGACCAGCGCGAGCGTTCCGTGCCCGGCGCCCCGCTCGGGTACACCGCCGCCGTCGAGCTCTCCTCCGACCGCCTGGTCCGGGGCAAGCAGAAGGCCAAGAGCAGCCGCAATCCCTCCAACGCCGCCCGCTTCAAGCTCGGCGGCAAGAAGGAGGAGGCGGAGCGGCAGCGCAAACTCGACCTCATCCGTACGCCGGTGCTGTCCTGCTACCGGATCGCGGTCATCAGCCTCAAGGGTGGCGTGGGCAAGACCACGACGACGACCGCTCTGGGCGCGACCCTGGCCACCGAGCGGCAGGACAAGATCCTGGCGATCGACGCCAACCCGGACGCAGGCACGCTCGGCCGCCGGGTGCGGCGCGAGACCGGGGCCACCATCCGTGACCTGGTCCAGGCGATCCCGTACCTCAACTCGTACATGGACATCCGCCGGTTCACCTCGCAGGCGCCCTCCGGTCTGGAAATCATCGCCAACGACGTGGACCCGGCGGTCTCCACGGCGTTCAACGACGAGGACTACCGGCGTGCGATCGACGTACTGGGCAGGCAGTACCCGGTCATCCTGACCGACTCCGGTACCGGTCTGCTCTACAGCGCGATGCGCGGAGTGCTGGATCTGGCCGATCAGTTGATCATAGTCTCGACGCCGTCCGTGGACGGTGCGAGCAGTGCGTCGACGACTCTGGACTGGCTTTCCGCCCATGGGTATGCCGAGCTGGTGCAGCGTTCCCTCACGGTCATCTCCGGGGTCCGCGAGACCGGCAAGATGATCAAGGTCGAGGACATCGTCCAGCACTTCCAGACGCGCTGCCGCGGTGTGATCGTGGTGCCCTTCGACGAGCATCTGTCGGCCGGCGCCGAGGTCGACCTCGACATGATGCGCCCCAAGACCCGTGAGGCGTACTTCAACCTGTCCGCGCTGATCGCCGAGGACTTCGTTCGCGCTCAGCAGCAGCAGGGGTTGTGGACCGCGGACGGCAACCCGCCGCCGCACCTGGCCCCGCCGATGCCGGGCCACCAGCAGGCGCCGGGGCAGCCCATGCCCGGACAGCCGTACGCGCCGCAGCAGCCGCACCCGCAGGGCCAGCCGCAGCCGCCGTACGGTGGCCAGCAGCCGCCGCAGGGTCAGCAGCCCTATCCGCCACAGGGTTGGCAGCAGTCGCTGCCCTCCCAGGCCCAGGCCCCCGGGAGTCCGCCCGCACCTGTCCACGGCCAGCCGGGTCACCCCGGTCCGCAGGGCCAGCCGGGTGGTCCGGGACAACCGGATCTGCAGGGGCCCGTACCGCCCGCCGGATGGCCGCAGCAACAGCCTCCGCAGGCACCGCCAGCCCCTCAGCAGTAACGCGACAGAGGTCTGAACCAATGAGGGCCCGCACCGTCTCCTCGGTGCGGGCCCTCATTACATTCCCGCAGCCCACACAGGGTTTGACGCATCGTTGACGCGACTCGCCACCGCTGATAAACCTTCGCTTCACCTTCTCCGAGCGAGTGATGACGCGAGGTTCCCTTCCCATGGCCACAAAGGTTCCACCCCGCATCCGACTGCTTCTGGCCTCCGGCGCCGCCGCCCTCTTGGTGGCCGGCTCGGCAACCCCCTCGGCCGGGGCCGCCGACGACAACGGCAAGAAAGTCCTCACCGTCGCCGTCTCGCAGAGCGTGGACTCCCTGAGCCCGTTCCTGGCGCAGAAGTTGGTCAGCACCACCATCCACCGACTGGCCTACGAGTACCTGACGAATTACGACGTCAAGGACGCCCATCCGATCCCCGGCCTCGCCACCGCGTGGAAGCCGTCCCCGGACAAGCTGACGTGGACATACACCATCCGGAAGAACTCCAAGTGGTCCGACGGCAAGCAGGCCACCGCCGAGGACGCCGCCTGGACCTTCAACAAGATGATGACGGACGAGAACGCCGCCACCGCCAACGGCAGCTTCACGGCCAACTTCAAGAAGGTCACAGCGCCGGACCCCGAAACGCTGGTCATCGAGCTGAAGAAGCCGCAGGCCACCATGGCGGCGCTCGACGTCCCGATCGTGCCCAAGCACGTCTGGGAGAAGGTCGGCGACTTCTCCAAGTTCAACAACGACAAGAAGTTCCCGATCGTCGGCAACGGCCCCTTCATCATCACCGATTTCAAGGTCGACCAGTTCGTCAAGCTCAAGCCCAACAAGGACTTCTGGCGCGGGGCGCCCAAGTTCGACGAGTTGGTGTTCAAGTACTACAAGGACGGTGACGCGGCGGTCGCCGCACTGCAGAAGGGCGAGGTGTCCTTCGTCCAGGGCCTCACGCCCGCCCAGGCCACCGCCCTCAAGAGCGCCGACAACATCAAGGTCAACGACGCGCCCGGCCGCCGCTTCTTCGCCCTCGCCACCAACCCGGGCGCGAGGTCGAAGGACGGCAAGAACTTCGGCAGCGGCCATACGGCGCTGCTCGACCCGGCCGTACGCAAGGCTCTCTTCCACGCCACCGACCGGAAGACCATCGTCGACAAGGTCTTCCAGGGGCACGCCGTGGAGGGCGAGGGATATATCCCGCCGCGCTTCGACTCGTACTTCTGGAAGCCGGACGCGAGCCAGCGGATCGCGTACGACCCGGCGAAGGCGGCCGCGCTCCTCGACCAGGCCGGCTACAAGAAGAACGGCAGCGGAAAGCGCGTCGGCAAGGACGGCAAGGTGCTCGACTTCCGAATCCTGTGCCACGCGACCGACCCCAACGACAAGGCGATCGGCAAATATCTGCAGGAGTGGTGGGGCAAGCTCGGCGTCGGGCTCAAGGTCGACTGTCTCGACAATGTCTCCGACCCATGGGTCAAGGGCGACTACGACCTGGCCTTCGACGGCTGGTCCGTCAACCCGGACCCGGACTTCGTCCTCTCCATCCACACCTGCTCCGCGCTGCCCGCCACGCCCAAGGACACCGGCGCGACCGACAACTTCATCTGCGACAAGCAGTTCGACGGGCTGTACGCCCAGCAGACCGCGGAGTACGACGCCGTCAAGCGGACCGACCTGGTCAAGCAGATGGAATCCCGGCTGTACGACACGGGCTACATGAATGTCCTCGCGTATCCGAACGCCGTCGAGGCGTACCGTACCGACCAGATCAAGTCCATCAAGACGATGCCGGAGGCCGCGGGCAACCTCTGGGGTCAGGACGGCTACTGGAGTTGGTGGTCGGCCGAGCCGGCCGCCGGTGACGGCAGCTCCGACAGCGGTGCTTCCACGGGCCTCGTGATCGGCATCGGCGCCTCTGTTGTCCTCGCCGCCGGACTCGGGCTCTTCGTCGTGATGCGCCGCCGTTCGACCGCGGAAGACCGTGAATAGTCGATGAGCACCACGAGCACGACAAGCACCACCGCTGTGGCGCGGGTCCCCGAGGCCCGCGCCGCGAGCGGCAACGTACGCGCCTATCTCCTCTATGTGGCGGGCAAGCTGGGCGGCGCGGCGATCTCGCTGCTCGCCGTGCTGGTCACCAGCTTCTTCCTCTTCCGGATCATCCCGGGCGACCCGGTGAAGGCCATGACCCATGGCATGCCGACGTCCGCCGGGCAACTGGCAACGCTGCGCCGCCAGTTCGGTCTCGACCAGCCGCTGTGGCAGCAGTTCACCGACTACTGCGCCAAGGCACTGACGGGCGATCTCGGTACGTCGTACCAGTTCCACGCGCCCGTCGGCGAGCTGATCACACAGAAGGTGCCGGCGACTCTCCTGCTCACCGGTGCCGCCGTGGTGATCTACTCCTCGATCGGGCTCTGGCTCGGCACCCGCTCCGCGTGGCGCCACGGCAGCCTCGGTGACAAGCTCAACACCGGTGTCGCGCTGACCCTGTGGTCCGTGCCGGCGTTCTGGCTCGGCCTGCTGCTGATCATCACCTTCTCGGTGGGCGTCGGTCCTGTCCCCGGTATGTTCCCGACCGGCGGCATGGAATCCGGTGACGCGTCCGGCTTCGCCTACGTCGCCGATGTCGCGCACCACATGGTGCTGCCGGTCATCACCCTGGTCGCGGTCGGATACGCCCAGACGCTGCTGGTGATGCGGTCCTCGCTGCTGGACGAGATGGGCAGCGACTATCTGACCACGGCCAGGGCGAAGGGGCTGCGGGACGATGCCGTACGCCGCCGCCATGCCGTGCCGAACGCGCTGCTGCCCACCGTCACCATGGTCTTCATCAACCTGGGCCATGTGGCGGCCGGTTCGATCCTCGTCGAGACGGTGTTCTCCTGGCCGGGCCTCGGCGGGCTCTTCTACCAGGCGCTGAGCGTGCCCGATCTGCCGCTCGTCCAGGGCCTCTTCGTGGTCTTCGCGGGCGCGATGATCCTGATGAACCTGCTCGCCGACCTGCTCTATCCACTGCTCGATCCCCGGGTGGGCCGATGACGACGACCCCGGTCACCAAGACCCCACAGACCGCGACCTCGCTCTCCTGGGCGCGCCGCCGCGACTCGGTGGCACGGTTCTGGCGCTCCTACCGCACACACCGGGCGGGGCTTTTCGGCCTCGGCGCGCTGGCGCTCATCGCGCTGGTGGCGGTGGCCGCGCCGCTGCTCGTCGGCACCGATGTGCAGAGCGTGACGAACGCACCGGGGACGGCACTGGAGCCGCCCAGCGGTGAGTTCCCGCTCGGGACGGACCAGTTCGGGCGTTCGCTGCTCGGGCTACTGGTGTGGGGAGCGAGGATCTCACTCACCGTGGGGCTGCTTGCGGCCACCCTGTCGGTGGCCATCGGGACCCTCGTCGGCATCATCGCCGGTCACTACGGCGGCTGGTTCTCGACCCTGCTGATGCGGATCACGGACTGGTTCCTGGTGATGCCGACGCTGGTGCTGGCGATCGTGCTGGCCACCGTGATGTCCCGGAGTGTGTGGACTGTCGTCGTCGCGATCGGCGTCACCAGCTGGCCGACGACGGCACGGCTGGTGCGCGCACAGACCATCGCGGTCGAGTCCCGCCCGTACATCGAACGCGCGAGAGCGCTCGGCGGCGGCCACAGCCACATCATGAGCCGCCATGTGCTGCCCAATGTGATGCCGCTGGTCCTCGCCCAGACGACGCTCGGCATCTCGAGCGCCATCCTGACCGAGGCGACGCTGGCGTTCCTCGGCCTCGGCGATCCGACGATCGTCTCCTGGGGCGGCATGCTCCAGGACGCGCGGGAGGCGGGCGCGGTCTCGTCGGGCCACTGGTGGTATCTGGCGCCACCCGGTATCGCCATTGCGCTAGTGGCGCTCGCCTTCACGCTGTGCGGGCGGGCGATCGAGTCTGTGCTCAACCCGAAGCTGGGGGTGGCTCGTTGAGCCTGCTCGAGGTCAAGGACCTGCATGTGACATACGGCTCCGGGGCGCGGGCGGTGCCCGCCGTGCGCGGCGTCGACCTCAGCCTGGAGGCCGGCCGGAAGCTGGGCCTGGCGGGCGAGTCGGGCTGCGGCAAGTCGACGATCGCCCTGGCGCTGCTCCGGCTGCTGCCCGCGTCCGCCAGGATGACCGGCGAGATCCTGCTCGACGGGGAGGACGTCCTCACCATGAAGTGGGGGCGGCTGAGGGCCGTGCGGTGGGCGGGCGCGTCGATCGTCTTCCAGGGAGCGATGCACTCGCTCAACGCGGTGCACCGGATCGGCGACCAGATCGCCGAGCCGATCCTGCTGCACCAGAAGGCGACCTTGGCAGCGGCGAAGCAGCGTGTCGCCGAGCTCCTCCATCAGGTGGGCCTGCCCGCCGCCCGCGCGGACGCCTATCCGCACGAGCTGTCGGGCGGCCAGCGCCAGCGCGTGATGATCGCCATGTCTCTCGCCTGCGACCCGCAGCTCATCGTCGCGGACGAGCCGACCACGGCGCTGGATGTGATGATCCAGGCGCAGATCCTTCGGCTGATCGAGCAGTTGGTCGCCGAGCAGGACATCAGCCTGCTGATGATCAGCCACGATCTGGCGGTGCTCGCCGACACCTGCGACCGGCTGGCGGTGATGTACGCGGGCCGGATCGTGGAGGAGGGCCCGGCGCGGACGGTGTACGGCGCGGCGGAACATCCGTACGGACAGGCTCTGTCCGCGGCCTTCCCGCGCATCGGCGACGCCGCGTCGCGGCGGGCCCCACGCGGACTGCCCGGCGATCCGCCGGACCCGTCGGCGCTGCCGGGCGGCTGTGCGTTTCACCCGCGCTGCCCGGTGGCACTGGACGCCTGCGCCGAGGTGGACCAGGTGCTGGCCACTGCGGGCGTCGGGCATCGGGCGGCGTGCGTGCGGGTGGGCGCGGCGGCGGGAGCGGAGCAGCGGCTGTGACCTCGCCCGACCTGCCGAACCGCCCGACCCACAGCGCCGTCAGGAGCCAGCCATGACCACCACTCCCCTGCTCTCGGCCGCCGGTCTGAATGTCACGTTCCCCGGCCGGCGCGGCGGTCCTTCCGCCCGTGCCGTCGACGGCGTCGACCTGGACATCGGCGCAGGCGAGATCGTCGCCCTGGTCGGCGAGTCCGGCTGCGGCAAGACGACGCTGGCCCGCTCGCTGCTCGGCCTGGTGCAGCCCACGTCGGGGCGGGTCACCTTCGGCGGCAAGCCTCTCGGCTACGGCTCACGCGCGCTCAAGACCTACCGCAAGCGCGTCCAGCTGGTGCTCCAGGATCCGAGCGGCTCCCTGAACCCACGGCACACCGTGTACGACGCGGTGGCCGAGGGCCTGCGGATCCACGACTACGCCGGGGACGAGCGCGAGGCCGTCGCCGAGGCGCTCTCCCGGGCCGGGCTGCGGCCTCCCGAGCGCTTCTTCCTGCGCTACCCGCACGAGCTCTCCGGTGGCCAGCGCCAGCGAGTGGTCATCGCCGGCGCGCTGGTTCTGCGGCCCGAACTGATCGTCGCCGACGAGCCGGTGGCATCGCTGGACGCGTCCGTACGCGGCGAGATCCTGGCCCTGCTGTTGCGCCTGCGGGACGAACTGGGTCTGTCCGCACTGGTGGTGACCCATGACCTGGGCCTCGCGTGGAACATCGCGGACCGCGTCGCGGTGATGTACCTGGGCCGGATCGTGGAGTCGGGCTCGGTCGAAGACGTGCTGACGAACCCTCAGCACCCGTACACGCAGGCCCTGCTGTCGGTCCTGCCGGAATCGGACGGTGCGCCGGTGGTGCTCACGGGCGAGCCGCCGGACCCGTCCCGGATCCCGGCCGGCTGCCGTTTCCATGTGCGCTGTCAGGTGCTGGCGTCGGGCGAGGCGGAGCGGGCGGGGGTGGCGGACAGCTGCCGTTCGAAGGACCTTCCCGTCCTGGCGAGCGCCGCGGGCGCCCAGGTGGCCTGCCACTGGGCCGGACGGGACTAGCCGGTGGCCGTCCGGTGCTCCGGGGCAGGGCCACCGGAAAGGAGTCTCAGGCGGCGCCGATGAGCTCGCGGCAGCGCTTCACGTCCGCGCCGATCGCCTCGAGCAGCGCCTCGATCGAGTCGAACTTCTCCTGGCCCCGCACATACGCCAGGAAGTCCACCGCCACATGCAGCCCGTACAGATCAAGGCCCACACGGTCGATGGCGTACGCCTCCACCGTCCGCTCCGTGCCGTCGAACTGCGGATTCGTGCCCACCGAGATCGCCGCCGGCATCCGCTCGCCGTCCGCCGTCAGCCACCCCGCGTACACCCCGTCCGCCGGGATTGCTGTATGCGGCAGCGTCTCCACGTTCGCCGTCGGGTAGCCCAGCTCGCGGCCGCGCTGCGCGCCGCGCACCACCACACCCTCGACCTGGTGAGGGCGGCCGAGGATCTCGGCGGCGCCCTCGACGTCGCCCTCCGCGACGAGACGGCGCGTGAGGGTCGAGGAGAACGGCTCGCCGCCGCCGGCCGCGCCGCTCACGAACAGGTCGACGAGCTCGACCTCGTAGTCGTACGTCGCGCCGAGCTCGGCCAGGTACGCGACATTCCCGGCCGCCTTGTGGCCGAAGCGGAAGTTCGGTCCCTCGATGACCGCGCGCGCGTGGAGCTTGTCGACCAGCACCTTCACGATGAAGTCGGCGGGCGACAGCTTCGAGAACTCGGTGGTGAAGGGGAGGATGAGCACCGCGTCGACACCGAGCTCCGCCATCAGCTCGGCCCGCCGGTGGTGCGGTGCGAGCAGCGGCGGGTGGCTGCCGGGCCGTACGACCTCGCTCGGGTGCGGGTCGAAGGTGACGACGACCGACTGCACGCCGAGGTCACGCGCCCGCTCCACCGTCCGCCCGATGATCAGCTGGTGTCCGCGGTGCACTCCGTCGTAGGAGCCGATGGTGACGACGCTGCGTCCCCAGTCCTGGGGGATGTCCTCCAAGCCACGCCAGCGCTGCACTGTGACCGCTCCTCGCCCGAACCTGTGTACGTGATTGCCGATTACGCAGGTCTAAGACTGCCATGCCCGTGGCTGACGGTTCGCATCGGCACCGGACTGCCCAGCTCCGGACCGTCCGGCGCGTGCGCGGACCGACCACCACGGCCCACTCCTGCGGGGCCCTGGCCAGCCGTCCCGGGACGAGCGCGGCGAAGCCGGGGACCTCGCGAACCCGGTCGCGCGCGGCCGCCCCACCGGATCGCATTCGTGCGGCATCGTCAGGTCCCCGCGTCCCATGCTGTCGACGTCAGGTCGGCAGTGGTCGACGGGAGCAGGACGCGTACCGAACGCGCCCCCGAATACACCCGCGGTTCACTCCGAGCGCCTGCCCGATGGGGTGAATCAGAGGGCCGCGGCGGACAGACACCTTCCGAGGGGGATCGTGGAACGGGCAGCGACCCTGCCCGTTCCACGGTGGGGCGACCGGCCGCGCGAGCTCAGCCGAAGACGGCGAGGCTCTTGGCCTTGCCCTTCTGCTCCTCCACCAGCACCAGGAAGCGCCCGTCGGGTCCGAAGACCGCCACCGGCGAGGTGTCGTACGCCGGCATGTCCAGCCGTACACCGTTGGTCAGGAGCTTCGCCTGCTTCTCGTCCACGTCCCAGCGCGGGAACGCGGCCGCGGCCGCGTCGGCGATCGGCATCACCGTCAGCTCCTCCTGGAGCCGGTCGAGCGTCTTCGCCGTATCGAGTCCGTACGGACCGACCCGAGTGCGTCGCAGCGCCGTGAGATGCCCGCCGACGCCCAGGTCGGCGCCGAGGTCACGGGCGAGGGCGCGGATGTACGTACCGGACGAGCAGACCACCGAGACGACCAGGTCCACGACCGGCGTCCCGTCCTCGGCCACGGCCTCCCGGACGTCGTACACCTGGAACGACGAAACGGTCACCGGCCGGGCCGGGATCTCGAACTCCTCGCCGCCGCGCACGCGCGCGTACGACCGCTTGCCGTCGATCTTGATGGCGCTGACCTTCGAGGGCACCTGCATGATGGCGCCGGTCAGCTTGGCGACACCCGCGTCGATGCCCTCCCGGGTCACCGCGGACGCGTCGGCCGAGGAGGTGATCTCACCTTCGGCGTCGTCGGTGACGGTGTTCTGCCCCAGCCTGATCGTGCCGAGGTACTCCTTCTCGGTCAGTGCGAGGTGTCCGAGAAGCTTGGTGGCCTTTTCCACGCCCAGCACCAGTACACCGGTGGCCATGGGGTCGAGCGTCCCCGCGTGTCCGACGCGGCGGGTCCTGGCGATCCCGCGCATCTTGGCGACGACGTCGTGCGAAGTGAAGCCGGACGGCTTGTCGACGATGACAAGGCCGTCCGGCGTCCTGCTCTGCTGTGTCATTCGGAGGCTTCGTCCTCGTCCTCCGGCTTGCGGTACGGGTCCGCCTCGCCGGCGTACTTGGCGCCCGAGGACACCTCTCGCACCTTGGCGTCGGAGGCACGCGCCTTGTCGAGCAGGTCCTCGATCGTCTTGGCGTTCTCCGGGAGGGCGTCCGCCACGAACGTCAGGGTCGGCGTGAACTTCGTCCCCGCCGCCGCTCCGACCGCCGAGCGCAGCACGCCCTTGGCGCTCGCCAGCCCGGCTGCCGCACTCGCCCGGTCCTCGTCGTCGCCGTACACCGTGTAGAAGACCGTGGCCTCCCGCAGGTCGCCGGTGACACGGGTGTCCGTGATGGTCACGTGCGTACCCAGGCGCGGGTCCTTGATGCCGCGCTGCAGCTTCTCGGCGACCACCTCCCGGATGAGGTCTGCCAGCTTCTTCGCCCGCGCGTTGTCGGCCACTGGTCCTTCTCCTTCTTTGCCTTACTCAATCAGTCTTCGTCGCTGTGGAGCCTGCGTCGAACCGACAGCAGCTCCACCTCCGGCCGGGCAGCGACAAGGCGCTCGCACCGGTCGAGTACATCTGTGAGGTGTCCCGTGTCCCCGGACACCGCGGCCAGGCCGATCTCGGCCCGGCGGTGAAGATCCTGATCGCCCACTTCCGCCGCGCTCACCGCGTATTTGCGCTGGAGCTCGGCCACGATCGGGCGGATCACGGAGCGTTTCTCCTTCAACGAACGTACGTCGCCGAGGAGCAGATCGAAGGACAGCGTCCCCACATACATGTATGTCCGGATGTCCCGCCGGTACGGGTTAGAGGGCCCTGCCCGCTCTTGGCAGGGACACAAGAACCGTACACGGAACGGCCGGGGCCGATCGACGGAAATACTCTCCGCCGACCGGCCCCGGACCGGATGCCGTGCGTCAGCTCTTGCCTCAGCCGCGCGGCTTCTCGCGCATCTCGTACGTCGCGATGACGTCGTCGATCTTGATGTCGTTGAAGTTTCCGAGGTTGATACCGCCCTCGAAGCCTTCGCGAATCTCGGTGACGTCGTCCTTGAAGCGGCGCAGACCCTGGATGTTGAGGTCCTCCGCGATGACCTTGCCGTCGCGGATGAGGCGCGCCTTGGTGTTGCGCTTGACCTCGCCGGAGCGGATGAGAACACCCGCGATGTTGCCCAGCTTGGACGAGCGGAAGATCTCGCGGATCTCCGCCGTACCGAGCTCGACCTCTTCGTACTCCGGCTTGAGCATGCCCTTGAGGGCCGCCTCGATCTCCTCGATGGCCTGGTAGATCACCGAGTAGTACCTGACGTCGACGCCTTCGCGCTCCGCCATCTGCTGGGCACGCCCGGCAGCGCGGACGTTGAAGCCGATGACGATGGCGTCGGAGCCCATCGCCAGGTCGACGTCCGACTCGGTGACCGCACCCACGCCGCGGTGCAGCACGCGGATGTCGACCTCTTCGCCGACGTCGAGCTGGAGCAGCGAGGACTCGAGAGCCTCCACCGAACCGGACGCGTCGCCCTTGATGATGAGGTTGAGCTCCTGCACCAGACCGGCCTTGAGCGCCTCGTCCAGGTTCTCCAGGGAGAACCGGACACCCTTGCGGGCGAAGTTGGCGTTCCGCTCACGAGCGGCACGCTTCTCGGCGATCTGACGGGCCGTACGGTCCTCGTCGACAACCAGGAAGTTGTCGCCGGCACCCGGGACATTGGTGAGACCGAGGACGAGGACCGGAGTCGACGGACCCGCCTCTTCCACGTTCTCGCCCTTGTCGTCGAGCATCGCGCGGACACGGCCGTACGCGTCACCGGCGACCATTGTGTCGCCGACGCGCAGCGTGCCTCGCTGGACCAGGACGGTCGCGACGGCACCGCGGCCGCGGTCGAGGTGAGCCTCGATCGCAATACCCTGCGCGTCCTGCTCCGGGTTGGCCCGCAGGTCGAGCGAGGCGTCCGCGGTGAGAATCACGGCCTCGAGCAGGGAGTCGATGTGCAGACCCTGCTTGGCGGAGATGTCGACGAACATCGTGTCGCCGCCGTACTCCTCGGCCACCAGACCGAACTCGGTGAGCTGACCGCGCACCTTGACCGGGTCGGCACCTTCGACGTCGATCTTGTTGACCGCGACCACGATCGGCACACCGGCCGCCTTGGCGTGGTTCAGCGCCTCGATCGTCTGCGGCATCACACCGTCGTTCGCCGCGACCACGAGGATCGCGATGTCGGTGGACTTCGCACCACGGGCACGCATGGCGGTGAACGCCTCGTGACCGGGGGTGTCGATGAAGGTGATCTTGCGCTCTTCACCGTTGACCTCGGTACCGACCTGGTACGCACCGATGTGCTGCGTAATACCGCCGGCCTCGCCCGCAACCACATTCGTCTTGCGGATCGCGTCCAGAAGTCGGGTCTTACCGTGGTCGACGTGACCCATGACGGTCACGACCGGCGGACGGGACACGAGGAACTCCTCGCCGCCCTCGTCCTCGCCGAACTCGATGTCGAAGGACTCGAGCAGCTCGCGGTCCTCCTCCTCGGGGCTGACGATCTCGAGGACGAAGTTCATCTCGTCCGCGAGCATCTTCAGCGTCTCGTCGGAGACGGACTGCGTGGCAGTGACCATCTCGCCGAGGTTCATCATCACGCCGACGAGCGACGCCGGGTTGGCGTTGATCTTCTCCGCGAAGTCGGTGAGCGAGGCACCGCGCGACAGACGGACGGACTGTCCGTTGCCACGAGGCAGCATCACACCGCCGACCGACGGGGCCTGCATGGCCTCGTACTCCTGGCGCCTCTGCCGCTTCGACTTACGGCCACGACGCGCCGGGCCGCCGGGACGACCGAAGGCGCCCTGCGTGCCACCACGGCCGCCGGGACCACCCGGACGTCCGCCGAAGCCGGGACGGCCACCGCCGCCACCGAAGCCGCCGCCACCACCGGGGCCACCGCCACCGGGACGACCGGCGAAACCGCCGCCGCCACCGGGACGACCGCCACCGCCACCGCCACCGGGACGACCGGCGAAACCGCCGCCGCCACCGGGACGACCGGCACCGGCACCGGCGGGACGACCGCCGCCGCCACCACCGGGACCGCGACCGCCGCCACCGGGGCCGCCACCAGGACGGGGACCGGCAGCAGGACGCTGCGGCATCATGCCGGGGTTCGGACGGTTACCGGCGGGGGCACCGCCGGGACGCGGAGCGCCGCCCTGCGGGCGAGGCATACCGCCCGGGCTCGGACGGGCGCCGCCCTGACCCTGCGGACGGGGAGCGCCGCCGGGACCGCCCTGCGGACGCGGGGCGCCGGGAGCGGCACCGCCGTGGCCACCGGGACGCGGAGCGCCACCCGGACGGGGCGTCTGCGGACGCGCCATACCGGTGGAGCCACCGGACGTGAAGGGATTGTTGCCCGGACGGGGACCCGCCGGACGATTGCCGCCGGGGCGCGGGGCGCCCTGACCGGCGGGACGCGCCGGACGCTCGCCACCACGGCCACCGTCACGGCCGCCGTCACGCTGACCGCCGGCCGGAGCCGGACGGGCGGGACGCGGGCCGGGAGTGGCACCCGCGGGACGCGAGGGGGCCTGCGGCGCTGCGGGCTGGGCCGGAGCCGGGGCCGAGAACTCGGCCGCGGGCACCGGAGCCGCCGGAGCGGGCTTGACCGGTGCGGGCTTGGGACCCGGACGCGGGCCCGGAGAAACCGGGGCCGCGGAGGGGGTGCTGGGGGCGCTGCTCACAGGAGCCTCGGCCACGGCCGGCTTGGGAGCCGGGACGCCGGGCTTGGGGGCAGCGGGACGGGCCGACGGCGCCGGGGAGGGCGCGCCGGGCTTGGCAGGCGCGGCCTTGCGGGGCGCGCCGGGCTTGGCAGCGGACTTGCCGGCGTTGCCGCCGGGCCCCTGCAGTGCGTCAGTCAACTTGCGTACAACCGGCGCCTCGATCGTCGAGGACGCCGAACGGACGAATTCACCGAGTTCTTGGAGCTTGGCCATGACGACCTTGCTCTCGACGCCGAACTCCTTGGCGAGTTCGTATACCCGGACCTTAGCCACTTCGCTCCTTTTAGGTCCGGGTTACCGCCGGACCGTCGCTACTTCATGGGCGTACTCATCGCGTACTCATCGAGTGCTCATCGCAATCTCGACCTACTTCCAACTCGCGAGGTACCTGACCGCACGGGGTTCCGTGCCGTACTTCTTCTTACGGTGCTGCCTGCTCGACGTACCGGCGTACATCCGCGGTATCGAGCGGTCCCTTGGACCTGAAGGCCCGGGGGAACGCCCGGCGGCGGACCGCCAGGTCGAGACAGACCAAGGCGGGGTGTACATACGCACCCCGGCCGGGCAGCGTACCGCGATCATCGGGGACGCAAGCGTCTCCGGTCATCACGATGCGCAGCAGATCGCTCTTGGCCGCTCGCTCCCGGCATCCCACACAGGTTCTCTCAGGGCATACGCGGGCATGCGTCCGGCCAGACACGTTTAAGTCTACCTCCCCGTGGCGACCTCACCCCTTTGGGGCAAAAATCGAACGGTTGTTGTCTTGATCCAGGTGGCATCCCGCCGTCAGCGCGACGGGATCCCGCCCGCCCCGGGGATCCGGGGGTGTGGCGCGTCAGGACACGGCATCCCTCAGTCCCGGTGGGCGGAGTCCCGGTCCGAGTCCCGGTCGGAACCCTGGTCGTCGCTCTGCTCCGTGTCGGGACGGATGTCGATGCGCCAGCCGGTGAGACGGGCGGCCAGACGGGCGTTCTGCCCCTCCTTGCCGATCGCCAGCGACAGCTGGTAGTCGGGGACGGTCACCCGTGCGGAACGCGCGCCCAGGTCGACAACCTCGACCTTGCTGACGCGGGCCGGTGAGAGGGCGTTGGCCACCATCTCGGCCGGGTCGTCCGACCAGTCCACGATGTCGATCTTCTCGCCGTGCAGCTCGGCCATGACATTACGCACACGGGCGCCCATCGGGCCGATGCACGCTCCCTTGGCGTTCAGGCCCGAACGGGTCGAGCGGACGGCGATCTTGGTGCGGTGGCCGGCCTCGCGGGCGATCGCCGAGATCTCGACCGAGCCGTCCGCGATCTCCGGGACCTCGAGTGCGAAGAGCTTCTTCACGAGGTTCGGGTGGGTGCGGGACAGGGTCACGGACGGCCCGCGCACACCCTTGGCGACCCGGACGACGTACGTACGCAGCCGCAGACCGTGGGTGTACTCCTCGCCCGGCACCTGCTCCTGCACCGGCAGGATCGCCTCGAGCTTGTCGTCCAGCCTGACCAGGACGTTCTTCGGGTCCTTGCCCTGCTGCACCATACCGGCGACGACATCACCCTCACGTCGGGCGTACTCACCGAAGGTGACATCGTTCTCCGCGTCCCGCAGCCGCTGCTGAATGACCTGGCGGGCGGTGGTCGCGGCGATACGGCCGAAGTCGGAGGGAGTGTCGTCGAACTCCTTGGCCTCCTGCCCCTCTTCGAGGTCGGCCGCGTCCTCCTTCGCCCATACCGTCACATGGCCGGTGTCCCGGCTGAGCACGACGCGCGCGTGGCGGCGGCTGCCCTCGGTGCGGTGGTACGCGATGAGGAGGGCCGACTCGATCGCCTCGACCAGCAGGTCGAAGGGGATCTCCTTCTCTTGTGCCAAGCCCTTCAGGAGCTTTACGTCGATGTCCACGGCTACGCCTCCTCTTCCTTCTTGTCCTTGCGGTTGAACTCGATCTCCACCCGTGCCTTGGCGATTTCCGCGAAGGTGACACGGCGGGCGGTGGGCTTGCGCCCCTTCACGCCCGGCACTTCGAGGTCGAGTCCCTCGTCGTCCACGGTGAGGATGCGGGCCACCAGCTCGTCAGCCGTTCCGGCGTCGTGCAACTGGAACTTCACCAGTCGGCCGACGGCGCGTACGTAGTGGCGGTGCTTGGTCAGGGGGCGGTCGGCGCCCGGCGAGCTCACTTCGAGGACGTACTCGCCCTCGCCCATCGCGTCCGTCTCGTCCAGCTTCTCGGAGATCGCGCGGCTCAGCTCGGCACAGGCGTCCAGCTCCACGCCCTCTTCGGAGTCCACGATGATCCTCAGCATGCGGCGCCTGCCCGCCCGGGACACCTCGATCTCTTCCAGATCCAGGTCCGCGGCGCTGACGAGCGGTTCCAGCAGCCCTCGCAGCCTCTCGCTCTGGGTGGTGCTCATCCGGGTGACTCCTCGGCCGCGTGTGCTGTTGTGGGATCGTCGCGTGTCAGATCAAAGGGTATCCGGTCCCGGGGGGTGTTGCCGTCCACCTGCGCCTGACCCGCAGGTACGCTCGCCTGCGGCGATGATCACTGCAAGGCCCGAGGGAGAGACGCGTGGGGCGCACGGGGACAACACGGAGGCGTGCGCTCATCGTGACGGGGGCGGCGGCGGCCGGACTGTTGACGGGCTGTTCGACGGATGAACCCAAGGGACGGAGTACCGCGGGTTCGGCTCCCGATCCGGCGCGCGCGGAGGCGGCACTCAGGCGCAGGCTCGCCGCCACGAGCGGTGCGCTGCGTGACCAGTACGACGCCGTCATCACGCAACATCCGGCGCTGACCGGCCGGTTGGCCGTTCTGCGGGCGGAGGTCGCCGAGCATGTGGCGGCGCTCGGCGGGACGACACGGGTGGCACCACAGGTGCCGGTTCCGGCCGACGCCAAGGCCGCGGTCAAGGCGCTGGCCACTGCTGAACGCCGTACCTCCGACGCGCACACGGCCGCCCTCGTCGACGCGGAGCCCGAACTGGCCCGGCTGCTCGCCTCGGTCGCGGCGGCCGGCGCCGCGCATGCGTACCTGCTGACGAAGGGTGGCGCGTGATGAGTACGCCGGACACACCGGACACGCTGGAGGCCGTACAGGCCGCGCTCGCCGCGGAGCATGCCGCGGTGTACGGGTACGGGGTCGTCGGCGGCCGGATCGGCGACGACCGGGAGGCCGAGGTCAAGGCCGCGTACGCCGCGCACCGGGCCCGGCGGGACGCGCTGGAGCGCACCGCGCGCGACCTGGGCGGGGCGCCGGCCGCGGCAGCCCCGGCGTACGCGCTGCCCTTCCTTGTGCCGGACGCGGCTGCCGCGGTGCGCCTCGCCGCGGTGCTCGAGGACCGGGTCGCGGGCGTCTATTCCGATCTCGTACGGGCCTCGGAAGGGCCGCTGCGCCGGGAGGCCGCGGGCGCGCTGAGCGAGGCGGCCGTCCGTGCGGTGCGCTGGCGCGGCAGCGGCGTAGCCTTTCCAGGGCTCGCCGAGCGGAGTGGGCGTCGAGCGCGCTGAAGCGGAAAGGGAACAACGGACGTATGGCTTTCGAACCACCGCAGCGGCTCGTCAAGGCACTTGGTGAGACTTACGGGGACACGGCCGCGGAGGACTGGCTCGGGCAGCTGCCCAAGACGGTCCAGGAGTCGGTGGACCGGTGGGAGCTGGACGTCGAGCGGGTGATGGCGCCGGGCGGCAGGAGCAGTCTGGTCGTCCTCGTACGACAGCCCGACGGTACGGCCGCCGCGCTGAAGGCCGCCCCCTCCTTCACCACCCCGGCGCTGGAGCGGGCGGCGCTGGAACGCTGGGACGGCTGGGGCGCGGTGCGGCTGCTCGCGTCGTCCGAGAACGCGCTGCTGCTGGAGCGGCTGCATCCGGAGATGTCCCTGCGGTCACTGCCGGAGGCGAAAGCGCTGCTGGAGGCGGCGGGGACGGTGCGGCGGCTGTGGGTCGAGCCGCCGGCGGACCACGGCTTCGAGACTGTGGCGGAGCGGACGGCGCGGCAGGCGGAGGCGGTGCGCGCGTTCGCGGATCCGGCGGCGGCTTCACTGGTCGCCGCGGCGCTTGCCGCGCGCGACGAGCTGACCGCCCTGTCGCCCGAACTCCTGCTGCTGCACGGCAACTTCCGCCAGGGCAAGGTCCTCGCGGCCGACCGCACGCCATGGCTCGCGGTCGGGCCGGAGCCGCTGGTGGGTGAACGCGCCTACGACCTGGCGCGCCTGGTCCGCGACCGGATCGAGGACCTGATCGCGGCATCGGCCGGTGCGTCTGCGGCCCGCCGGCGGGTGAACAAGCTGGCGGACTCGCTGGAGGTGGACCGAGAGCGTCTGCGCGGCTGGACGCTGTTCCGGGCGGTGGAGTCGGGCACGCGGGCGATTGCGGCGGGGCGGCGCCGGGAGGGCGAACTGGCGCTGGAGTTCGCGGGCTGGCTGTAACCGACGGTTCCGGGGGCGGGGCGCGGGCCGCCTGCGGGACGCTTTCCCCTACCCGCCCCTTCCCGAAACTGGGGGCGGAGCCCCCAGGCCCCCAGGGGGAGGGACAGGTGGGTGCTGACGCCCCCACGCCCCGGGGACGCCGGCTTCGCGGCGCAGAGGCTCGGGCCACCCCGGGCGCCCGGCCTCGCACGGAGGAGACTCAGGCCACCCAGGACGCCCGGCCTCGGGGCGTACGAGCGCAGGGCCCCAGGGACGTCGACTTCGCGGCGCCGACTGACGCCCTCACACCCCGGGCGCCCGGCCTCGCGCGGAGGAGACTCAGGCCGCCCAAGGACGCCCGGCCTCGGGGCGTACGAGCGCAGGGCCCAGGAACGTCGGCTTCGCGGCACGGGCTGACGCCCCACGCCCCGGGGGACGCCAGCTCCTCGGCGCAGCCGCTCAGGCCACCCCGGGCGCCCGGCCTCGCGCGGAGGAGACTCAGGCCGCCCAAGGACGCCCGGCCTCGGGGCGTACGAGCGCAGGGCCCAGGAACGTCGGCTT